>DASXJP010000081.1:0-8504 GCA_036497345.1 Thermoanaerobaculia bacterium
CCTCGCCCTGCCGCCACTGCTGGGGGTAGCTGCGGTTGTACCAGGAGCGGCTCCAGGAGGCGTCGAACCCCTGGTCTGTCACGTGGTGCGATTCCGGCAGGACGGCGCCGTTGAAGCTGGGCGCCGGCCAGGGGGAGCTCAGGGAGACCGTGGTCTGCTGGCCCAGGGGGAGGAATTGGAGCTGGCGGCTCCCATTGAGCCCCAGGTCGAACGCGAAGCTGTACGCGTCCCCCTCCTTGCCGGCGGCGAGGTCCGGCACAGGCACGCGCAGCCCCGAGTCCCACAACCCTTCCTCGGCACCCCCAGGTTGGAATTGTAGGGCGCGTTGATTCCAGTGGATCGCGACCGCCGACCGGATGCCCCGCAGGTCCGGCACGCCCACGCTCAGATAGGCGCCGCTCCAGAGGACATCCTCCGGCGCGACCTTCCAGGCGGCGAAGCTCGGACGCTGGAAGGTGCCCGCCCAGCGCAGGTCGGCCCGGTAGACGACGGCCTCGAAGATCCCCCGGTTCCGCTTCTCGGGGAGGACCTTGCCCGCGATCCTGAGGTCCGCGGGGAGGAAGCGGGCGTAGTAGACCGACACGTAGTCCCTTCCTTTATCGTCTTTCGAATGCTGCTGGTAGGGGACGGTCAGCACCGGCCCGCCGAGGAGCTGGCATTTGCCCCAGGTGGACGCCACCTCGTCCGCCGCCTCGGTCCGCCGGTGCTCGCGCTCCTGGATCAGCGATTCCACCATGCCCAGGGGGATCAGGAGCAGGAGCACCAGACCGCCGATGGCGATCATCTTGAAGCCGGTCGAGTCGCGCCACCGCCGCTTTTCAGGTTCGTTCGAAAACATGTTCGGTTTCCCTCCTTGAAGGTCTGGAGGGGATTCCATCGCGCCGCCGGGGAGCGGCGCGGGCGGGATCGGGGCGAGAGCCCGCAGGATTGTGGCGGAATTGTGGAAATCCGGCGTACCGCCCGGATCTGCGCTAGATTGTCTTTATGACGATCCCGGCTTCCGGCGGCCTGATCGCCCTGGTGGACGACGAGGAGAGCCTGCGCGAGACCGTGGGCTTCGCCCTGCGCCGTGAGGGGTACCGCGTCGAGAGCTTCGCGGATGGCCTCGCCGCCTGGCGGAGCTTCGAGCGCTCCCTGCCCGACCTCGCCATCCTGGACGTCCTGATGCCGCGCATGGACGGCCTGGAGCTCTGCCGCCGGCTGCGCGCCCTCTCCGAGCGGCTCCCCATCCTCTTCCTCACCTCGCGCGACGAGGAATTCGACCGCGTGCTGGGGCTGGAGCTGGGGGCGGACGACTACCTCTGCAAGCCGTTCTCGATGCGCGAGCTGGCCGCGCGCGTCAAGGTGCTGCTCCGCCGGGCCGCCCACCGCCAGGCGCCGCCGGACGAGGAGCGCGTGCTCGAAGCCGGCCGCCTGCGGCTCGACCTCGCCCGTTACCAGGCCTTCTGGAACGGCGCTCCCGTGCCGCTCACGGTCACCGAATTCACCCTCCTCCACGCCCTGGCCCGCCGGCCCGGCCACGTCAAGACCCGCGCCCAGCTCCTGGAGGAGGGGTACCCCCACGACGCCTATGCCAGCGACCGCACGATCGACAGCCACGTCAAGCGGCTGCGCAAGAAGCTGGCGGAGGCCGACCCGGCGAGCGACGCCATCGAGACCGTCTACGGGCTCGGCTACCGCTTCCGGCCGGAGTGAGCCTTGCGCTTCCGTCTCCGCCTACCTTCGCGGATCTCCGCCCGGCTCCTCCTCTTCAACGTCCTGCTGGTCTTTCTGCCGGTGGCGGGTTTCCTCTACCTGGGGGTCTACGAGAGGCAGCTCCTGGAGGATCAGGAGCGCGCCATGGTCCAGCAGGGGCGGCTGCTGGCGGCGGGCCTGGGGGACCGGCCGGTCCTGGACGCGGCGGCCTCCTCCACCCTCCTGCATCGGCTGGGGAGCCGCACCGAGGCGCGGCTGCGGATCTTCGGCGCCGGCGGTGCCCTGCTCGCGGACTCCAGCCGGCTGGGCCCCCGCGCTCCGGAGGAGCCCACCCTCCGCGGTCCGGGGCAGGCACGGGACAACCTCTTATATCGGGGCGCGGCAGGGGCCTACCGGATCTGGCGGCTCCTCCGGGGAGGGCGGAGCTCCTCAGGAAGAGAAGACCTGCGGCGGTATCCGAGCCAGGACCTCCCGAGCTCAGCCAAGGCCGTGCGGGCCGCCCTCGCGGGACGCTACGGCGCGGCGGTCGGCACCACCGGCAACGAGCTCTGGCGCCCCTCGCTCACCCTGCAGAGCGCGATCCCCGTCCGCAACGGCAACGCGGTGGTGGGCGCGGTCCTGGTCTCCCAGTCGACCGTTCGCATCCTGCGCGAGATCGACCAGGTCCGTCTCGACATCCTCAAGGTCTTCCTGGGCTCGGTCGGCGTGGCGGCCGTCCTCTCCCTCCTCCTCGCCGGCACGATCACCCATCCCATCCGGAGGCTGCGCGACGAGGCGAGTGACCTCCTGGACCGCCGGGGCCGGCTGCGCGGCCGGTTCGGGGGCTCGCGCCGGGCGGACGAGATCGGCGACCTCGCCCGCGCTCTGGAGGAGCTCAGCCACCGCCTGGCCGCCCACCAGCACGCCCTGGAATCCTTCGCCTCGGACGTCTCCCACGAGCTCAAGAACCCGCTGGCCTCCGTCCGTTCGGCCGCCGAGCTCCTGGCCGACCTCGAAGACCCGGCGGACCGCGAGCGCTTCCTGACCCTCGTGCAACGGGAGGTCACCCGCATGGAGCGGCTGCTCACCGCCGTGCGGGAGATCGGCGAGATCGACGCCCGCCTGGAGACCGAATCCCCGGAGGGGGTCGACCTCGAGGCCCTGCTCCGCGAGGTGGTCGAGGGCTTCCGTCGGCGCGCCGACAAGGCGGAGATCCACCTCGTCTCGCCCGGCGTCCCGGTCCTCGTCCGCGCCCGCTCCGAGCGCCTCCTCCAGGTCTTCGAGAACCTCCTCGACAACGCCCTCGGCTTCTCCCCCGCCGGCGGGACGGTGACGGTCACCCTCGCCGCGAACGGAATCGCCTCTGTGCGGATCGAGGACCAGGGCCCCGGCATCCCCGAGAGCCACCTCGGCCGCATCTTCGACCGCTTCTTCACCTACCGTCCCGACGAGCCCCACGCCCGCGACGGCCACACGGGGTTAGGGTTGGCGATCGTCAAGGCGATCGTGGAGGGGTACGGCGGGACGGTGACCGCGGGGGACCGGGAGGGGGGCGGGGCGCGGTTCGAGGTGCGGTTGCCGGGTGGGGGTTAAGCTCCTTCGGCCAGTTTCCGGCGGAGGCGGGCGAGCTCCTCTTCCAGGGCAGCGGCCCGCTGCTCTGCGGCGTCGACTTTCTCGTCGAGCTCGTCGTCCCAGAGCAGACGCTCTCCCGTGACGGCGTCCACCAGCCGGAGCCGGGTGCCTTCGACCTGGAGGATCAGCCCCGTCGTGAGGCTGCGGAGAGAGCCGTCCGGCTCGGGATCGATCGGCCGATACCGCCCGTTCGCCAACCGGAATCCCTGGAGGGTGGGGTGCAGATAATCCCCATAGGGATCGTGCAGGAAGTACTCCTCGACTCCCAGGCTCTCGTAGCAAACCTTCTTCTTCGAGAGATCCTCGTTCTTGGTGTTGTCCGAGGTCAGCTCGATCACCAGCGAGGGGACCCGCCCCTCCTCCCAGAGCTTGTACGTCCGGCGCTTCCTCTTCGCCACCCCGTAGACAAGGAAGACGTCGGGAGCCACCACGGACCGGGGATTTCCCTTGACGTAATAGAAGAAGAGGTTGCCCGTCACGTAGACGTCCGGCACGTCCCGATACCTCCGCTTCAAGGCGTGGATCAGGTCGTACATCTCATCCCGGTGGAGATCGGTCTCCGCCATCGGCTGGCCGTCGGACTCCGGATAGTAGACGTCGTCGTGTTGGAGAGGAATCGCTTTCATAGGTGCCTCGCGGCCCGCCTGGAAGTCATATTTACTTTATCATGAAGGCTCACTCCCCCGCCGGCTCGATCATCACGTACTCGAAGCTGCCGGAGATCCCCCCGAAGCCGGGCGGGATCTTGCCGGGACCCGCCACCTCGCAGAGCACGAAGTAGCGGTTGCCGAGCCGCACGTAGGCCTCGCCGGCGTGCGGCGTCCCCTCCACGCCCACCAGGGCGTGCCCGGGGACGAGGATCAGGATCGCCCGCTCGGGCCGGTGGCGCCAGAGGGCGCAGAAGGCGGCCGATTTCGAGTCGCAGTCGCCGCCTCCGCGCACCAGCACCGCGGTCGGCACCCGGAAGCCCAGGACGTGCCGCCCGAGCTCGACCGACGGCGGCACCTCGTAGCGCAGATCCTGGAAGAAGGCGAGGAAGAGGGCGAGCAGGCGGCGGTCGTCCGCCCCGGCCCCCGTCTGCCGCAGCGCCTCGTAACAGCTCGCGAGCGGACCGGTGGCCCCCTCGACCTCCCGCGCGTAGTCGACCGACGCCTTCTCCCCCTGGAGGAGCACCCCCCGCTCCCGCAGGTACCGCGCGGTGAGCTCCTCCCTCTCGCGCGGAAAATCCTGATCGAGCCAGTGGTCGAAATCCCGGAGCCTCGCCGTGAGCGCGCTCGCCACCACCGGGGGGAGGCCGCCCGGCACCGTCCACTGCCAGCGGTAGCTCGTGTCGCGGCCCATCGCGAGCTGGACGTACCGGGCCACCCCGCGCTCCTCGGCCTGCCGCTCGAACAGCTCGCGCAGCTCCTCCCCCACGGTCCGGTCGAGGTCGTCCTGGAAGTAGCCGAAGGAGGTCAGGTCGCGGTCGTAATCCTGCTTGCTGACCTCGCAGGCGAAGTGGTGGGGCCGGCCCTCGTAATCGGAGAACCCGAAGGAGAGACGGAGACGGTCGCCGTCGTCCTCGCGGACAAACCTGGGGCCGGTCTCGTCCTGGGTGACCCCAGGGGCCGGAGAGGGGCCGGGAGCGGGCCGGGGTGGAAAAATCCGCGGGGGCAGGGTCCGGTGGACGACTCCCGTCAGGACGGCCAGGGCGAGCACGAGCAGCCCGACACACCCCAGGGCGGAGCAGCCCGACCTCCTCACGGCAGGCGCACCACCCCCGAGCGGCCGTAGGGGATGATCGACCGCGCCAGATCCTCGATCCCCTCGTTCAGGATGACCGTGATGGCGAGCAGGACAAAGGCGTAGAAGATGGCCACCGCCACGTTGTCCCGCAGGATCTCCTCCTGCTCCGGAAGGTCCCCGGTCATGTGGGTGAACAGCCATCCGGCGAGCCAGACCGAGCCGATCGCGACGCCGCCGATCAGGAAGAAGAAGATTCCGCACTGGCCGGCCACGGCGAAGACGGTGAACAGGGAGGCCCGCTGGAGGAAGAGGTCCCGCAGGACCGCCATCACCGGGAAGACCACGTGGCGCAGCAGCAGGGCCTGGCTCAGGATCGTGGCCCCGAGGGCGATGGCGATCGAGCGGTGCCCCGAGAGGAGCAGGCGCACCTGCGCGTCCCGCCGGCGCAGCATGGTGTTCAGCCGGAAGACGAGGAAGACCAGCGCCGTGCTCACGAACACCGCCACGCCACAGGCCAGCAGGCCCGCCAGGATGCTGGGGAGGTCGAAGCTCTTCATGGCTGGAGCTTTATCCTATGGTTGAGCGGGGGCGGAAAGCCAGCCCCGGGACCCCTCCGTCCCCTTCTCCGCTAGAATGAGGACGCCATGGCTAAGCTGCCGTCGAAAGTCCAGGACGTCATCATCGAGCTCGAAAAGGGTCTGCGAGACTACTATGGGGACCGCTACCGCGGGCTCCTCCTCTTCGGCTCCTACGCCCGAGGTACTGCCTGGGAGGGGAGCGACGTGGACCTCCTGCTCCTGTTAAAGGGGCCGGTGGACGCGGTGCGGGAGATATTGAACGTGCAGCCCATCAAGAATCCGATCTCTCTGGAATCGGACCTGGTCCTCTCGGTCATACCTGCCAGTATCGAAGACTTCGAACGGGGTGAGACGACCTTCCTGCGTGTCATCCGGAAGGAAGCGATACCGGCGGCTGCATGAGCAAGATTGACGATCTCCTGGAGAAGACGGCGAGATCGATTGAAGCGGCCGAGCTTCTCGTTAGGTCTGGAGTTTTCCAGCCATGGTCAGGTCCTTGCTCAGTATGGTCTACACTTCTCCAAGACAAAGCTCCTTGATCCCAAATATCACGGTCTATTTGCTACTTCCTTCGACCTCCGAAATTTTGCCGACTACCAGACGGAAGTCCCGATCAAAATTGAGCTTGTCGAAGATCTGATTGCCGGTGCCCGGAGCTTCCTCAAGGCCGCCTCCGACTACCTCGCCAATCTTCCCAATCCACAATCCGACGGCGATACCTAACCCTGACATCCACTAGAATGAGGACGCCATGGATAAGCTGCCGCTGAAAGTCCGGGACGTGATCGTGGAGCTTGAGAGGGGGCTGAAAGAGCTCTACGGCGACCGTTTCCGCGGGCTCCTCCTCTACGGCTCCTATGCCCGGGGCACTGCCGATGAGGGGAGCGACGTGGATCTCCTGCTGCTGCTGGAGGGGCCGGTACGCCCAGTGAAGGAGATCGTGGCCATGGAGTCTGTCGCCTGGCCCTTGTCACTCGACTCGGGGCTCGTCCTGTCCGTGATGCCGGCCGATATTGAGGCTTGGCGGCGGAGAGAGGGGATCTTCTTCAAGACGATTCAGGAAGATGCCATACCGGTGGCGGCGTGAGCGATATTCAGGCCCTCTTGGAGAAGGCGGCCAAGTCTTTCGAGACGGCTGAGGTCATCCTCAAATCGGGGGCCCCTGAATTCGCGGCATCACGCGCCTACTATGGCTGCTTCTACATTGCCGAGGCCCTGCTTCTGAGCCGTGGACAGAAACTCTCACGTCATGGACAGGTCATATCTCAGTACGGATTGATTTTCGCTCGTACCAATGAGATCGACCGCCGATTTCACCAACTCCTACGTCGGGCCTTTGAAATTCGCCAATATGCCGATTATCAGATCGAGGTGACCGTCGAGGAAGAGGAGGCGATGGACCTGATCCGGGGAGGACGGGAATTCCTCAAAGCCGCCTCCGACTACCTCGCCAATCTTCCCGAGCCCCCATCGGGCGGCGATGCCGAGCCCTGACCCCCGCTCCACCTGGAGCCCGCTGCGGCACACGATCTTCCGCTGGCTGTGGATCGCCAGCGTGACATCGAACATCGGAACGTGGTTCCAGAACGTGGGCGCGTCGTGGATGATGACCACGCTCAGCCCGTCGCCCACCCTGGTGGCGCTGGTCCAGGCGGCCACCAGCCTGCCGATGTTCCTGCTCTCGCTGCCGGCCGGCGCGGTGGCCGACGTGCTCGACCGCCGCCGGCTGCTCCTCGTCACCCAGACCTGGATGACCCTCGCCGCCTTCGGCCTCTGGGCGTTCACGGCCGCCAGCGCCGCCACCCCCGGGATCCTGCTCTCGTTCACCTTCCTCCTCGGGCTCGGCGCCGCCCTCAACGGCCCGGCCTGGCAGGCGAGCGTCCCGGAGATGGTGCCGCGCGAGGATCTGCCGGCCGCCGTCACCCTGGGAAGCATCGGCTTCAACATCGCCCGCGCCCTCGGCCCCGCCCTCGCCGGCCTGGTGGTGGCCGCCGCCGGGCCCGCCGTCACCTTCCTGGTGAACGCGATCTCGTTCCTGGGCGTGCTCGTGGTCCTCTTCTTCTGGCGCCGGCCGGCCGAGGAGGCGATGCTGCCGGCCGAGCGGATCTGGGGCGCCATGACCACCGGCCTGCGCTACGTCCGCCACGCGCCGGAGGTGATCGCTCCCACCATCCGCGGCTGCACGTTCATCCTCTGCGGCGCCTCTCTCTGGGCCCTCCTACCCCTGGTCGCCAAGCAGGACCTCAAGGCGGGGCCGGAAGGGTACGGCCTCCTCCTCGGCGCCCTCGGCGCCGGCGCGGTGGCGGGCGCCATGGCCCTCCCCCACCTCAAACGGGGGAGCTCGATGAACGCCGTGGTGGCGGTGGCGACCCTGGTCTTCGCGGGCGCCACGCTGGCGCTCGCCTATGTCCACTCGTTCTGGGTGCTGATGCTCGCCATGCTCCTCGCGGGCGGCGCCTGGCTCTCCCTCCTCTCCAGCCTCAATGTGGCGGTGCAGACGGTGGTCCCCTCATGGGTGACAGGGCGGGCCCTCTCGGTCTACATGCTGGTCTTCTATGCCGGCCTGGCCGGCGGGAGCGCGCTCTGGGGCGTGGTGGGCGAGCACCTCGGCGTCCCCCGGGCCCTGCTGCTGTCGGCGATCGGCATGATCGTGGGGCTGGCCGCCACCTTCCGCATCCACCTCCGCTCCGGCGAGGGGCTGAACCTCGCCCCCTCCCGGCAGTGGGCGGCGCCCATCGTGGCCCGCGATCCCGAGCCCGACCGCGGCCCGGTGATGGTGACCGTGCGCTACCGGATCGATCCCGCCCGCGCCGAGGAGTTCGCGGAGGCCATGCGCGGTATCCGCCGCATCCGGCTGCGCGACGGCGCCATGCAGTGGGGCCTCTTCGTGGACGC
>DASXJP010000082.1:0-4005 GCA_036497345.1 Thermoanaerobaculia bacterium
CGAGACGAAGGTGCTTCCGTTGCTCAAGCCCAAGCGCCGCCGTTCCTTTCGTAAAGGGGCGGGCGGCTCCGTCCGCCGACTCGATACCGGCCGCTCGCTGCTCCAGGCGTTGCGGGAGAGCCAGGCTCGCGCCGAGCGTCTGTTCGAGGCGAACATCCTCGGAATCTTCTACGCCGACGAGAAGACCCGCATCACCAGCGCCAACGATGCCTTCCTCTCCATGCTCGGCCACTCCCGGGAGGCGCTGGAGCGCGGCGAGCTGAGCTGGGTCGAGCTCACCCCGGCCGGCTGGGAGGAGGCGGACGAGAAGGCGATGATCGAGCTGATGGCGACCGGCGCCTGCGCTCCCTATGAGAAGGAGCTCCGCCGCGCCGACGGCAGCCGGATGCCCGTCCTGGCCGGTTCCGCCCTGCTGCCGGAGTCGGACGCCTCGGTCGGCTTCGTGCTCGATCTGAGCATCCGCAAGCGGGCCGAGGCCCGCGCGGCGCTGCTCGCCGAGGCCGGCAGCGCCCTCTCCGAGTCGCTCGACTACGAGGAGACGCTGGAGCGCCTGCTCTATCTGACCGTCCCCCGCCTCGCCGACTACGGGCTGATCTGCGAGCTCGAGGAGGGTCCGCGGCTGCGGCCGGTGGCCCTGCGCCACGTCGATCCCGCCGGGGAGGAGCTGCTGCGGCATCTGGGCGAGGTCTTCGCGGGTCTGCCCGAGAACCCCATGAGCCTCCTCTGGCGGGCCGTGAAGAGCGGCGAGAGCCAGCTCGCGGCGAGCGTGAATTACGAGACGGCGCTGAAGACCACGAGCCATCCGGAGATGCTGGAAGGCTTCGTGCGCATGGGATCGCGATCGTTCCTGACCGCGCCGCTGGCCGCCCGCGGCGAGGTCCTGGGCGTGATGCTCCTCGCCACCAGCGGGGTCTCGGGCCGCAATCTGGGGCCCGACGACCTGGAGCTGGCCGAAGGGATCGCCGCCCGCGCCTCGCTCGCCATCGACAACGCCCGCCTCTATGGCCGGGCCGAGGCCGCCAGCAAGGCCAAGGACCACTTCCTGGCCGCCTTGAGCCACGAGCTGCGCACGCCGCTCACCCCCGTGCTGCTGCGGGTGGCCGCCCTCGCCCGCTCCCCCGGCCTGCCCGAGCCCCTGCGCGCGGACCTGCGGATGATCCAGCGCAACGTCGAGCTGGAGGCGAAGCTGATCGACGACCTCCTCGACCTCACCCGCGTCTCCCGCGGCAAGCTCTCCCTCCACCTGGAGACGGTCGACGTCCACGCCCTGCTGGAGCACACGATCGCCATCTGCTCCGAGGGGGTGGAGGTGCGCACGCTGGCCATCGGCTTCGAGCCGGGCGCGGCCGAGCGCCACGTGCGGGCGGACGCGGCCCGGCTTCAGCAGGTGTTCTGGAACCTGCTCAAGAACGCGGTGAAATTCACCCCAGCGGGAGGCCGCATCCGGGTGGTGACGCGCAATTCCGAGGAGGGGAGGATCGAGGTGGCGGTGATCGATCCGGGGATCGGCATCGCGCCGGAGGACCTGCCGCGCCTGTTCAACGCTTTCGAGCAGGGCAACCCCGCGATCACAAGCACCTTCGGCGGCCTGGGGCTCGGCCTCGCCATCTGCAAGGCCCTGGTCGACCAGCACGGCGGCACGCTCACGGGTTTGAGCCCGGGCCGGGGTCTGGGGGCCACCTTCACGGTGAGCCTCGACACCGTAGACGCGCCCGAAGCCGCCCGGCCGGCCGGAGCCACCGCCGGCCCCGCCGAGGCCCCGGCGCTCCGGCTCCTGCTGGTGGAAGACAACGAGCCCACCCTCCAGGTGATGGCCGACCTGCTCGAGCTCGCCGGCCACGACGTCAAGCCGGCCGCCAACGTGCGCGCCGCCCGCGAGCTGGCCGCGAGCCACACCTTCGACCTCGTGGTGAGCGACCTCGGGCTGCCGGACGGCAGCGGCTTTGACCTGATGCGCGAGCTGCGCGAGCGCTACGGCCTCCAGGGGATCGCCGTCAGCGGCTTCGGCATGGAGGAGGATCTGCGCCGCAGCCGCGAGGCGGGCTTCCGCGAGCACCTGGTCAAGCCGGTGGACATCGACAAGCTCAAGGCCGCGATCGCCCGGGCGGCGGAGCCCAAGCCGTAGGAAATTCCTGATCGGGAGGTTCCAATGCCATGAGAGCCCCGAGCTTTTGTCTCGCCCTTCTTCTGCTCGCCATACCTGCGATGCCGGCCCCGGCGCCGGCCGCCAAAGCCAAGACCTACAAGGCGGACCCCGGCCCGTCGATCGTCACCGCCACCCTCCTCGACTGGCACGACGCCTCCCGGAGCCGTCCGGTGCCGGTGAAGATCTACGCTCCGGCCACCGGCGCGGGCCCGTTCCCGGTGATCGTCTTCTCCCACGGCCTGGGCGGCTCGCGGAACGGCTATGAGTACCTCGGCCGTCACTGGGCGAGCTGGGGATACGTCTCCGTCCACGTCGAGCACCTGGGGAGCGACACCACCGCGATCACCAAGGGTGGGCGGCTGCTCAAGAACCTGAAGGAGGCCGCCGGCGATCCCCGCAACGCCGTGGCGCGGCCCCTGGACGTGCGCTTCGTCCTTGATCAGTTGGAAAAATTGAACCAGGGCGGCTCTCCCCTCTTCCACCGGCTCGACCTCACGCGCGTCGGCATGGCCGGCCACTCCTTCGGCTCCTGGACGACGATGGCCGTGGCGGGGCAAGGGGGCAACTTCACCGAGCCGCGCTTCAAGGCGGCCATCGCGATGAGCACGCCGGTCCCCAAACAGAAGGACTACGAGCGCGTCTACCGCGACGTCCACATCCCCATCCTCCACATGACCGGCACCGAGGACGACAGCCCGATCGGCGAGACCAAGGCGGCCGAGCGGCGCATCGCCTACGATCACATCCAGGGCGTCGACCAGTACCTTGTGACCTTCCAGGGGGGAGACCACATGGTCTTCTCCGGCCGCCTCATCCAGGCCGAGCGGCCGAAGGACCCCGTCTTCCACAGCCTCATCCTCCAGGGGACGACCGCCTTCTGGGATGCCTACCTCAAGGGGGACGCGGCGGCGAAGGACTGGCTCGCCAAGGGCGGCTACGCGGCGGCGCTGGGAACGGACGGGAAGTTGGAAGAAAAGCTGCGCTGAGCCCTGCCCGGGCATCCCTGCCCGGGCGGCCTCTCCTGATGCGCCTCTCCTGATGACATAATCCTGGCGACGTTCCACTTCTGGGAGGAGCCGGGATGAAGAAGAAGGGGTTGATCACCTTTTGCCTCGACATTGGCGGCACCGGTATCAAGGGGTTCACCGCCGACGCGGCGGACCGTGAGATCAGCGAGCGGGTGCGCATCGAGACGCCACATCCGGCCACGCCGGAGGCCGTGCTCGCGGTCGTCGAGGAGATCGTCGCGCAGATGCCCCACTTCGACCGGGTGGCCGCCGGCTTCCCCGGCGTGGTGGTCAAGGGCCGCGCGCTGACGGCGCCGAACCTCGACCCCTCCTGGGCGGGGTTCGACCTCGGGAAGGCCCTCGAGAAGCTGACCGGCCGGCCCGTCCGCGTCGCCAACGACGCCGGGGTCCAGGGGTTGGCGGTGATCGAGGGCTCCGGCACCGAGCTCGTCCTCACCCTCGGCACCGGCATGGGCTTCGCGCTCTACGTCGACGGCCACTACGTGCCGAACGTCGAGATGGCCCACCACCCCTTCCGCAAGCACAAGACCTACGAGGAGCTGGTGAGCAACGCGGCCCTGCACAAGGTCGGCAAGAAGCGCTGGAACCGCCGGGTCAAAAAGGTGATCCAGCGGCTCGCGCCGATCTTCAACTACCGTGCCCTCTACATCGGCGGCGGCAACGCCAAAGAGATCGACTTCAAGCTGCCGAAGAACGCCAAGATCATCGAGAACGTCGCCGGGCTGCTGGGCGGGGTGAAGCTCTGGCAGCAGCCGGGGTAGAGGGCCCTCATCGCCCCGCGGAGGCGGCAGAGAGATCCGACCGATCGGACGGATCGGTCGGATCCGTCGG
>DASXJP010000083.1:0-8076 GCA_036497345.1 Thermoanaerobaculia bacterium
TATCCAAGCTTCCGACAGCCCATTGGAAGCTTCCGACAGCGTATCCAAGCTTCTGACGGCGGTATCCAAGCTTCCGACAGCTCGTCGGAACCTTTGAACGGGCCATCCAAGCTTCCGACGGCCCGTCGGAAGCTTGGATACGCCGTCGGAAGGTTCCGACAGGCCATTCGAAGCTCGGATACGCCGTTTGAAGGTCCCGACGAGCCGTCGGAAGCTCTGATACGCTGTCGGAAGCTTGGATACGCCGTTCGAAGCTTCCTTGCCGCGGCAAAGAAAAAGGGCGCCGCCCGCGAGCAGCGCCCCTTCCAACCGTCCGCTCCGCGATCAGGCGACGGCCTTGGCCGCCGAGACCTTGCTCTCCGCCTCGACCGGGATCCGCATCCCGTAGAACGAGCGCCAGACGAAGATCACCGAGATCAGGAAGAAGATGCCCGACATCACGAGACGGGTCGTGGTCGCCATCTCCACCGCCAGCTCCACGGCGAGGAGGCCGAAGAGGGTGGTGAACTTGATGACCGGGTTCATCGCCACCGAGGAGGTGTCCTTGAACGGATCGCCGACCGTGTCGCCCACCACCGTGGCGGCGTGGAGCGCGGTGCCCTTCTCCTTGAGCTCGACCTCGACGATCTTCTTGGCGTTGTCCCAGGCGCCGCCGGCGTTGGCCATGAAGATGGCCTGGTAGAGGCCGAAGGTGGCGATCGAGATCAGGTAGCCGATGAAGAAGTAGGGATCAAGGCAGGCGAAGGCCAGCGTGCTGAAGAACACCGTCAGGAAGATGTTGAACATCCCCTTCTGGGCGTAGGTGGTGCAGATCCCGACCACCCGCTTGCTGTCCTCGGTGGAGGCCTTCTGGGAGCCGGCGTCGAGCCGGATGTTCTGCTTGATGAACTCGACCGCCCGGTAGGCGCCGGTGGACACCGCCTGGCAGGAGGCGCCGCTGAACCAGTAGATGATGGCGCCGCCGGTGATCAGGCCGAGCAGGAACGGCGGATTGAGCAGCGAGAGGAGTTTGACGTACTCCGTCTGCAGGCCGTGAGTGAGCACCACGATGATCGAGAAGATCAGCGTCGTGGCGCCCACGACCGCGGTGCCGATGAGCACCGGCTTGGCGGTCGCCTTGAAGGTGTTGCCGGCGCCGTCGTTGGCCTCCAGGTGGTGCTTGGCGCGGTCGAAGTCGGGCGCGAAGCCGAACTCCTTCTGGATGTCCGCCTTGATGTTGGGCAGCGTCTCGATGGTCGACAGCTCGAACACCGACTGCGCGTTGTCGGTCACCGGGCCGTAGGAGTCGACGGCGATGGTCACCGGGCCCATGCCGAGGAAGCCGAAGGCCACGAGGCCGAAGGCGAACACGGCGGGGGCGATCATCAGGTTGTCCGGCAGCGTCGTGCTGACGCCGTAGCCGGCGCCCATCAGGGCCACGATGGTCAGGCCCAGCCAGTAGGCGCTGTAGTCGCCCGCGATCAGGCCGGCGAGGATGTTGAGCGAGGCGCCGCCCTCGCGGGAGGCGGTCACCACTTCCTTGACGTGGGCCGACTCCGTCGAGGTGAAGACCTTGACGAGCTCGGGGATCAGCGCGCCGGCGAGCGTGCCGCAGGAGATGATCGTCGACAGCTTCCACCACAGCGTGTCATTGCCGTTGAGGTGCGGGATGAGCAGGTAGGAGGCGGCGTAGGTGACGATCACCGACAGGATCGAGGTCAGCCAGACCAGCGAGGTCAACGGCGCCTCGAAATTCATCGTGTCGGCGTCGCTGAAGCGCCCCTTGGCGATCGTCTCGTTGATGAAGTAGGAGACGGCGCTGGTGACGATCATCATGACGCGCATGGCGAAGATCCAGACCAGGAGCTGGGTCTGGATCTTCTGGAAGTCGGGGCCCGCGACCGTCGCGTTCACCGCCAGCAGGATGAAGGTGATCAGCGCCACGCCGGTGACGCCGTAGGTCTCGAAGCCGTCCGCCGTGGGGCCGACCGAGTCGCCGGCGTTGTCGCCCACGCAGTCGGCGATCACGCCGGGGTTGCGGACGTCGTCCTCCTTGATGTTGAAGACGATCTTCATCAGGTCGGAGCCGATGTCGGCGATCTTGGTGAAGATGCCGCCGGCGATGCGCAGGGCCGCCGCGCCCAGCGACTCGCCGATGGCGAAGCCGATGAAGCAGGGGCCGGCGTAGTCGCGCGGCACGAAGAGGAGGATGCCGAGCATCATCAACAGCTCGACGCTGATCAGCAGCATGCCGATCGAGATGCCGGCCTTGAGCGGGATGGCATAGGTCGGGAACGGCTTGCCGCGGAGACTGGCGAAGGCCGAGCGCGAGTTGGCGAAGGTGTTGACCCGGATGCCGAACCAGGCGACGCCATAGCTGCCGGCGATGCCGATCAGGCTGAAGATCAGGATCGTGATCACCTTGCCGATGTCGTAGCCGCGCAGGGTGTAGAAGTAGATGAACATGACGATGCCGATGAAGAGCTCGAGCAGGAGGATGAACTTGCCCTGCGTGGTGAGATAGGTCTTGCAGGTCTCGAAGATCAGCTCGGAGATCTCGCGCATCGAGCGGTGGACGGGCATGTTCTTGAGCTGCGTGTACATCACCAACCCGAAGAGCAGCCCGAGGACGCAGACGGCCAGGCCGCCCAGCAGCAGGTTGTGCCCGGTCATGCCGAAGAACGTCACATCCGGATTCGACAGGTTCGGCAGCACGAGATCCGCTTCGCTGGCGGAGGCGGGCAGGGCGGTCAGGATGGCGATGACGAACGCCATCAGCCCGAGGACCGACAGCTTCCGCCGCGACGGGCCGGTCCGGGCAAGGGGCTCATGTTCACGCATAAATCCTCCAAAGATCCTGTCTGATGGCAAAGCCGACAATTCACAGCGCGTACCTGCGCCCGGCGGTGGCCAGGGGCCGCAGGGGTACGTCGCGCTGACGGTTTGGGGCGTTCCAGGCCTTCCGGCAGCCCGCTACGGCTCCGACGGGTACAGCGGCGCCGACCCGGGAGGCCGGGAAGATCCGGGGGAAGGTATCACAAGTGGGGCTTCCCGCCCACCCCGGACCCTCACCCCTGGCCCCTCTCCCGTCCCCTCCCACCCTCCCTCACCGGGAGAGGGGAACCGCCCGCCCCCAAACAACCCCGCAGGGGTCTCTCCCACTTCTCCCGGTGAGGGAGGGGGGAGGGGACGGGAGAAGAGGGCCGGGGTGATGAGGGTTTGGGCGGGCGGCCCGCCTAGTGCCCCACCACGAACCCCTGATACGCCCCGTACGCCGGCTTCGCCGAGCCGTCCGCCCGCAGGATGCCCCAGGAGTAGCCGCCGTCCGGGCCGTCCTTGAGCTCGTAGAAGAAGATCCTGGAGATCCAATCCTGATCGCGCTTGCCCGTGAGCCAGTCGTTGAGGAGGCCGGTGTAGTAGCCGGCCTGGCGGGATTCCCCGACCTGGGACGACTCCCAGCCGGTCTCGGTCAGCCAGACGGGCTTGCTCGTCCAGCCGGTGCTCTCCAGGACCTCCCGGACCGAGGGGGACAGGATGTTCCAGCGCGACGGGTGGTCGCCGAAGAGGGTGCTGTCGTTCAGCTTCGAGGTGACTTCGTGGTTGCCGTCGCTGTCGTAGACGTGGTGGGTGATGAAGTCGAGCCGGTCCCCGGCTTCCATCAGGGACTGGCGCAGCCAGTCATACCAGACGGCGCCGTTCGAGGTCAGGTGCGCCAGCTCGGGGCCGCCCACCTGGGCCGCCGGATTGCCGGTGTGGATGGCGTCGGCGCCGACTTTGAGGATGACGTCGATATACTGGTCGCGGCTTCCGGACCAGAACTGCTTCAGGTTGGGCTCGTTCCACAACCCCCAGTAGGTGATCTTGCCGCGATAGCGCTTGGCGGCCCGGAAGCAGATCCGCCGCCAGTCGTCCGGATTGCGCGGCACGCCGGTCAGCTCGGGGCCGTCGGTGGCCCAGGCCGGGGTGTAGGCGAGGGTCGCGAAGACCTGGAGGCCCCGGGCCTTGGCGGCGGCGGCGATGGCGTCGTAGACGCGCCAGTCGTACCTGCCCTTGCGGGGCTCGACGGCGGCCCAGATGAAGTCGATGCGCACCCAGCCGAGGCCGGCGGCCCGGACCTGGTCGAGCTGCGAGGCGAGCTCAGGGCCCTGGGGCGCGTGGATGTTGACGCCGTAGGGCGAGGCGGGGCTCGCCGCTGTGGCGGCGCGGGCCCCCGGCAGGAGCAGGACGAGCAGGACGAGGGTCTTCAAACGGTACGTCATGATTCCGGGTCGCTTTTCATTGAGGTCCATCTATAATAGCATCAGCAGGAAGGAACCCAAAAGGCAGGCTGTGGTACGCCGGTCCGGGGAGGGACGAGGCGATGCAGTTCCGTGAGCTCACCGATCGCTATCAGCTCGAGAAGATCCTGAGGTCGACCCGCTTCGGGACGGTCCTCAAGGCGACCGACACCAAGACGGGCGGGTCCGTCGCCGTGAAGCAGATCACGGTGACCAACCCCGCGCGGCTCATCGCCGGGGCCCCCGAATTCGAGAGGCTGGCGGCGGCGCTGGCCGGGCTGGGGCACCCCGCCCTGCCGGCGGTGCTCGATTCGGGCTTCACCACGGACGGCGCCGCCTTCCTGGGCCTGGAGCTGCTGGACGGCCGGACGCTCGACGCCTTCAGCGACCTGTCCCCGGGCCAGCTCCTGGCGTGGATCGGCCAGGCGCTCGACGGGCTCGAAGCGCTCGCCTCCAGGGGACTGGCGCATCTCAACGTCTCGCCGGACAACCTCTTCGTGGCCGCCGCCCCCGCGGGCGAGCAGGTGAAGCTCCTGGGGCTGGGCACCGCGGTCTTCCGGCCCCGCGGGGCGGAGGCGGCGACGGCGGGCGGCGACAACGCCCGCTTCCGGGCTCCCGAGGTGACGGCCGGCGGCGAGGCCGATGTGCGGGCCGATCTCTACTCGCTGGCCCTCACCACCTGCAACGTCCTGGGAGCGACGGTCGGCTTCGGCGACGCGCCGGTGGTGCAGCTCCCGCTGGCGGTGAGCTTCGAATTGGAGAACGACGAGGCCCTGCGGCAGGCGCTGGAGCGGTCGCTCCGGCAGGGACCTGAGCAGCGGCCGTCGATCCGGGAGGTCCGCGAGGCGCTGCGGCTGGCCATCGGCGCTCCGGCGCCGGCCCCCCAGCCCGCGTTCGTCCCCCCGGCGAAGCCGGTGGCCCCACCCGCGGCCAATATCACCCCGTTCCCCGCTCCCGCCGCCCCGGTGAGCGCCGCTCCCGAGCCGCCGCCGCCGCTCCTGACCCCCGGCACGATGGCGCCCCTGCCGCCGCCGGTCGCCATGCCTTCGCTCGCGCCCGCGGCGCCGCCCACGATCGGGCCCCCCGGCCCCGCGATTGCGGCGCAAGCGCCCTCCGCTCTGCCGCCGGTGGTGATCCCGGACGCCTGGTCTCCCGTCGGCGCGGCCCAGCCGGCGTCGGCGTCCCAATTCACGGCGCCCGATCCGCTCCCACCGGCGGAGACGGCTCCCGAGGGGGACGTCCTCTCGTCGGTGGACGACGAGGTGCTGAACGCCTTGCTCAACGTGCCGCCACCGCCTCCCCGCACGCCGGGCGCTCCGGCCGCGCAGCCGGCCGGCGCCAAGGTGATGCCGTTCCAGAAGAAGGTCCCCGCGGCCGCTCCGGCCCGCTCCGCCGCGGCCCCGGCGTCCACCCCGTTCCTGCGCAAGCCGGCCGTGCTGTCGGCCCTCGGGGGGGTGGCGGTGCTCGGCCTGCTGGCCGGCTTCTGGCTCTACCGGCGGCACCAGCAGCAGGCCGCCGCCCCGGTGGAGGCCGCGTCCGTGGTCCCCCTGCGGCCGCCGTTCTCGAAGCCGCCGGTCGACCGGTTGGAGGAGGCGAAGATCTATCTCGCGCAGGGGGACGACCTCCGGGCCCGCCGGGTGCTGCGCGCCATCCCCTGGGGAGAGCAGGGCCTGCTCTCCCCGGAGGGGTGCCGGACGCTGGGTGCGATCCAGGAGAACCTGGGGCGCGCGGCCTTCGAGCGGATGCCCACCGATCTCGCCAGCGCCCTGAGGTCGGGGGACCTGGAGGTCCTGGAGAGCGCCGTCGAGGCCGGTGCCGGGCAGGAGGCGGGGCTCGCGCCCGAGGTGCGGGTGGACTATGAGCGGGCGAAGAGCGCCGTCGCCGCCTACGCCCAGATGCGGGCCGCCGCGGCCCAGGGCAATCCCATCCAGACGCTGGAGCGCTTCGCCGCGCTCGAAGCCCTCCTCCCCAAGCCGACCGATCCGGACGACCTGCGCGGTCAGGCCGCCAAGTCGATCGAGGGGGAGGCCGAGAAGCTGGTCCGCGACGGCAAATACGCGGACGCGGTCGCCCGGCTGGAGCCGGTCCAGCGCACCTGGCCCGATCGTCCCGGCCTCAAGGAGCGGCTCGCCAGCTACGAGAAATTCAAGCAGGACGAGGCCAAGCAGGAGCAGATCCTCGCCGAGATCCCCAACATCGAGCGCCACAAGAAGCCGTGGGACGGCCTGCAGATGATGAACGGCGTCGAGCCCACGCCCCACCTGGCCGCGCAATTCGCGGCGGCGCGCGCCCGCCTGGAGGACCTCCTCGCCCGTCTCGACAACGATCCCCCGAAGCTCGTGCTGCGCGACGGCTACGTGCTCGACTACGCCCGCGGCACCGTGGCGAACCTCAGCTTCCGCGCCACCGACGATTACCAGGTGAAGGACGTGAAGCTGATGGCCCGGCCCGAGGGGGGGAAGTACCGTGAGATCCCGCTGGACACGAGCCAGATCCGCGCCGGCTACTACACGGCGGCGATCCCGCCGAGCTTCCACCAGAACGGCACGGTGGACTTCTACGTCGTGGCCACCGATCTCTCCGGCCACGAGACGTACCTGGGCACCCGGGACCAGCCCCAGAAGCTCAAGCGCCAGCAGGGGTTCGAGCGCATCATAAGGTGAGCGGGTTGCTCCAGAAAGGTGGCCCGATCCTTGCTTTTCATAGGGTTAGGCCGCGAATGGATCGCGGCGGGAATCCAGGACCACCAAGGAGATCATCATGCCGAAAGCCTGGAGCAGCAAAGACGAGCGCCAGTACAAGCATGTCGAAGCCAGCGAGAAGAAGGAAGGAAAGTCCACCGACCGCGCCAAGGAGATCGCGGCCCGCACGGTGAACAAGCACCGGAAGTCCGAGGGGCGGACGAAGAGCTGAGGCCGCCCGGGGATCAATCCCCGGGCATCTACACCGGCAACAACGGCATCCGCCCGGCCCCCGCCCCCACCGCCGCGTCGGCGGTCGCCGCGGGTTTTTTCTCGTCCTCTTTCTCCTCCTCGACCGCCTCGCCCGGATTGCGGAACAGGTTGGATTCGAGGTTGTACTGGCGGGTGTAGAGCGCGTGGTAGCGGCCGCCCAGGGCCAGAAGCTCCTCGTGCCGGCCGCGCTCGATGATCTGCCCCCCTTCGAGCACCAGGATGGTGTCGGCCTTGCGGATGGTCGACAGGCGGTGGGCGATCACGAAGGTGGTCCGCCCCTTCATCAGCTCGGCCAGCCCCTCCTGGATCGCCGCCTCGCTCTCGCTGTCCAGCGAGGAGGTGGCCTCGTCGAGGATCAGGATGCGGGGATCCGCCAGGATCGCCCGCGCGATCGCCACCCTTTGGCGCTCGCCCCCCGAGAGCTTCACGCCGCGCTCGCCCACGATCGTGTCGTACCCCTGGGGGAGCCGGGCCACGAAATCGTCGCAGCGGGCAATCTTCGCCGCCCGGACCACCTCCTCGTCGGAGGCGTGGGGGCGGGCGTAGGCGATGTTCTCCAGCACCGTGCCGTCGAACAGGAAATTGTCCTGGAAGACCACCCCCAGATGGGAGCGGTAGTCGCCCAGCCGCAGCTCCACGAGGTCCTGGCCGTCGACCAGGATCTGCCCCGAGGTCGGATGGTGGAAGGCGGCCACCAGGCCGATGAGCGTGCTCTTGCCGGAGCCGGAAGGGCCCACCAGCGCCGTCGAGGTGCCGGGCAGGGCGGTGAAGGAGATCCCCTTGAGCACCGGCTGCCCCGGGTTGTACTCGAACCAGACGTCCCGGAGCTCGATCCGGCCGTCCACCGTGGGCAGCGGCCGGCGCTC
>DASXJP010000084.1:0-3833 GCA_036497345.1 Thermoanaerobaculia bacterium
GACCGCGGGGGGAACCGCCGCGTCGTCCGCCTGCGCATCGCCGGTCTGAGCCACCACGAGGCCGTCGCCCTCGTCCCAGGGAACGGAGCCCTCCTTGCGCAACACCCGGTAACGGACTCCTGAAAGCCGCAGGGGCTCCCAGCTCAAACGCAACCCTCCTGAGATGGGGCGGACGATCATCCGGGCGGGCGCGGGCGGCGGCTCTCCTTCACCTCCCGTCGATCCTTGCGAGGCGGGGCCACCCGGCGCTGGAGAAGGAGAGGGGCCCGCCGGGGCACGCTCCACTTTCCACCCCTCCCTGGCCGCGCGCTCCTCAAGGACCTCGCGGGCATCATCCGGTGAGGCCCCCCGCTGTGCGGCCAGACGAATCAGCGTCTCGATTTCCTGCGCGCTGAGCACCCCATCTTCCGCCGCTGCTTTGATCTGCTCCTCGATGGCCTCCACGGCCTCCAGCAAGCGGTGGTTGTCATATTTCTTTTTTTCCTCTTCGCTCTGGAAGACCGTCATGCAACTGCCCGCCAGCCGGCTGCGGGCGGCGGTTTCGACGTCCGTGCGTCCGAGGCGATGGATCTCCTTCAAGATCTCCTCGGCACGGGCGCGGAGCATCCCGGCCGGCGAGTCTGGCGGAAGGTCGAGAAGCTCATACAGGCTCGACAGGCCCAACAGCTCGAGATTTTGTCGGATGTCCTTGGCGGTGACGGGGTCCGTGCGCTCGCGGGGAGGCTTCGGACCCGCGGGTTCGGTTTCCACGCGAATTCCCGCGGCGCTGAAGCGGGCGCGGATGTCCTGCTCGGAGAAGACACCTTTGAGCTGGCTGCAGATCTTTCCAAGCTGCTCGGCCGAGCAGGAGCCGGAGCCCTTCAGAAGCTCGATCCATTCCGCGAGCTTCTCCTCCTGAGCCTGCCGCGCCGCGTCGCGGCGCCGCAGAGCATCCTCGGCCTCCTGCTTCCGTAGCGCCGGATCCTGGAGGACCCTGAGGATCTCCGGCAGCAGGTCCAGATTGCGCTTCGCCTCCTGCCGCTTCTTCGGGCTGCCCATGGTGCTCTCCTTGGCCCAGGCCCCCTTCTTTTCCTTGACGCGCGCTTCGATCTCCGGCCAGTTGGATCTCTGAGGGTCGAGATCGAGGAGCTCGAAGAAATTGGGGCGATCCGCCATGGCAGTCCTCCTCCTTAAGAGTCTCTGGAGGAAGACACGCCCGCGGCTCGACCTGGTTAGTCGCGCCGGCTCTAACCAAGCCCCCAGGTGAGGGTGTCTTGAAGGAGCGAACAGGCGTCAGGAAAGGAGACCGACATGAAAACGGGGAGGGGCATCCGGTGGCTGGCGGCAGCGTCGACCGCCATGATCTTCATTGTGCTCACCACGACTGGCGAAGCCGCTCTGGGTTTCGGGAAGAAGAGCGAGACCTTCACGCCCTCGGCACCGGGCGAGCCGTATTTCGTAGACGGCCGGGGGAACATGAAACCCGTCCTCCAGCCCGTCGAGAGGAACTCCGACAAGGACTGGATGGGCCTGCATTTCACAGACTACTCCGGACCCAGGATGCGGGTGGCGGTGATGAAGGTCGAGAACAAGACGGCGACCGCCGCGGCGGCCAACGAGACCGCGGCGGAAGTGATGACCCAGAGAGCCGCCGAGGTGCCTGTCGCGAGCATCGAGGACCTCCTTTCCACGGCGATGGACCATGCCAACCGTTTCGAGCTCGTGGACCGGAGAGAGATCGAAAAGACTCTGAGCGAGCAGGACCTGGGCGCCAGCGGCCGGGCCAAGAAATCGACGGTCGTCAAAACCGGGCAGATCCATGGCGCCGACTACCTGATCTACGCTTCGATCAACGAGTACACCCCCGTGAAGAATCATACGGGAGGCGGAGGCGGCGGCAAATTTGGTGGCCTGATCAAAGTCAACAGGGACGTGTCCGAAGTCGCGATGTCCTTCCGGGTGGTCGATGCCACCACGAGCGCGCAGATTTTCAACACGACCACGCGCGCGACCTGGGAACACTTGGGACTCGATTTGGGAGGATTCGGTAGCACAGGAGGAGGGGCTGTCACCACCCAGAACGCCCCGCCCATCAACTACGCGGTCCAATCCTGCATCAACAAAGGCGTCTACGAGCTGGTGACGAAGCTGAAGGCTCGCCCCTGGAGCGGGGCGGTGGTCAAGGTCGAGGAACAGCACGTGTATATCAATGCCGGCACCAATGCCGGCCTCACGGCGGGAGAGGAGTTGGTCGCGATCGGGCAGGGAAAGGAGCTGTTCGATCCCGTGACGGGCGAGAGCCTGGGGCAGGAGACCACGGTGATCGGCATCCTGCGGGTGACGGACGTGAAGGAGAAGTTCTCCATCGCGGAGATCACCGAAGGCTGTAAAGGACTGAAGACAGGAGACCGGGTCGAGCTGCGGAACAGCCCGCCGATCGTTGTGACGTCAAAGCCGTGAAGGGTGGAGAAACGTTCGGTGGAACTGAAGGAGTTCGTCGCTTCGCCCAAAAACCGTGAGCTCGTTCGCGACGCGGTCACTCGGGCGTTCCAGGAACTTGAGCCGAGTGGGATTGAATTGCAACTCGGTTATCTTGAGCCTCTGATTGATCTGGCGGCCCGAGACGAGGTCATCACCACGGACCGATGGGAGGAGGCTGGCCGGTTTGGTAACGCCGACCTGATCGGTCCTATTCTTGTACCGTTGGTTCTGGAAGCCCTGGCGCTGAACAAGGCTGAAATTTCAAGAGAGGACGTCAAGCGAGCGGTTATGCGAGCACGATCGCCACAGGGCCGCAGTCGGCTGGTAGAAATTGAACGGGCGGTCAATCTGGCTCTGGACGAGGTCAGATGTAATTAGGGGACTGGGCTATCCCTGCCATGTTGAACCAGCGTTCCGGGCTCAAGAGGCTCAATCCGTTCGCCTTCCCTTCGGAAACGAGGGGCAGGTTCGTGATGATGATTGTGGCTGCTTTGGCATTCGGAGCGAACCCTGGATACCTACTTTGGGATGCAATCAGCGGAAATGCGGCTCCTAAACAGGTCCACCAATCCAATGCTCCTGGTAGTAGTAATAGTAGTAACCCGAAGAAGAAAAGCATATTTCAGATTCTTGATTCCAAAACGTTAGAGAGATTAGGGCAAGCAGGCGAGGCGAGCGTTGGGCCGGACATCGTAATCCAAGTGAAGCATCTGGCGTTTCCTCTACTTTCATCCGCATTGGTCGGTCTGGTCGCCTTTATTATATACAAGCAACGCAACGAAAGAGGTGGAGAGGCATACGCGACAATATCTCTTACCAAGATGAACGCTCCAATTGTCGTCGCTGACCTGGAGAGTTGGACCGCACGCTGTGGGATGCGACTGCCGCGCCTCGAATGTAGAGAGGGTCTCGCTGAAGGTCAAACGTTTGGAGCTCATGGCGGAGAGACGCTGGTTCTCTTCGGCGCGCCCGAGGTGCTAGAAAAATCGTGGGGAAAGGCGAGCCGAGCGATAGCTCTTCACGAGCTCGCGCATCTGGCCAATGGTGATGCTGGTGAACGAGAGAAAGCCAGAGCTGCATGGAATTCGGCTCTGATATTCTTATTGGCGCAAGGACTGGTGCTGGCCGGCTTTGCTGGCTGGAGGAATGCATGGGGCAATGCAGTCAGAACCCTGGCGATGATCTTGGTTGTCCGTGGGATCTGGGCGGGATTGATACGCGTCCGAGAATACTATGCCGACTGGCGCGCAACCACTTGGGGTATGGGCTCGACCCTGGACCAAATCTTGTCGTTGCCTGAGAGCAACGTGGCACCCTGGGAGAGATGGCCTTGGTGGTGGAGGCTATGGAATAAATGGGAGCACCATGGCTGG
>DASXJP010000085.1:0-5854 GCA_036497345.1 Thermoanaerobaculia bacterium
GGACCCCGCCGCCATGGCGCGAATTCGCGAGCGGCCCCTGCGGAACTTTTTCCTTGCTGAAGCGCCCGATCCAAACGTGAAACGAAGCCTACTCCCTGAACGAACAGGGCTCAAACCAGCGGCTTAAGCGATCACGGATGCACAAAGCTCCTTCGTCACCGAATCTTCTTCGCCTCCGTCTCGCCGTTCTGATGGAAGATCAGGTGCGTCACCTTTCCGTTCGCGTTGGCTTTGAGGACCTCGCCGTTGCGGACCACGGCGATCGAGAGGCCGGGGATCTTCTGTTTCCGCATGGCGGCCTGGACATACTCGTCGACCTTGTCGGCTTGCGCCCAGGCTTGTGGAACGAGCGCGAGCAGAGCGAAGACGGTGAGCGGGAGGAGCGGTCGGCAGCGCATGGGCCCTACTCCGCGTCGTACGTCCCGACGCCGCACAGGAGATCGCCGGTGACCTTCTGATAGAAGGTGGTCTTGCGCTCGAGCTTGTGAGTCACCGGATTGAGCATCTGATACTGGATCGAGCCCTCGGGCTGTTTGGACGCGGCGTCCCAGAGCGCTTTGCCGAGCGGTTTTCCGTCCGCGTCCTTGAGCGCGTCGGCCGAGGTGCCGACGAACGCTGGAAAGCCGCCGTTGGCCACGATCCCATGCCTGGAGTCGACGCAGACGACGTAGAGATCGCGGTCGTGGAAGGGCGGTCTTCCGGACCTGAAGTCGGCGAGCGCCTGCTGGCGGCCGGCGGACTTGTAGTGTTCGACCGCCTTCTGCAGCATCGCCCTTGCCTCGGCGGGTGTGCCGCGGGTCGCTGCGGAGAGCCCTGCGCTCAGGCTCAGGGCGACCAGGACGGCGAACAGGATGGCCGTGCGTTTGCTCATGAGTCGCTGCCTCCTTTCAGACAGGTCACAGCCTGGCTGGCCGACCTCGAATGGTACCACGGCGGGATCGGCGACGCCGGGCCCCCTTTTGCGAAAGGCGGTCATCGGTCCGTCTAGAGAGGAGGGTTCTATCGACATGTCCGCTTTTGGGCGCGTCCTGCGTTCACTGCGATGAGGTTGAGCTCATTGGGAGGATGAGACCCGAAGGAAGCCGCCCATGGCGGGCGTGACTTCAAGAAGAGAGGAGGATGCAATGGCGATCATCATCGACATCTTTGTAACGCCTCAAGGTGCGGCGGCCCGAAAGAACCGCGACTCCGAAAACCCTGGGGAGAAGGTGACATGGAATTTTGATCCTCCTTTAAATACCTATCATGTGGTATTTAAGGAATTCCAGCCACCGGGTGGTGGCCCCAGGCAGCCTCCGCCCCCAGTCCCCGCGCAAGGTCCGTTCACTCAAACGCTCATAACCATTGGAGGACAGGTTACCGGCACCATCGACCCCAATGCCCAGCACGGTCTTTATTTTTATGGAATCCAGGACGACAGTGGCAACCTGCTGAGATGGTTGAATCCTGTCGGCACAACCCTGAACTTCGGCGGCTTGGACGTTCCCAAGGGGCCACCCTGATTAATTGTCAAACGTGCGGTTTGGGAGCGAGGAGGGCCCGGTACTCCGGGTCCTCCTGAAGGGAGTGGAACTCGGGGATCGTGAGCCATTCCCTCCGCATGCCCTTTTCGAGCGCCAACTTGATGTAGTAGTTCGCTCGCACGCGATCTCCGAGGAGCGCGTAAATCTGGGCGGCCTGATGGAGCACCTCGACGTCCTCCGGCCTCTTCTTGAACGCTCTGTCGGCGAGCCGCTTCGCCTCGGCCTTCCGGCCCAGGCGCACGAGACACTGGATGTACAGCATGCGGTGCTGGTCGTCGAGGGAATCCAAGGAGGCGGCGAGCTTTTCTTCCAGGCCGCGGTACAGGTTCCGCGCTCCGGCCAGGTCGCCCTGGGCTTCGAGGGCGGTGGCCAGATTGAAGCTCGTCAAACGGTTGTCAGGCTCCAGGGCCAGCGCCTGCCGGTAGGCCTTCTCGGCCGCGGCGTAGTCTCCGAGCAGGAAGCGGACAAATCCGAGATTCGTAAGGTCCGAACGCGCTGGCTTGGCCCGGCTCAGCTCCTCGTACAACGCCGCGGCGCGCTTCAGATCCCCGAAGGACGTCTCCAGCGCCGCCAGGATTTGCCGCATATATTGATTACCAGGCTGCGTCGCCAGAAGAGCCGCGAGGCGCTGGCGCGTATTGTCATCCCCCTTGCCCAAGTGGATCTCCAATATTCCCAACTCCACAAGGTGGCGCCAAGTGGGCCGCCGCTCGGCCACCTCCCGGCGCAGGGGATAGGCCTCCTCGAGCTCTCCCTGAGCCTCCAGAAAGGCGGCCCTGGCGCTCTTCACCCGGATGTCGCCAGGAATCAGGGCGGTCAATTTCGCCAGTGTCTCGCGCGCCGCGTCTAGGTGGTGCTCTTCCTCCTCGACCTGCAAGCGTGCTATCAAAGGCCTCGGATCGTGGGGTGCAATCTGCTGAGCGATCTTTGCCTCCTCAAGGGCCTTATTGGGCTTCCCCAAGTTGCGCGCGACGCCGGATGCCAGCAGACGAGCACCGAGGAGATTGGGCGACGTTTGCAGCAGAGCTTCCAGCCGGGCGAGCTCGCCAATCCCCAGGCGCTCACCGCGGTCGACCCGGCGCTGGAGGCCGATGTACTCGGCATAGTCCTGGGTCATGATCTTGACGCCAGGAGATCCTGGCCGATCGCGATAGAGTTGCAACAGGTTGATCCGTACGGCCTCGGCGAGTTGATAGGAGCTTTCGATACCGGCTTCGACTTCGAAAGGTTCGACCATCTTCAGGACCACGTCTCCGGACCCCCGGAGGCGGTGCAAGGTGACCCGGCACAGATCTCCCCGGCAGTTGATGTGAGGGCGGATCGCTTCGTCCGCTTCGCCGCGGCGCAACCTCTCCGTCTCTCCTTCCTCGTCCTGCTCGGGTGGGTCGAGCGGCTCGATGCCTTCGAGGGAGGTCAGGGCGGCGAGAGTGGCCTCCGTCACCTCGGAGGCGACGAAGGCGGCCTCGGGATCATTCCCGGCCAAGGTCACGACCGGACGCAGGACGGCCACTTTCAGCGTGGGCGGCGCGGATACGGCTGGAGCGCGCTGGAAAAATCCCTTGAGAAGGAACGCGAGGAGCATGGCCGCCGCGACCGCTCCAATCGCAAGGAGCCCGATCCGGAGCGCTTTCCGGCTCCGGCGACGGTGCCCCGGAGGCAGCTCCGATCCAAGGTCTGCCAACAGCTCCGCGGCATCCGCGTAGCGGTCTCCGGGGTCCTTGGCCAAGGCCTTCGCCACCGTCCGGGCCAGCTCCGGCGGCACCTCTGGGCGGAGGCGGTCCAGCGGCTCGGGCTCGCGGCTGCGGATCGCGGCGAGGACCATCTCCTGGTCATCCCCCGGGAACGGTCGCCGGCCGGCGAGCATCTCGTACAGCATCACGCCCAGGGCCCAGAGGTCTGTGCGGCCGTCCACGGGCTCGCCGCGGACCTGCTCGGGCGACATGTAGGCGGGCGTCCCCGGAGAGCTGCCGGTGCGGGTGAGGGTCGAGTCCCCCTTCATCTTGGCGATGCCGAAGTCGAGAACCTTTACGTTCCTGTGGCGGGTCAACATCACGTTGGCCGGCTTGACGTCGCGGTGCACGATGCCGGCCTCGTGGGCGCGCGCCAGGGCCCGGGCCACCTGCACGGCCACCTGTCGCGCCTCGGCGGCCGGCAGCGGCCCGCGCGCCAACCTCTCCTTGAGGGTCTCGCCCTCGTAGTACGCCATGACGATATAGAGCCGGCCGTCGTGCTCGCCGACGTCGTGGATGGTGCAGATGTTGGGATCGTCGAGGGCCGAGGCGGCGCGCGCCTCGCGCAGGAAGCGCTCCTTGGCCGCGCGGTCCCGGCTGTTCTCGGGCAGCAGCAGCTTGATCGCCACCCGACGCCGGAGCCGGCTGTCCTCGGCCTCGTAGACCACGCCCATGCCACCGGCGCCGATCTCGCGGAGCATCCGGTAGGGCCCGAGCTCGAGACCCACGAAGAGCGCCGCTTCGCCGGCGGTGTCCGTCAATAGAGCCGCCGCGGCTTCGTGGGCCGGCGTGGCCAGGAAACCTTCCGCCTCCTCATCCGCCTTCAGCAAGGCTTCCAGGTGAGCCCGGATCTCCGGATCGCCCGCGCAGGCCTCGTCCAGAAAGGCGCGGCGCTCGCCGGCCGGACGCTCGAACATCTCATCCAGGAGGCTTTCGATCCGCTGCCAGCGCTCGGGATCGGTGGGCAGATCGGGCTTCACGTCTCGCTCCGGCCGCCCAGGGCAAGGAAGAGGAAGGCGCGGGCCTTGAGCCAGTCGCGTCTCACCGTCCGCTCGGAGGTGCCCAGGGTCTGGGCGGTCTCCTCTTCGGTGAGCCCGGCGAAGAACCGGAGCTCCACCAGCCGTCTCAGCCGCTCGTTGCGCGCGGCCAGCGAGGTCAGCGCCTCGTCCAGATCGAGGATCTCGACCGCCCGGCGCGAGGCGTCCGTGCCGTCCTGGCCCGGCCTCAGCTCGTCGAACGTGATCCGCAGGCCCTCTCCCCCGCGCTTCTTGGCGATCCGGCGGCGCGCGGCGTCCACCAGGATGTGGCGCATGGCAACCCCGGCTACCGACAGGAAGTGGGCCCGGTCCTGCCAGGCGGCGGCGGTCTGGTCCACCAGCCGGAGATAGGCCTCGTGTACCAGGGCCGTGGTGTCGAGGGTCTGCCCCGGACGCAGGCGGCGGAGTTGCCGGCGGGCCACGGCGCGCAGCTCGTCATAGACCAGAGGCATCAGCCGGTCCATAGCGCCGCCATCCCCCTGTCGGGCGGCTGCGAGGAGGCGGGTGACCTCTCCCGGCGCTGTCGGGCCCTGCGTGCTCTGCGACACTGGCTGCCTGCCGCTTTCCTGAAAGTCCTGAATTCCAACAGGTTACCTCGCCCCCGGCGGGATTTCAACCCGCCGCCTCCGAGCCGGTGTCCGCCTTTCCGGCCGTTCTGCGTTCATCCAGGGGAATGCAGGCGCTCGATCCCTGAAAGGAGGATGAGATGAAACGCATAGCGTCGGCTTTTCTTGGCATGGCTCTGCTGCTCTTTGGTCATGCGGTGTGGGCGCAGGCTCCAACTGCTCCACCTGTCACGTCACAGGGCAAGCCTCAGATGACCGAGGAGGAGAAGAAGGATGCATGGACGTACCTCGTTTTCGAGGAGGTGCTCCAGCGCAGTTGCGAGGACCCGACGTTGGCGTCGGCCATCGCTCTACCGAAACCCCTGCTGAACGTGGAGGTCGCTGACGACAACACGATCGTGCTCAAGGGGCGCCTGGGTACGGAGATGGGAAAACAGTTTGTTGCCAGCGTCGACGTCAAGAGCCCGTTCAACTCGAGTGGGGAGACGATCCTGGCCAACCAGGGCGGGCTCTCCAAAGGGAGCACTCTCGACGCCAAGCTGACTTGGTTTGGATGGAAACCGCGTGAGATATACAACATGATTCAAGAGTGGGACTCCGAAAAGATCCATGCCACATGTGACGACAAGAGCCCTTGTGATGCACGCGAGGAGTTGAAAAAAGTCGTTGGCCCTTCAGTTGCAACAGAGGGTAGCATGTATAATTTCCTGAAAAAGCCTGCGACTTCAAGACCTTCGGGCATTTCGGTGCTCGGGGAAGATAAGTACAGCGAGGTAAGAGAAAAGTACCGAAACTGGCTGAGGAAGAACGATCCAATAGTTCCCGTCTTGACCTTAAAAGGCCATGCCGGACAGAAGGATTTCGATTTCTATGTCCCCGCGGCCGGGCCGCCGGCGGGGCTCAAGAAGACGTCGGAATCTCATCAAAACTACCATGTCACCGGCTCGGCGGGATTCTATATTTTGGGCAATGTTTACGCCGCTCTGAGCTACAGCCGC
>DASXJP010000086.1:0-17031 GCA_036497345.1 Thermoanaerobaculia bacterium
CCTCGCCTCCGCCAACTGGTCGATCACCGGCCTGTGGTCGCGCGACACCGGCAAGTTCACCTTGACTCCCGAGGCGGGGCTCGAGCCCCACATCTTCATCGACGCCGCCGGCATCTACAGCGGCACCGACTACGACTTCAAACAGGACGCGACGATCGACCAGGGGCGGCTGGACACCAGCTACTTCTTCAATACCGGCTCCGCCGGCCACGAGCTGAAGTTCGGCGGCAGCTTCCGCGAGCAGGCCAACAACTCGGGCACCGTCTGGCCGCACGGCAACCGGGTCTTCTCGGCGGACTACCTGGGGTACGATCTCCCGATCGTCGAGTTCTTCCGCAACCGGAAGAACAAGGTCGTATCGGACTACGGGGCGGCCTGGGCACAGGACACGATCACCCAGAACCGCTGGACGATCAACGCCGGTCTGCGCTACGACCGCCAGTACCTCAAGAACGAGGCCGCCTTCGATCCCGGCGTTCCCGAGGCCCAGGGCCTGCTGCCGCCGATCGCCTTCCAGGGGAACCATGGCGGCGGCTTCACCTGGAACACGGTCGAGCCGCGGGTCGGCATCACCTACGCGCTGGGCGAGAAGCGCCAGACGCTGCTGCGCGGCACCTTCTCGCGGTACGCCGAGCAGCTCGGCCAGCTGCCGCTCGCCACCCGCGTCAACCCGATCGGCTACAACTACGCCTACTTCTATTTCGAGGACGCCAACCACAACCTGATCCTCGATCCCGACGAGGTGGGCTCCCTGCAGTTCGCCTACACCTACAACATCGACCCCAACAACCCGACGGCCGTCCCGAACGTCAACGACCGCAACCTCAAGCCCACGCTGACGGACGAGATCACCTTAGGCGTCGACCAGGGGTTCGGGACCAACGTGGCGCTCGGGCTCAACCTGACCTACCGCAACATCCACGACATTCCCGAGGCGCGGATCTTCGTCCTCGACGAGTCCGGCAATACGCGCCTTGCCACCCGGGACGACTGGGTCCAGGTCGGCACCGTCACCGCCACGCTGCCGAACGGCCAGACCGTCACCAAGCCCTACTATGACCTGCGGGACGGGCTGGCGCCGACCGGCGGCACGCTCTACACCAACGGTGACCGCAAGCAGCGCTACCTCGGCGCGACCCTCAGCCTCACCAAACGGCTGGCCAACCGGTGGAGCTTCCGGGGGTACATCACCTACAGCGACTGGACCTGGCAGGTCGGTCCCCAGTTCCGGCGGTACGATGATCCCACCGACACCGTCACCGATCTCACGGGGTACGGGTTCGCGGACGATCCCAGCATCTTCTTCGAGAAGGAGGTGGGCAACAAGTCGGACGTCTTCACCGGCTCCCGCTGGTCCTTCAACGCGAACGCGATTTACCAGATCGCGCCGGACCGCCCCTGGGGCTTCAACATCGCCGGCAACATCACCGGCCGCCAGGGGTTCATCACTCCGCCCTACATCCGGAAGGGGGGCGTGGTGGGCAGCCGGAACATCCAGCTCGCGTCGATCGACGAGTTCCGGAACCCCGACATCTATGTGCTCGACGGGCGGATCGACAAGGACTTCCATTTCAACGATTTCAACCTGACTCTCAGCGTCGACGGGTTCAACCTGCTCAATGAGAGCTACGTGCTCCAGCGGGAGCGCAACGTCAACGCCGACCGTTTCTACCAGGCCAACGAGCGGCTGAGCCCGCGGGTGTTCCGCCTCGGCGCCACCCTCCGGTTCCGGTAGACCTCACCCCCGCCCCTCTCCCGACCCTGGGAGAGGGGCTCCGGCCGGGCAGGAAATTCACTCTCCCTTCAACTTGTTCTCGGCGTTTGACGGGACAGGACGTACAATAGCCACCCATGCGCCCAAGGCGCTGACAAGGAGGTGCGAAAGTGCCCTACAGTGAGCTTCTGGTCCGGCCGATGCGCGAGGAGCTGACGAGCGCCGGTGTGAAAGAGCTGCGGACGCCCGAAGAGGTGGACGCCTTCATGAACGAGAAGTCCGGCACGGCGATGCTGGTGGTCAATTCCGTCTGCGGCTGCGCCGCGGGCATGGCGCGCCCGGGCGTGCGCCTGGCCCTCGACGGGGACCGCCGTCCCGACCGCGTGGCCTCGGTGTTCGCGGGCCAGGACCTGGAGGCCACCGCGCGCGCCCGCTCCTACATCCCCGACATTCCGCCGAGCAGCCCGTCGGTCGCCTTCTTCAAGGACGGCGAGCTGGTCTACTTCCTGCCTCGGCATCGCATCGAGGGGCGGGACGCCCATTCGGTGGCGCGCGACCTGACGCAGGTCTTCGCCGAGCATTGCGCGGTGCCGGCCGCCTGATGGGTACCTTCCATCAGAACAAGGGCGAGCTGCACGGCATCACCGTGATCGTCGACACCACCGGCCCCGAGATCGTCGTGGGCCGGTGCGACGACATGGACGAGCGCGGCATCTTCCTCCATGAGGCCGACGTCCACCGCGACGGCGAGGGCGGGCGCTCCAAGGAGGAGTACGTCCGCCGCGTCGCCCAGCTCGGCTTCTGGAAGAAGCACGACCACCTGATGATCCCGCGCGAGAAGATCGTTTCAGTACGCCGACTCGGCGAAGTCTGAGCCCCAGGGGGGACCCCATGAATTGGCTCTTTCTTGGCGCCTTGGAGGGCGCTTTCGCGGTGATCGCCGGCGCGTTCGGGGCGCACGCCCTCGCGGCGCGCCTGGAGCCGCGGGAGCTGCAGCTCTGGGAGACGGCGGCCCGCTATCTCATGTACGGCAGCCTCGCCCTGATGGCGGTGGGTCTGGGGCGGCTGCACGGCCTCCTGCGGGGGATCGACGCCGCGGGGTGGTGCCTGCTGCTGGGAAGCGTGATCTTCAGCGGTACCGTCTTCGGGCTCGCCCTGGGCGGGCCGCGCCTGCTGGGAGCGGTCACCCCCATCGGCGGCCTCCTGATGATCCTGGGCTTCCTGCTTTTCGCCTGGGCCGCCCTCAAGCCCTGATATACGATTCCATCCTCTGAAGGAGAGAAGCGCGCAATGTCCAACGCGATCCTACCCCTCGCCGTGCCGACCAACGAGCCGGTGCGGTCGTATGCTCCGGGCTCGCCGGAGAAGAAGTCCCTCAAGAAGCGACTGAACGAGATGTCGTCCGAGCAAATCGAGATTCCGCTCGTCATCGGCGGCAAGGAGGTGCGCACGGGCGACGTCGGCCAGGCCGTCTGCCCGCACGACCATAAGCACGTGCTCGCCACCTTCCACCAGGCCGGCGCTCCGGAGGTCGACGCGGCTGCGAAGGCCGCCCGGGCGGCCTGGCACGAGTGGAGCGCGACGAGCTGGGAGGAGCGGGCCTCGGTGCTGCTGCGGGCCGCCGACCTGCTCGCCGGCCCCTGGCGCGACACCGTCAACGGGGCCACCATGCTCAACCAGAGCAAGACGGTCTTCCAGGCCGAGATCGACTCCGCCTGCGAGCTGATCGACTTCTGGCGCTTCAACCCCTATTTCATGCGGGAGATCTACTCGCAGCAGCCGTGGTCGCACCCCGGGGTCTGGAACCGGGTGGAGTACCGGGCGCTCGAAGGGTTCGTCTTCGCCGTGTCGCCGTTCAACTTCACGGCCATCGGCGGCAACCTGCCGACCTCGCCGGCGCTGATGGGCAACACGGTGCTGTGGAAGCCGGCCTCCACTTCGGTGCTCTCCAACTACTACGTCATGAAGTGCCTCCAGGCGGCGGGGCTGCCGGACGGCGTGATCAACTTCCTCCCCGGCAAGGCGTCCAAGGTGGGGGACCCGGTGCTCGCGCACCCCGACTTCGCCGGCATCCACTTCACCGGCTCGACCCCGGTCTTCGAGGGGATGTGGCGGACCATGGCGGAGAACATCCCCAAGTACCGCTCCTACCCGCGCATCGTGGGCGAGACGGGGGGCAAGAACTTCGTCTTCGCCCATCCGTCGGCCAACGTCGACGCCTACGTGGCGGCGGTGGTCCGCGGCGGCTACGAGTACCAGGGGCAGAAGTGCTCGGCGGGCTCGCGCCTCTACGTCCCCAAGTCCCTGTGGGGGACGGTGCGCGAGCGGCTGCTCGACGAGATCAAGCAGATCAAGATGGGCCCGCCCATGGACTTCCGCAACTTCATGGCGGCGGTGATCGACGAGCCCTCCTTCGACCGCATCATGCGCTACGTCGATCATGCGAAGGATTCGAGCGAGGCCGAGATCCTGGCCGGCGGCAACGGCGACAAGTCGGTGGGGTACTTCATCGAGCCCACCCTGATCCAGACCACCAATCCGCGCTTCAAGCTGATGCAGGAGGAGATCTTCGGCCCGGTGGTGACCCTCTACGTCTACGAGGACTCCAAGCTCGAGGAGACCCTGGAGCTGGTCGACACCACCAGCCCGTACGCGCTGACCGGCGCCATCTTCGCTGACGATCGCAAGGCGGTCGACCACCTGACGAAGGCCCTGCGCCACACGGCCGGCAACTTCTACGTCAACGACAAGCCGACCGGCGCGGTGGTGGGGCAGCAGCCCTTCGGCGGCGCCCGCGCCTCGGGCACCAACGACAAGGCGGGCTCGCTCGCCAACCTGATGCGCTGGACCTCGCAGCGGGCGATCAAGGAGACCTTCGTGCCGGCGAAGGACTTCCGCTACCCGTTCATGGGCGAGGAGTAGGAAGACCCAAGGACAGCGCCGCGACCCCGGATCGGGGCCGCGGCGCCGAGGGATCGAGGTGAGCGCTAGCGGTTGGTGCCGCTGGTGCCGGTCGAGCCCGTGGTGCCGGTGGCGCCGGACGTGCCCGAGGTGGAGCCGGTGCCGGAGCTCGCGCTCAGCGAGCCGGTGCTGCCGGAGGCCTGGGAGGTGCCGGTCGAGCCGGAGGTCCCCGTCGAGCCCGAGGTGCCGGTGGCGCCCAGCGAGGAGCTGCCGGTGGAGCCGGACGCCTGCTGCGAGGAGGACGAGCCGCGGCTCTGGTCGCTCTCGCGGTCCCGGTTCTCGCCGGTCAGCCAGCCGAGGAAGCCGCCCCGGTGCTCGCCTTCGCGCGACTCGACGCGCAAGTGATTGTGGACCTCGTGGACGCCGGGGAGATCCTCGACCGAGTCCTCGGCCATCTTCTTCTCGCGCCGGCTGCCGACGACGCCTTCCAGGGTGACCTCGCCGTTGTCGACGCGCACCTGGACGTTGGTGGCATCGATGTCGCCGTGGCGGGTCAGCAGGTCGCAGACGTCCTCGCGGATGCGGTCGCTGGAGCGCTGATAGCCCTGCGGTCCGCGGCCGCTGTACGGGCCCTGGCTCAGATTGCCGGTCGCGCCGTAGCCTCCCGTGGAGCCGGCATAGTTGCCGCCGCCGGAGTAGCCGCCGGTCGAGTAGCCGCCGCCGTAGTTGCTCCCGGAGGTGCCGGCGTTGCCGTAGCCCTGGCCCTCGCGGCCGTAGCCGCCGCCGGAGTAGCCCATGCCGGACTGGCCGCTGTAGCTGCCGCCGGTACGGCCGTAGTCGCCACCGCCGAAGCCGCTGCCACCGCGGGAGTAGTCGCCGCCATGAGATCCGCTGCTCTGGTAACCGCCGCCCTGGGATCCGCCGCCGCGGCCCCAATCCTGACCCCGCCCGGTGGAGTAGTCGTTCTGGTTGCCGGTCGGCCGTTCCCAGCTTGAGCCGCGCTCGCCCATGCCGTAGTCGCGGGTCCCCATGTTTCCGCCGCCGCCATATCCGCCATAACCCCGATCGCTGGTCTCATAGCCGCGGGAGCCGCCCGAGCGGCCCTGGCCCGGCTCGTAGCTCCTATCGCTCCCCGAGCTCCGGCCTTCCTCATAGCCGCGGCCACCCCGATTCTCCCAATCCCGGCCGCGATCCTGCGCTTCATATCCACCCTGGCTGCCATAGCCGCGGTCGCGGTCCTGATCCCATCCCCGGTCACGGTAGCGCTCTTCGTCGTTTCGGTTGTAGTCGCGGTCGGCCATTGAGCACCTCCTGGTTGTCTTGTAACTCTTACTCGCCAACGGACATCGTTGACGGGCGACACGCTGTGGTCTTGGGGCGCGGCGGCGCGTCCGCCGCTACCAGCTGAAAAACCAGCAAGATAGGTGCCAAAAACCTTTCCAACACAACCCTGAAAGGGGTTTTCTCCCTCTTCTCCCGGGTCGGGAGAAGAGGGCTGGGGTGATGAGGGACTCACCCCACCGGCTGCAGATCGGTCAGGAGCCGCTGCCAGGAGGCGGTTTCGAACGGCTGCTGGGTGTCGAAGGTGCGGTCGGGCGCCGCCAGGAGGGCGGGCGGCGGGGTGGGCTTGCCCTGGGAGTACATGGCGTCGGACCAGCTCTTGCCGCCGTTCTTGGTGATGTAGAGGTAGTAGCCGAGCCGGGGAGCGTTGGGGCTGGAGTCCTCGTCGAGACGGAGGATCAGCGAGCCGCGCCCCTCGTCATTCATCGAGAAGGAGTCGAGCACGGCCGCCTTCGAGACCTTCGGGAGGGAGCCCCGCACCCGCCAGTTGCGGCCGCCGTTGGTGCCGGAGACGAATTGGAGCGTGCCGGTGCCTCCCAAGGTGATCCCCCAGACGTCGTCGCCCGAGATCGCCCGGCCCACCCAGATCCAGACCGTGTTGTGGAGCTCGTTCGGCAGCTGGATCAGCCGCCAGACGCCGTCCCGCGCGGAGACGAAGACCCGCGGGTCCTGCTCCTGGGCGGTGCCGCTGCGGGTGAAGACCAGCGCCGGCCGGTTCCCCTGGCTCTGGAAGGCGAAGATCGGCACCGACTGCGCCAGGGTCTCCGGCGGCAGCCCGTTGTCCTGCGCGACACCGGGAAGAGAGACGAGCAGCATCCCCGCCACCGCGAGAGCAACGGCCAACCTCGTCGATGGAACCATGTCTGGACTACCTCCGTCGTAAGTTCGAGGACTCGATCATCATCCTACATCCATCCGTGCCATACTGACCCTACTTTCTTCGGGAGACGGCGATGCGGCGATTTCTGATCCTGGTGGTGGCGGGCCTCGCGCTGGGAACGGGAGGGTGCAGGAAGGAGATGGCGGTGGAGGAGCCGCCGCTGAATTCGGTCGCCGTGAAGACCGAGGCCACGAATGCCGACTCCGCGAAGCTGCGTGCGCTGGGCTACGGCGGGGGCATCGCCAGCAGGGCCGCGCCCGCGGCCTCCGCACAGCCGCCGAAACCCGTGCCGTCTTCGCCGCCACCTCCCGGCAAGCAGGCCCCAGCAATCCCGAGGAAGCTCCTGCGCACGGTCGATCTGCAACTGGAGGTGAAGGACTCCCGCGAGGTGGCGAAGCGCGTCGAGGAGCTCGTCAACCGCCTGGGAGGCTATGTCTCGGCCTCGAACACCCAGCGCCAGGGCGAGCTCTTCATCTACACGCTGACGCTGCGCGTGCCGGCCGACCACCTCGACCAGGCGCTCAACACCTTCCGCTCGTTCGCCGTCCGCATCAATCGCGAGCACCAGCAGGTGGAGGACGTCACCGAGCAGTACATCGACCTCGACGCCCACCGCCGCACCCTGGAAGCGACCGAGCGCGAGCTGGCCGCCCTGCTCGCCGAGTCGCGCCAGAAGGGGCGCAAGGCCGACGAGATCATGGAGATCTACGAGAAGCTCACCGAGATCCGCACGCAGATCGAGCAGATCCAGACCCAGCTCAGCTCCTACGACAAGCTCGCGGCCCTCTCCACGGTCAACCTCGAGCTGGTTCCCACCGAGTCGGCCAAGCCGGTGGCGGACGCCTCCTGGCACCCCTCGGACACGGTCCGCACCAGCATCCGCAATCTGATCGATTTCCTGCGCTGGCTGGTGGACTTCCTGATCTATGCCCTGATCGTGCTGCTGCCGGTCTTCCTGGTGATCGCCGTGGCCGTGCTGATCCTGCGCTGGCTCTGGCGCCGGCTGGGACGGCCGTTCAGGCGGAAGCCTCTGCTGCCGCCTCCGCCACCACCTCCGCCAGGTGGAGCGCCCGCCGCCCCGTGAGCTGGCGGATCTGCTCCCGGCAACTGAAGCCGTCCGCCAGGAGCAGCGCGTCCGGGCTCGCGGCGCGGATCGCGGGGAGGAGGGCCCGCTCGGCCACCGCCAGCGAGACCTCGTAGTGATCGGCCTCGAAGCCGAACGCGCCGGCCATGCCACAGCAGCCGGCGTCGAGGACCCGGACGTCGAGGCCCATCCTCCCCAGCAGCTCGCGGTCGGCGCTCATCCCCATCACCGCCTGCTGATGGCAGTGGCCGTGCACGATCGCTGTGCCGGTCCGTCGGGGGGGCTCGAATCCCTCCTGGACCAGGAATTCGGCCAGCGTGAAGGTCTGAGAGGAGAGCCGCCGGGCGCTCTCGTCCTCCGGAAAGAGATGGACCAGCTCGTCGCGGAACACCGCCACACAGCTCGGCTCCAGCCCCACCACGGGAAGCCCGGCCGCGATCTCCGGACGCAGCGCTTCCAGAATCCGCCGGAGCTGCCGCCGGGCGAGGTCGAGCATGCCGAAGTCGTAGAGCGGACGGCCGCAACAGAGAATCTTGCTGGGGATCGCCACCTGATGACCGGCCTCCTCCAGGACCCGCACGGCGGCTTCCGCGATCTCCGGCTGGAAGAAATTGGTGAACGTGTCCGGCCAGAGCAGGACCGTCGGCGCCTCGGCTCCCGTGGTAAAGCCATCCCGGAACGTCCTGCCCGCGAAGGCGGGGATCTGCCGGTCGGGATGGATGCCGCCGAGCTTTTTCAGGATTCCTGACAGCGGACCCTGCATCAACCCGTTCGCCATCCCCGGAAACCGCGACGCCAGCCGGGCCCACCAGGGGACCAGCCCCATCGCGTAGGCCGGCCGCGGACGTGGCTTTCCCTGGTAGTGGTGATGGAGGAATTCGGCCTTGTAGGTGGCCATGTCCACGCCGGCCGGGCACTCCGACCGGCACCCCTTGCAGGCGAGGCAGAGGTCGAGCGCTTCGCGTACCTCGTCGCTCCGCCAGCCGTCGCGCACCACCTCCCCCTCCAGCATCTCGAAGAAGAGCCGGGCCCGGCCGCGCGTGGAGTGCCGCTCGTCGCGCGTCACCCGATAGCTGGGGCACATGACGCCGCCGGTATCTCGCCGGCACCGGCCGACCCCCACGCAGCGGGTCACGGCGCGGGAGAAGCTTCCGGAATCCTCCGCATAGTGGAACGCCACCGGCGGATCGGCGAGCCGGAGCGGCGGCCGGAGATCGGCGTCGAGCGGGTAGGCGTCGACCTTCTTGCCGGGGTTCATCCGGTTTCCGGGGTCCCAGATCGCCTTGAATTCGCGGAACGCGGCCACCAGCTCCTCGCCGAACATGCGGGGGAGGAGCTCGCCGCGCTGCTGGCCGTCGCCGTGCTCGCCCGAGATCGAGCCGCCATAGGCCACCACCAGATCGGTCGCCTCCTCCATGAAGGTCCGGTAGGTGCGGATCCCCTCCGCGCTGCTGAAATCGAAGTCGATGCGCGCGTGGAGGCACCCCTCCCCGAAATGGCCGTAGAAGGCCGCGCCGTAGCCGTGGCGGGCGAGCAGGGCTAGGAGATCGCGGAGATAGGGAGCGAAGCGCTCGGGCGGCACCGCCGAATCCTCCCAGCCGGGCCAGCCGTCGCCGCCGAGACGGACATCGCGCGACGTCGTGGCCACCCCGGCCTCGCGCACCTGCCAGATCCTCGCCTGCTCGCCGGGAGATTCCACCAGGATCGCGCCTGGGACCGACGCTAGCCGCCGCGCCCGCTTGAGGGCTTCCTCCCGCGTCTCGCCGCCGAATTCGACCATCAGCCAGGCGTTGCCCGGCGGCAGGAGGGCGAGGGTCTCGCGAAAGGACCGGCGGGCGTAGTCGTTGTCGACGAGGAACCGGTCCATCCCCTCCAGGCCGATCGGCCGCGCCTGGAGCACCTCCGGAACGCTCTCGGCCGCGCGCACCACGTCCTCGTACCCCAGCACCACCAGCACGCGGAACTTGGGCGCGGGGTGGAGACGGACCGTGGCCTCCAGGAAGGTGACGCAGGTCCCCTCCGTGCCCACCAGGGCGCGCGCCACCTGGAAGCCCCGCTCGGGGAGGAGGTCGTCCAGGTTGAAGCCGGAGACCCGTCGCGAGAGGCGGGGAAAGCGCTCGCGGATCAGCCCGGCATAGCGGTCCCGCAGCTCCCGCAGGCGGCGGTAGATCTCGCCCCGCCGTCCGCCGGCGCGCACGATGCGGTCGATCTCCCCCTCCGGCGTCGCGCCCACCCGCAACCGCAGGCCATCGTAGGTGAGCACCTCCAGCTCCTCGACGTTGTCCGAGGTGCGGCCGGTGGTGAGCGAGTGCACGCCGCACGAGTTGTTGCCGATCATGCCCCCCACCGTGCACCAGGCGTGGGTGGCGGGATCGGGGCCGAAGGTGAGCCCGTGCCGGAGCGCCGCGCCCCGCAGATCGTCGAGCACCGTGCCGGGGCGGACGCGGGCGATCCGCCGCTCTGGATCGACCGCCAGCACCCCGGTCAGATGGCGGGAGGCGTCGATCACCACCGCCACGTTGCAACACTGTCCGGCCAGGCTGGTCCCCGCCCCCCGGTGGACGATCGGAGCCCCATGCCGCCGGCAGGCCGCTACGGCCGCGACCACGTCCTCCGCATCGAGAGGAGCGACGACCCCGATCGGCACCTGCCGATAATTCGAGGCGTCGGTGGCATAGAGGGCGCGGGACCCCGAGTCGAAGCGGACCTCGCCCCGCACGGAGCGGCGGAGGTCGTCCTCCAGGGACGTCGCGTCGCCAGACCAGGGATCTCGCCGGATCATCCGGCACAGGTTATCGCAATGGGATCAGAATGCGCGGGGCTGGAAGTCGTCCGGGACCTGAAGGCTGAATTCGTCGTCGTGGATCAGCGCCAGATAGATCCCTTCCTGGAGGACCTTGGCGCGGAGGTTATCGGGGATGTCGACCGCCGCGAGGATACCGTAGACCTTCTTTCCGTCGTGCCCAGGGAAGTAACTGTGGAAATCCCGCAGGATTCTCTTCATCTGATCGAGGCCCTCCTGCCGGAGATGGCTCTTGACCTCGACGACGTAGACCTCGTTGACCTTGGAGTTTGAGTAGGCAAGGACGTCGAGCTCCAGGGAGCTGCCGTTCTTGCGGGCCAGAGCCCGGACCGTGATCACGTCCATGTGGAAGCGCTGTTGCAGGAGCTTCCGCATGGAGGGCAATGCCATGCCTTCGGTGAAGCCGCCAAACTTCTCACCGAGGCCGCCGAGTTGCCGCTTGAGCTCACGGAGCTGGCGGTCGGTTTCGCGGTTCTCCTCCTTCAGGATGCGTTCCGTCTCCTTGAGGCTCTGGGAAGTCTCTCGGATCTGGAGGTCGGTCTGTTTCACCACCTCATCCAACTCGGCATGGCGAACCGCCAGACTGGCGACCAGGTCCCGTAGCTCTTGATCGGTCATCGAGGTCATTTTCTCTCCTCACGCGCCGAGGTACTCTAACATGGAGTCCTCCTGATCTTCAAGATCCCCCGGCCTGTCCACGGCCTATAATCCGCCCGTGACTCCGAATACCCACCTCGCGATCGACCCCCACCTGGTCGGCGAGCCTCTGGAGCTCGGCGAGGGGAGCGCCGCCGCGGTCCTCGTCACCACCCCGGAGATGGCCGCCGATGAGCGCGGGCTGGTCCATGGCGGGTTCGTGTTCGGGCTGGCGGACTATGCGGCCATGCTGGCGGTGAACGATCCCAACGTGGTGCTGGGCGGCGCGGAGACGCGGTTCCTGAAACCGGTCCGGGTGGGGGAGCGGCTGGAGGCGCGGGCGCGGGTCGAGGAGACGGACGGCCGGAAAGCCCGGGTCAAGGTCGAGGTCCTGCGGGACGGTAATATTGGCGATATCGTGATGACCGGGACGTTCTCCTGCTTCACGCTGGACCGGCACGTCTTCGATCGGGAGGAGCGGCGATGAACGGCGGCGACAGGATCGCTTCGGTGCTGGTGGAGCGCGGGGTGCGGTTCCTCTTCACCCTCTGCGGCGGGCACATCTCGCCCATCCTCGTGGGCGCCAAGCACCGCGGCATCCGGGTGGTGGACGTCCGCCACGAGGTGGACGCCGTCTTCGCCGCCGACGCGGTCTTCCGCCTCACCGGGGTCCCCGGCGTGGCGGCGGTCACCGCCGGCCCCGGCGTCACCAACACGATCACCGCGATCAAGAACGCCCAGCTCGCCCAGTCGGCCCTGGTGCTCCTGGGCGGCGCCGCGGCGACCCTGCTGAAAGGCCGGGGCGCGCTCCAGGACATCGACCAGATGCCGCTCATGCAGCCGCACGTCAAATGGGCCGCCTCGGCCTCGACCGTGCGCGAGCTGGTGCCGATGCTGGAGAAGGCCTTCGACGTGGCCCGCTCCGGCGTGCCCGGCCCCGTCTTCCTGGAGTGCCCGATCGACCTCCTCTACGACGAGCCCCTGGTGCGCCAGTGGTACGGCGCCAGTGGGAAAGGGGGCGGACTGGCGGGGAAGGCCCTGCGCCTCTACCTCAATCGCCACGCCGCCAGGCTCTTCGCCGGCGCGGACCGCGTCTCGCCGTCCCCGGCGCCCGAGATCCCGCCCCCGCCGCCCGAGAAGGGGGATGCCCGCAAGGCCGCGGACCGCCTCCGCAAGGCCCAGCGTCCGGTGCTGGTGCTGGGCGGACAGGTGCTGCTGTCGTCCCCCACGCGGGAGAAGGCCGAGGAGCTGGCGAAGGCCATCGCCGCCATCGGCGCGCCGGTCTATCTGGCGGGAGGCGCCCGCGGCCTCCTCGGCCCCGGCCATCCCCTTCAGCTCCGCCACAAAAGGCGGGAAGCGCTGCGCGAGGCGGATCTGGTCCTCCTCGCGGGCATCCCCAACGACTTCCGGTTGGATTACGGGAAGCACATCAGCCGCAAGGCCTTCCTGATCTCGGTCAACCGGAGCGAGACCGATCTGCGGATGAACCGCAAGCCGGACCTGGGAGTCCTCGGCGACGCCGGAATCCTGCTCCGCCAGATCGCCGGCATCCTCTCCGGCGAAGGCAGCCGCTGGGGGGACTGGCTGGGTACCCTGCGAGCCCGCGACGAAACCCGGGAGCTCGAGATCGACCGGCAAGCCGCGGCGGTGGGGGAGCGGGTCAACCCCCTCCAGCTCTGCCGCGAGATCGATCGCCATCTGGCACCGGAGAGCGTGATCGTGGCCGATGGCGGCGATTTCGTGGCCACGGCCGCCTACACCCTGAGCCCCCGAGCGCCGCTCTCCTGGCTCGATCCCGGCGTCTTCGGCACGCTAGGCGTCGGGGGAGGCTTCGCACTAGGAGCCAAGCTCTGCCGTCCGGACGCGGACGTCTGGATCATTTATGGAGACGGCTCCGTGGCCTACAGCCTGGCCGAATTCGACACCTTCGTTCGCCACAACCTGCCGGTGATCGCAATCGTGGGCAACGACGCCGGCTGGACCCAGATCGCCCGCGAGCAGATCGAGATCCTGAAAGACGACGTCGGCGTCGTGCTCGCAAGGACGGATTATCACAAGGTTGCCGAAGGCTACGGCGGCCGCGGCCTCCTGCTCCAGAAGACGGAGGACGCCCCGGCCGTGCTCGCCGAAGCGGTGAGGATCGCCCGGGGTGGAGCGCCGGTGCTGGTCAATGCTCAGCTTGACAAGACGGAGTTCCGGAAGGGGTCGATTTCGATGTGAAGGGGCGTTGAAGTTTGATCGCCCGCAGGGGCGGAATTTGGCTCTGTGCTCACCTCAAAAAAATTTTCGGCCCGCTATTTGCACGATACGCTCAACCGCTCCAAAGTTCTTAGCCGTAAATCTGCGGCCGCTGAGGAAGAACCAATGCTCGACTCCTGACTCTACATCTATGGCATAAGGCCTCAAGCGATCAATAGCTTCATTACAATTAGATGGAGTTAAACCACCCGCAATGATGAGAGGAACTTGAATGTTCTTCTTTAGTTCTTTGGTCAGCCGCCAGTTATGGAGGCGACCGGTTCCTCCGTAATCACTCGCGTCGATGAGAATAGCGTCGACAAAGCGAGACAAGTCAGCTGCGAGATGCTGCAATTCTTCGATTTGAGTCTCATCTTGCGCAGATACGGTCTTAACAATTTTTCTATTGCTGGCACGCATGAATCTGCTGAGTCGATCAAGGAGACCAAAATCTGTTGGTCCTTGAATCTGCAAGGTATCACAGTTAGTCTTAGCCAATAGCATTTGCAGGACGTGCCAGTCTCTGGTATCTGTCAATACAAATATGCTGAGTTCGGCCGGCACGAGACTGAGCCATTCAGTCATTGAGAAAGCCTCAGATAATCCGTGCTGGCCTATGGCGTGAATTCCTATTGCGTCTACGCCGAGCCGAAGACATTCTAAGGCCGAATCTAAATTTTTCACTCCACATATCTTCACCTTAATCTTGTCATCAATTTTCCAAAAGCGTCCAAGTGCTCGCGATGGAAGTGGAAACTCTTCCACGCTATGAAACTTATCGTCTGCCCTATAGGGCGGGGCCTGAGCTTCCATGACCAAGGCATCCTCGCCACCAATATTCTCAATGCAGTGACGCTCCGTCACCTCCACAACTACTGTATGTCCTTCCGTCAAATGGACAGTTCGGGTCCCTGTCAAACAGATCACGCCTTTTAATACATGAAGAACAGTTTCGCTCCGCAGGTGAAAATGGGTGCTGGTCTTTCCTTCAGGCCTTAGCGTCAACAGTTTGAGGTCTAGTCTCTCGCTATCCATATCTTTAACCCCCGATCCGCACAGCAGGCGCAACTCGCCGTATTCCTTTTTATAAATTAAGGCGTCGGAAATGTGTTGTAGGCGCATTTGGTTCCTATCAAACGAGAAAGATCTGCTCAATCAGTGTGTCACCGATTCCATCTGATCTAATAGAACTATATCGTCTGGTGCCAGGAACAATCAGATTGACCCCAAAATTCTCCTTATTCCTTGCGTCTCTAACTGCCATAAACGCTGCAACGCAACAGATGCGGGGGCCCAGTGGTGCTACAAAAACAGGTGCGTTATTAAAAGCATGAATTTCTCTCGCTATTTTCTTGACAGTAAGCTTTATCTCATCTTGTGGGTAAAGCCTCAATCCGCTCTCTTGAATCAGTGTTAGGCTACTCTCAAGAGACCTCTCGTAGAACGCATAGCGCCTTCCAGGAAAACCGAACATAAATCTATATTCGGGTGCGGTTCCTGTGGCTCCACGCATATATGCCATGGTGACGTCAATGTACTCACGATCAAACCCGGGCATTATGAGAGCTCCTATCGTAGAATCCCTCGGAAGCTTCGGATTGTCATAGACCAAATTTATCTCACTTGAGGGATCTTCAAGTGGTCCATATGCGTAGTTTCTAGGATATGTATAGAGCACAAAAATAGATGTATCTGGCTTCGCTGCTCCCGCGAGGACTGTCAGGACTCGAAAGATCGTACGTCGGGGTATGGTAGATATGTCCAAACAGATGTTGTTGAAGGCCTCGGCTCCACGGATCTCATCTTCAATAGAATTAATCGAGGAGATTCTGACCGCTGGGAGCAACTCTGTCAGCCTTTGGCGATTGTCTTCTCGAGCAGATCTCAAGAGCCAACTAACGGAGTCGTTCGACGGAGCTATACAGAGGAATTTATGTTGACCAGAAGTTCGCCTAAGCTGTTGAGGATAAGCCAGGCAACGGTCTTCAAATCCTAGGCCAAGAATATGAAGGCTAGGACCCTTCAGAATAGAAGAACGGAATCTTGGGAATTTATCGAGAGTTATCATTTCATCTTTGCATAGATATCTGTCAAGTAAGATTTGATGTGCCCCTGCTTATCCTTCCAAACAATGTCTAGGTCCTCCTCTAATCGATCGGATTGGTGGGCATGTGTCACACGCGACTCAATCCGCCGAAAGAGAGGATCAATTTTGACCTCTCGCGATTCCGAGGAAGGAAACCAAAGTGGTGGGAGAGAATTGTTGGGCGAATTTCGGTGTGTAACAATAGTCCAGCCACCATTCTTAAAACCCATAGGAGTATGCTTGTCGACACTCGGGTAGTGGTGGCCATACGTTTCAAAAAAGTACGATAACGATTGTTGTGCCTTCTTGTGGAGGTTGATCTTGTGCAGAGCGTCTTGAAGTTCATTAAGATTTTCGGGCAGGATTGCGGAGGCGAAGGACGTAGAATCGAACGTAAATCCGAAAATCGTTTTATAATTGGGATACCAAAGGCGGCCATCCGCTTGTAGGGCAGACGGCTCTACAAGCTCCAAGGCGTTCGGAGTGCCAAACGTCACCAACAGATAGGCGTGGGGTAGTTGGTATCCTGCTTCGCGTAGGGCTGATTCGTGGTTAACGAACAATTTTGCTAGCAATCTAAGGAGTTGCTCAACCTTTTGGCTAATCCGAGTGCCAGAGAATGAGCAGTCCTCGACTAAGATTATGTAGGCTCCATCGAGAGAAGCTATTAGACGCTGGATGTAATCGTTGATCTGGTCTAGGTAGGGAGCGATTTTCCCTTCTTCGGCTATTCGTCGAAGATAATTAAAGGCGTCGGCAAGGAAATCATCCAGAATTCCACGTGTCATTTGGCGATCATGATCTCTGCTGCCGGAGACATGAAGGCGATGAATAAATGCATCCCATGCTGAAAATGCCGAAATTGGGTAGGGACGAAGCCTGGATCGAATGTCAGGATCAAGAAAGTCATAATGAGTGGTGACTCGGTGCTCTTGTTCGAGGATGGATTCTGACAGCCTTTGGATTGAAATTTCAAGAAAGAGATCGCATTCAGCTTCAGTCAAATAGTTGGTGCTCAAGGCTATGAGGAGAAAACCGAGGCGATGATTTTCAGGAAATTGTAGAAGCCATTTGTATAAAGCGGTAGGAAAATCAGAATTCAACCTTAGTGGGTCGTGCTGTTCGCACGGCTGATAAGGAGACATGGCGAGCTTCCTCGAGAGCTTTTCGATTTTACGTACAAGTAGACTATTCACTCTGCTCTTGAGAGTTACAGGCTGGCTCCTAAGCTCCGGGATAGAGTTGAAGATTCCCGCGAGCGCGTTGGGCTGCCCCGCAGCAGTAGGTCGTAGCATAGCAAAGGTCCCTGGTGATCGAAGGGTGAATCGGTTCCTCTTAAATTCTACAC
>DASXJP010000087.1:0-4936 GCA_036497345.1 Thermoanaerobaculia bacterium
ACGTCGGCACGGACACGGTCGGGCACCTGACCTGCGAGGGCACGGGCGCCGCCGCTCCGTCGCTGCGCCTCGAAGGCCCCAGCGGCACGGTCACGGTGCGGCGGAAGTAGCCCCCTTCGACTGGTGGACGGCGAACATGCCGCCTTGGGGATCCATGAACGTGGCGATCAGGTCCCCTCCGGGGACCTCCATCGGTCCGTTCAGCACCTGACCGCCCTGCTGGCGCGCGGCCTCGATGGCGGCGTTGACGTCCGCCACCCGCGCGTAATAGAGCCAGGCCGGCGGCCCCGGCATCTCGGCCGGCTTCCTGAAGATGCCGCCCAGGGTCTTCCCGTTGCGTCCGTACATCTGGTAGAGGCCCATCTCGCCCATGTCAAAGTCCGAGATCTTCTCCCAGCCGAAGAGGTCCGAGTAGAAGGCGAGCGCGGCGGCGGGATCGGTGGTGGCCAGCTCGTGCCATGAAAACTCGCCGACCGGCGGCATCCCCTCCGGCTCCGGCGGCCGCTGCGCGGTGGGGGCGGGGGTGAAGGGGGCGATCGTCGCCCCTTGCGGATCGGCGAGCACCGCGAAACGGCCCACCGTGGGGATGTCCCTGGGCTCCACCATCACGGTCGCTCCCAGCTCGCGGGCGCGGGCCACGGTGGCGTCCACGTCCGGCGTGCCGACGTAGGCGAGCCAGTGGGGGCGCGCGCCGCCGGCGACGGCCTCGTCCGGCAGCTTCATGGTGCCGCCCAGCGGTTTCCCGTGGGCCGTCCACATGGTGTAGGGCGGCATCCCCGGGTTCTCCCAGGTCTGGATCCCCCACCCTGCCACGGCGGTGTAGAAGGCCTTGGCGGCCTCCGGATCGGTGGTCATCAGGTCGTACCAGACGAAACGGCCGCGGGCGCTTTCTTCAGACATGTTTTCCTCCTTGGGGATTACGTAAGTAGCCGAAGCATCATCATATACTGGCGGCAATAGAGCGGCAAGACCTTTCTTGTGAAATCTCCGTGTCAATGGGGGTGAGGGATTTACCGGCGCCGCTCGTTTGTTCCGAAGAGCCGGGCGGTATCCCGACAGGCGGGCGCCCCGAACGCCACCCCGGACCAGCTCGCGAAGCTGCGCGAGGAGGTCGAGGCGCGCTGCCCGGTCAGCGACAACATCACCAACGCGACGCCGGTGAGCATCGAGCTCGCGGCGGCCTGAACCGGACAAAAGTGCAATCGCGCGGTCTCCGGCTGCCCAGATCTGCCGGCCGAACGGTCCCTGGATCTGGCGCCCGGGGATCGTGATCCAGAGATGACGGCCCGCCCGCGGAGAACGGGCGGCCTTGCTCGATAGAAGGGTTTTCTTGCGATGCGTGCCGGGGGCTGGAGAGGCACGGGCGTTGCCCTCTCCAGCCCGCCATGGCGGAGCTTCCGAAGCCTTTTCGTCCGATGCTCGCCGCGGAGGTGAAACGGCCGTTCCACAAGCCGGGGTGGGTCTACGAGGAGAAGTACGACGGCTATCGCGCGGTGATCTACAAGGACGGCAAGAACGTGCGGATCCTGTCGCGGAACCTGAAGGATCTCACCGCGCAATTCCCGGAGGTCGCCGCGGCGGTGGCCCGGCTGCGCGCTCCCAGCCTCGTCCTCGACGGCGAGATCGCGGTGTTCGACGAGCGCCTGGTCTCGCACCTCGGCTACCTGCGGGGGGCCCAAGCGAACGCGGGCAAGCTCCTCACGCCGCCGGTGCTGGTCGCCTTCGACTGCCTCTTCGCGCGCGGCAAGGAGCTCTTCCAGGAGCCGCTCCAGCGCCGCCGCGCCCGTCTGGAGAAGGAGCTCGCCCAGACGGAGGGCCCTCTCCTCGTCGCCCGCCGGCTCGACGCGGACGGTCTACAGGCCTGGAAGGAGGTGAAGGCCCACGGCTGGGAGGGGCTGATCGCGAAAGACGCCGCCTCGCCCTATGAGCCGGACACGCGGACGCGGAATTGGATCAAGGTGAAACACAAGGTCCGGGTAGGCTGGCCGGGCGAGGGGATCGAGTACACGAGAGGATAACCAACCACCCAGGTGCAAATGTAGGAATGACAAGAATGACTAAAAATCGTTAATTTTCAACCATGGATTCTGCGAACCTACTAGACAATCGGCCGAAAAATTTTTAGGCTGTGTCCCGCTTTACCCGATGTCCCGCACCTTAACACCGACGTTCTGGTAGTGAAGTGGCAGGACGAGGAAGCGGCTCCCAGCCGGTTCCAATATCTAATGACTTTTTGTTTTGGGGGGAGAAATCATGTCGAAAAGTGTAGTCATTGTAGGCGGAGGTACGGCTGGTTGGATGACCGCGGCCTATCTTAAGAAGGCCGCCCCCAGCGTCAACGTCACCCTCATCGAGTCCGCGAACATCCGGACGGTCGGAGTCGGCGAGGCCACCTTCAGCACCATCAAGCTCTTCTTCGACTTCCTCGGTCTCGAAGAGCAGGACTGGATGCCGAGCTGCAACGCCACCTACAAGCTGGGGATCAAGTTCGCCGGCTGGCGCCCCGACGGGGCCGACTTCTATCACCCGTTCCAGCGCTATGAGATGGTCGACGGCTACAACATGGGCGAGTGGTGGCTGAAGCTCAAGCAGCACGAGGTGCCGTTCGACCAGGCCTGCTTCAGCATCCCGGCGATGTGCGAGAACAAGCTGTCGCCCCGCTTCGTGGACGGCCGCGTCTTCGACGACAAGGTGCAGGACTTCTTCGCCGGCAGCCGGCGCCCGAAGAACAGCTTCCTCGCCGAGCACAAGGTCCAATACCCCTACGCCTACCAGTTCGACGCCAGCCTGCTCGCCGAGTACCTCAAGGGGTATGCCACGCGGCGCGGCGTCCGCCAGATCATCGACGAGGTGGACGAGGTCAAGCTGGCCGAGGACGGCAGCATCGATCATCTCGTCACCCACGGGCACGGGACGCTGCGCGGCGACCTCTTCGTCGACTGCACCGGCTTCCGCGGCCTGCTGATCAATCAGGCGCTCAACGAGCCGTTCGTCTCCTTCCGCGATTCGCTGCTGTGCGACCGCGCGATCGCCCTCCAGGTCCCCAGGGACATCGAGACCCACGGCATCGAGCCCTACACCACGGCCACGGCGCTGAGCGCCGGCTGGGTGTGGAACATCCCGCTCTACGGCCGCGTCGGCACCGGCTACGTCTACTGCAGCCAGTTCCTCTCCGAGGAGGAGGCCGAGCGCGAATTCCGGGCGCACCTGGGCCCCGACGCCCACGGCCTGCGCGCCAACCACATCAAGATCCGCACCGGCCGCTGCCGCAACTCGTGGGTGAAGAACTGCGTCGCCATCGGCCTGTCGAGCGGCTTCGTGGAGCCTCTGGAGTCGACCGGCATCTTCTTCATCCAGCACGGGATCGAGGAGCTGATCAGCCACCTGCCCGGCAACACCATCGACGAGGACATGGTGCGCAGCTACAACCGGGTGGTCGGCGAGGCGATCGACGGCGTGCGCGACTTCCTCGTCCTCCACTACTACGCGAGCCAGCGGATGGACACCGAGTTCTGGCGCGCCACCAAGGAGGTCCCGCTCTCGGACGACCTCCGCGAGCGGCTCGACATCTGGAAGTCCCGCCTGCCCAACGCCAAGAACATCAACCCCAACTATCACGGCTTCGAGTCCTACTCCTACTCCGTGATGCTGATGGGGCTCGGCTACCAGCCCGAGCGGAGCCTGCCGGCCCTCGACCACATGGACGACACCAACGCCCTGCTCGCCTTCCGCGCCCTGCGCGAGCGCACGGACCGGCTGATGGCGACCCTGCCGACCCAGTACGAGTACCTGACGCAGGTGCGGGCCGAGATGTTCGTGGCCGCCTGACGCTTACCGGTCTCCGGGGGGCGGGGGCTTGCGCTCCCGCCCCGGGCGGGTACCATCTGAGGTGCACGATTCCGAAAGGAAGTCTCGATGCGCCGACGATCGCTCCGCCTCGCCGCCGTTCTTCTCACCCTGGGAGTGTCTATCGCGCTGGCCTCCGGCTGCGCCACGACCTCGACCTCCCACCCGGACCCCGAGGCCTGCCCCAACGTCTTCTGCAGCAGCGAGGACGGTCACAAGCAGTGCGTCGCCGCCGGCTGCAATTGCACAGGCGATTTCTGCGTGCGTGAGGGGCCGACGGCGCCCAGACCCACCTGCCCGCTCGTCTCCTGCCAGACCTCAGCCGGCTATAACCAGTGCGTCGCCGCCGGCTGCGCCTGCCTTGCAACGACGAACGGCTGCGCCCCCCGTGCCCAAAGCCCCCGTCCCAAAGGGTGAGCGGCTGGGCGGATCCGGGGGACGAATCAGGGGATAAAGCGGTGTCTATGAGGAAGGAGCCTGCAAGATGATCCGCCGGATATGGCATGGCTGGACGAAACCGGAGAACGCGGACGCCTACGAGTCGCTCCTCCGGCATGAGATCTTCCTGGGTATCCAGGAGCGTCAGATCGCCGGCTTCCGGGGGATCGAGCTCCTCCGCCGGAGCCTGGAGAGCGAGGTGGAATTCATCACGATCATGGGATTCGACTCCATCGAAGCCGTCCGCGCCTTCGCGGGGGAGGACTACGAGGTGGCGGTCGTCCCTCCGGAGGCGCGGGCTCTCCTCTCGCGGTTCGACGAGCGTTCCCAGCATTATGAGGTCGTAGCCGGCCTGAAAGCCTGACAAAAATAGCGCTGACCTCAGAACATCCGGAACACCGACGAGAAGGTGGGGCCGAGGAAGACGCTGACCGCATACTTCCGGGTGTCCGACCGCCACTGTAACCGGGCTCCGAGATTCAGCTCCATCTTGGATGTCTTCAGTTTCTGCAGGAGATAGACCGGGAGGTCGACCTTCGTGACGTCGGTCTGCAGATCGCGGGTGAGATGAGGCCCGAAGCCGAGGCCTTGCGTCAACGCACGCACCTCAAGCTCGACGGTCTCCATCCGCTGGCTCTGCGGGGGAGCGAGG
>DASXJP010000088.1:0-41295 GCA_036497345.1 Thermoanaerobaculia bacterium
GCTGTCGTGGTGGTTCGTCCGCGCCTGCGCCTCCCTGGAGCCGGCGCTGGAGGAAAAGAAATGAGCGCTCTTTACATCCTCGGCCTCGTGGTGACGTTCTTCCTGACCGTCTACCTGTTCGTGGCCCTTTTGAAGCCGGAGCGCTTCTGAGGGAAAACCGATGACTACCAACGGATTGCTTCAGATCGCCTTCTACTTCGTCGTCCTGCTCGCCCTCGCCAAGCCGCTCGGCGCCTATATGGCGCGGGTCTACGAAGGTAAATCGCTGTTCGGCCTCGACCGCGTATTGGGTCCCGTCGAGCGGCTGATCTACCGTCTCTGCGGCGTGCGGCCCGAGGAGGAGATGGACTGGAAGGGTTATGCCTTCGCCCTGCTGCTGTTCAGCGTGGTCAGCCTCATCGTCCTGTACCTGCAACAGCGCCTGCAGCAGTGGCTGCCGCTGAACCCCGCGAAGCTCGGCGCGGTCACGCCCGACTCGTCGTTCAACACCGCCGCCAGCTTCACCACCAACACCAACTGGCAGGGGTATGGCGGTGAGTCCACGATGAGCTATCTCACGCAGATGGCGGGCCTCGCCGTCCACAACTTCGGCTCGGCGGCGGCGGGCATGGCGGTGCTGGTCGCCTTCATCCGCGGCCTCGCGCGCAAGAACGCGAAGACCATCGGCAACTTCTGGGTCGACCTCGTGCGCACCCACCTCTACATCCTGCTGCCGCTGGCGCTCGTGCTCGCGCTCGCCCTCGTCTCGCAGGGCATGGTGCAGACCTTCTTGGCCTACAAGACGGTGTCCCTGGTCGAGGCGACGACGGACGCGAACAACAAACCGGTCACCGAGCAGGTGCTGGCCGTGGGTCCGGTGGCGTCGCAGATCGCCATCAAGCAGCTCGGCACCAACGGCGGCGGCTACTACAACGTCAACTCCGCCCATCCCTACGAGAACCCGACGCCGCTCTCGAACTTCCTGGAGGTGCTGGCGATCCTGCTCATCCCGGCCGGCCTTTGCTACACCTTCGGCCGTATGGTGGGGGACACCCGCCAGGGCTGGGCGGTGCTCGCCGCCATGACGATCGTCCTGGTGCCGCTGGTCCTGCTGTGCTCCAGCCAGGAACAGCGCGGCAATCCGGCCCTCGACCGGCTGGGAGTCGATCAAGCGGCGACCGCGTTGCAGCCCGGCGGCAACATGGAGGGGAAGGAGGCGCGCTACGGCATCGCCGATTCCACCCTCTGGGCGGCGACGACCACGGCGGCCTCGAACGGCTCGGTCAACTCCATGCACGACTCCTACACGCCGCTCGGCGGCCTGGTGCCGCTGTTCCTCATGCAGTTCTCCGAAACCATTTTCGGCGGCGTCGGCTCGGGGCTCTACGGCATGCTGATCTTCGTGCTCGTCGCCGTGTTCATCGCCGGCCTGATGGTGGGCCGCACGCCGGAGTACCTGGGCAAGAAGATCGAGTCGTATGAGATCAAGATGGCCTCGCTCGTGGTCCTCATCATGCCGCTCATCGTGCTGCTCTTCACCGCCGTCGCGGTGGTGGTCCAGCCGGGTCTCAAGGGGATGTCCAACCCGGGCGCGCACGGCTTCAGCGAGGTGCTCTACGCCTTCACCTCCATGGGCAACAACAACGGCAGCGCCTTCGCGGGGATCTCCGCCAACACGCCGTTCTACAACACCACGGGCGCCATCGCGATGCTCTTCTCGCGCTTCTGGCTGGCCATCCCCACCCTGGCGATCGCCGGCTCGCTGGCGAAAAAGAAGCTGGTGCCGGTGAGCCCCGGCACGCTGCCCACGCACACCCCCCTGTTCATCGTGCTGCTGATCGGCGTCGTCGTGCTGGTCGGCGCGTTGACCTTCTTCCCGGCGCTGGCGCTCGGCCCGATCGTCGAGCACCTGCGGATGATCGCCGGATCGTAGGGGCGGCCCTGTGTGGCCGCCCTGGGCGGAAGGGCGCCCACACAGGGCGCCCCTACAGAAAGGTTTTGAAATGGCTCAGCGTAAGAAATCACTTTTCGATCCCCAGATCGTCCGCGGGGCGGTCAAGGATTCGTTCCGCAAGCTCCACCCGCGGGTGATGGTGCGCAACCCCGTGATGTTCGTGGTTTACATTGGCAGCATCCTGACCACGGGGCTGTTCTTCCAGGCGCTGCTTGGCAAGGGCGAGGCGCCCGCCGGGTTCATCCTGGCGGTGGCGGTCTGGCTCTGGTTCACCGTGCTGTTCGCCAACTTCGCCGAGGCCATGGCCGAAGGGCGGGGCAAGGCCCAGGCCGCAGCCCTGCGCCAGACGCGCCGCACGACGATCGCCAAGAAGCTCCAGGAGCCGCGCTTCGAGTCTCCCCGCACCGAGATTCCCTCGCCGGACCTGCGCAAGGGAGATGTCGTGCTGGTCGAGGCCGGGGACACCATCCCCGGCGACGGCGAGGTGATCGCAGGGGCCGCCTCGGTCAACGAGGCCGCGGTGACTGGCGAGAGCGCGCCGGTGATCCGCGAGAGCGGCGGCGACCGCAGCTCGGTCACCGGCGGCACCAACGTGCTCTCCGACTGGCTGATCGTGCGCATCACCGCCAACCCCGGCGAGACCTTCCTCGACCGCATGATCTCGCTGGTCGAAGGGGCCAAGCGGCAGAAGACGCCGAACGAGATCGCGCTGTCGGTGCTGCTCGCCGTGCTGACGCTGATCTTCCTGATGGCGACCGTCACCCTGCTGCCGTTCTCCATCTACAGCGTCACCGCGGCCGGGCACGGCACGCCGGTGACCGTCACGGTGCTCACGGCGCTGCTGGTCTGCCTGATCCCGACCACCATTGGCGGCCTGCTCTCGGCCATCGGCATCGCCGGCATGGACCGCATGATCCAGGCCAACGTGATCGCCACCTCCGGCCGCGCGGTGGAGGCGGCCGGCGACGTCGACGTGCTGCTGCTCGACAAGACCGGCACCATCACGCTGGGCAACCGGCAGGCGACCGAATTCCTCCCGGCCGAAGGGGTCGGCGAGGCGCGCTTCGCCGACGCGGCCCAGCTCTCCTCGCTGGCCGACGAGACCCCCGAGGGGCGCAGCATCGTGGTGCTGGCGAAGGAGAGATATAAAATCCGCGAGCGTGACATCCACGCGCTGCACGCTCATTTCGTCCCCTTCACCGCGCAGACGCGCATGAGCGGCGTGGACCTCAACGGGCACCAGCTCCGCAAGGGGGCGGCCGACGCCATCGAGATGTTCGTCACCGCCCAGGGCGGCGTCTTCCCGGTGGACGTGCGGAGCAAGGTCGAGACGATCGCCAAGACCGGCGGCACGCCGCTGGTGGTGGCCGAAGGGGCGCAGGTGCTCGGCGTGATCCATCTCAAGGACATCGTCAAGGGGGGGATCCGCGAGCGCTTCGGCGAGCTGCGCGACATGGGGATCAAGACGGTGATGATCACCGGCGACAATCCGCTGACCGCCGCCGCCATCGCGGCCGAGGCGGGCGTGGACGACTTCCTGGCCCAGGCGACCCCGGAGGCCAAGCTCAAGCTCATCCGCGAGTATCAGGCCGGCGGGCGGCTGGTGGCGATGACGGGCGACGGCACCAACGACGCGCCCGCGCTCGCCCAGGCGGACGTGGCGGTGGCCATGAACGCCGGCACCCAGGCGGCCAAGGAGGCCGCGAACCTGGTGGACCTCGACTCCAATCCCACCAAGCTGATCGAAACGGTGGAGATCGGCAAGCAGCTCCTGATCACCCGCGGCACGCTGACCACGTTCTCGATCGCCAACGACGTGGCCAAGTACTTCGCCATCATCCCGGCGGCCTTCGCCACCACCTACCCGGTGCTCGACCGGCTCAACCTGATGCACCTCGCGAGCCCGCGGAGCGCCATCCTGTCGGCCGTCATCTTCAACGCCCTGATCATCATCGCGCTGATCCCCCTGGCCCTGCGGGGCGTCAAGTTCCGCCGCCATTCGGCCTCGCGCCTGCTGCGCGACAACTTACTGATCTACGGCCTGGGAGGAGTGATCGTGCCGTTCATCGGCATCAAGCTGATCGATCTCATCCTCGTGGCCCTGAGGCTGGTATGAAAAACCTCGTTACCGCCGTGCTGATGTTCCTCGTCCTGACCGTGATCACCGGTCTGGTCTATCCTCTGCTGGTGACCGGCATCGCGCAGGCCGTCTTTCCCCATCAGGCGAACGGCAGCCTGATCGTGCGGGGGGGCAAAGCCGTGGGCTCCGAGCTGATCGGCCAGCCGTTCGCCGGTCCGCGCTACTTCTGGGGGCGCCCGTCGGCCACCACGCCTCCCTACAACGCCGCGAGCTCGACCGGCTCGAACCTGGGACCGACGAACCCGGATCTCATCAAGCGGGTCAAGGAGGACGTCGAGCGCATACAGAAGGCGCATCCGGGCAAGAGGCCGGTGCCCGTCGATCTGGTGACCACGTCGGGCTCCGGCCTCGATCCGCACATCAGCCCGGCCGCCGCCTTCTATCAGGTGGACCGCGTCGCCGCCGCCCGCGGGCTCGCTCCCGCGGCGGTGCGCGCGCTGGTCGAACGGCATGTCGAGGAGCGCACGCTCGGGTTCCTCGGCGAGCCGCGGGTGAATGTGTTGGAGGTGAATCTGGAGCTGGATCACATGGCGGGAGCGCGGTGATGGCCGGAGCGTTGGGCCCTCATCACCCCGGCCCTCTTCTCCCGTCCCCTCCCGCCCTCCCTCACCGGGAGAAGAGGGAGACCGACGCTAGAGGTTTTCGTAGGGGCGGCCCTATGTGGCCGCCCAGTTTTGGAGATTACCCCCACCCAGGGCGGCCACATAGGGCCGCCCCTACAAGCCCCCTCTCTCCCGGTGAGGGAGGGCGGGAGGGGACGGGAGAGAGGGGGTTGGGGGAGTGAGGGCTCGCCCCGACCCCGACTCCCTGCTCGCCCTCGCCAAAGCCGAGGAGGAGCGGGAGCGCCGGGGGAAATTAAAGGTTTTCTTCGGCGCCACCGCCGGGGTGGGGAAGACCTTCGCCATGCTGCAGGCGGCGCAGGAGCTGAGGCGGCGGGGCATTGACGTCGTCGTCGGATGGGCGGAGACCCACGGCCGCAAGGAGACCGAGGCGCTGCTCGAAGAGTTGGAGGTCCTGCCCCCCCGCCTCGACGAGCACCGCGGCGTGACGCTCAAGGAATTCGACCTCGACGCGGCCCTGGCGCGGCGGCCGGCGATCCTCCTGGTCGACGAGCTGGCTCATACCAACGCGCCGGGCTCGCGGCACGCCAAGCGCTGGCAGGACGTCGAGGAGCTGCTCGCCGCGGGGCTCGACGTCTACACCGCGTTCAACGTCCAGCATCTGGAGAGCCTGAACGACCTGATCGGCAAGATCACCGGCGTGGTCGTCCGCGAGACCGTGCCCGATTCGATCCTCGAGCGGGCCGATCAGGTCGAGCTGGTGGACCTGCCGCCGGAGGAGCTGCTGAAGCGCCTCCAGGAGGGGAAGGTCTACATGCCCGATCAGGCGGAGCGGGCGATGCGGAGCTTCTTCCGGCCGGGCAACCTGATCGCCCTGCGCGAGATCGCCCTGCGCAAGACGGCCGAGCGGGTGGAGGCCCAGATGCAGCGCTACCGCGAGCTGCACGGCGTGGCCGAGACCTGGCCGGTGGCCGAGCGGCTGCTGGTGGCGGTCAGCACCGGTCCCAACGCCGCCCGCCTGGTGCGCGCCGCCCGCCGCCTCGCCGAACGCCTGCGGGCCGAATGGGTGGTCGTCTACGTCGAGACCCCGGCCGAGCTCCGCCTCCCCAAGGAGGACCGCGACCGCGTCTGGCAGACCCTGCGGCTGGCCGAGCGGCTGGGGGCCGAGACGGTCACCCTGAGCGGCGGGCAGCCGGCCGCGGAAATCCTTCGCTATGCCCGCCGGCGCAACGTCTCCAAGATCGTGGTGGGCAAGCCCACCCGCGCGCGCTGGCGGGACTATCTCTTCGGCTCCGTGCGCGACCAGCTCGAGCGCGAGAGCGGCGACATCGACGTCTACGTGATCGCGGGCGAGGCGGGGGAGGGGTGGCCGGCCTCACCGCGGCGCGCCCGCCGCGAGCGGGATGCCCGGCGTTACGCCGCGGCCCTGCTGATCACCGCGCTCGCGACCGGGATCTCGTTCCTGGCGCACCCCTGGCTCCGGCAGGTCAACCTGGTGATGATCTATCTGCTCGGCGTGGTCGCCACGGCCTTCCTCTTCGGCCGCGGCCCCTCGATCCTCGCCGCGGTGCTGAGCGTGGCGTCCTTCGATTTCTTCTTCGTCCCGCCGTACTACAACTTCGCCGTCTCGGACACCGAATACCTGATCACCTTCGCGGTGATGCTGATCACCGCCCTGGTGATCTCGACCCTCACCGTGCGCCTGCGCCAGCAGGCCGAGGCCGCGGACGACCGGGAGCGGCGCACGGCGGCCCTCTACGCCATGAGCCGGGACCTCGCGGCGGCCAAGGATACCGACGAGATCCTCCAGGCCGCCGCGAGCCACATCCACTCCGTCTTCCTGAGCCAGGTCCTCCTGCTGCTGCCGGACGAGCAGGGAAAGTTAAGTGAAAGGGCGGGGGAGAGCGTCACCTTCATCCTGGACACGCGGGAGGCCGCGGTGGCGCAATGGGTCTTCGATCACGGCCAGGCCGCGGGCAAGACCACCCAGACCCTGCCCGCCGCGAAAGGGCTCTATCTCCCGCTCAAGACCTCCCGCGGCGTGGTGGGCGTGCTGGGCGTCCACCCCGCGGACCCGGGCAGCCTCGCCTCCCCGGAGAGGCTCCACTTCCTGGAAGCCTTCGCCAACCAGATCGCGCTGGCGGTGGAGTAGACGCCGGGCCCTACCGGCACGCGACGCCCACGCTCGCCAACGCGGCGCAGGCGTCCACCTCGCTCACCGGGTCGGCGTCGACGGGGCGGCCGGTCTTCTGGAGGATCGCCGCGACCTGGGCGGGGGTGAGCTTCGGGTTCTTCTCCAGCAGGAGGGCGGCGATGCCGGAGACCTCGGCGGCGGCGGCCGAGCTGCCGGAGAAGAGGTCGTAGGTGCCGTGGGGCATGGTGGTCAGGATGTCGACTCCCGGCGCCGCCAGAGTGGCGCGGGAGTGGCCGGCCGGCACGGTGGGAGGGCCGTTGAGGTCGTCGCTCCCCATCACGCCGATCACCCCCTTGTGATTGGCGGGGAAGTCCTGGTTGGGCGTGCCGCCTTCGGCCGCCACCACCACGATTCCCTTGGCCAGGGCGCGGTCGATCAGCTTGCCGAGGATCGGGTCCGTGGGGCCGGCCAGGCTGAAATTGAGGATCTGGGTGTCCGGGATGCGGGCGATGGCGAAGTCCACCGCCAGGGCCAGCGTGTAGCTGTTGCACACCGCCTGGCGGGCTCCCGGCGGCTGCTCCCAGCAGGCCTTGAGGGCGTAGATCTCCGCCTGCGGCGCCGCGCCGGCGATGCCGGCGCCGTTGTCGGCGGTCGCCGCGATCAGCCCGGCCACGGCGGTGCCATGGATGTCGTTGGTGAAGGTGCGCTCCCCGCGGTCGACGAAGGCCCGCGCGAATTTCACCCGGTCCCGCAGGTCGGGATGATCGATGTCGACGCCGGTGTCGACCACGGCGACCTTCACCCCCTTGCCGGTGGCGAAGCGGTGCGCCTGGTCGAGCCGGAGGGTGGCGGAGCCGTGCTGGAGGTGAGCGTAGGGATCGCCCCCTTGCGTCTGGAAGGTCTCCACGGGCTGCGCCAGGCTCACCCGGGGGTCCGACGAGAGGTGGCGGACGACCTCGCGCGTCGACCGGCCGCGGGGGACCTCGAAGACGACGCACTGCTCGCCGAGCGACTCCATGGTCCAGGCGGCGACGAAATTGAGCCGGTATTGCTGCGCGATCTCGGCGGTGTGCTCGCTCCACAGCGCGGGGGGCGCCGGCTTGTAGGTCACCATCACCTGCTGATCGGTCAGCGGATGGGGAACGTCGGGAGCGCTACCGTCCCGGAAGGCGCCGGAAGGCGCGCTCGCGCAACCCAGGGTGAGGAGCAGGGCGCCGAGCGCGGCGCCCCGGAGGCCGGTGGTCACCGGCGGGCCTCTCCCGGCCCGGCGGCGGGCTCGGCGAACATCACCACCTGGGGCTCGGAGCGGAGGCGGGCCACCACGGCGCCGGCCGGATCGCCGGCGGCGGGGACCTCGACCGTGTAGGCGCCCATCGCGGAGGGGCCGGCGGTGATCTTGCCGCTGACGCTGCGGAGGACGCCGCGGATCTCCCGCTCGGTCGCGTTCGGCTGGAACATCACCGTCAGGTGGACCGTGGGGACCGGCGCCGGTGGCGCGCTCTCCAGCACGTGGTAGTCCGCCGGCGGCTGGAGCGGGCGGGCAAGGCTCCAGGCGAGGAATCCCACGAGCAGGAGGATCACGGCGGCCTGGGCCACCAGGGCCCCGCGCAACGGGCGGGGTGTCGCCTGCACGAGGGAGCGCAGGGGCGCGAGGAGGCGCCAGCCGCCGGCGCTCTCCTTCTCCTCGCGCTCGCTCTCCTCGATGCGGGCGAGCATCCGCTGGAGCTGCACCGGGTGCGGCGCGGGGGCGACCTCGCCGCCCCTCACCACGTCCCCGGCCATCCGCCGGCAGACCCGCTCCTCTTCCTGGCAGCGGAGGCATGCCGCGAGATGGGTCTCGACCCGCTCTCGTTCCCGTTCGGCAAGGCTTCCGTTGACGTACCAGGGGAGCAGCTCCCAGACCCGCTGGTGGACCCGCTCGCCGTGAGCCTCCTGTTCTCTCATGGTCTTATCTCCTAACCCGCGTATCCGGACACGCCCATCCCCGGCAGCAATTCCTTCAACCGCCGGCGGGCGTGGAACATCCGCGTCTTCACCGTGTTCACCGGGCAGCCCACGATCTCCGCGATCTCGGGGTAGGCGAGCCCGTAGTAGTACGTCAGCTCGACGACCGCCCGCTGCTCCGGCGACAGGGAGCCGAGCGCCCGGCTCAACACCCCCGCCAGCTCGCGGCGCGCCGCCAGGCTCTCGGGCTCGTCCCGGTCGACCGGCTCGGGGCCTTCCGCGTCGCCGTCCACCGCCGCCGGCCGCCGGGCCAGCGCCTTGAGCGCCTTGTGGTAGGCGATGCCGAAGATCCAGGTCGAAGGGCGCGAGCGGCCGTCGAAGCTCGCCGCCCCCTTCCAGATCGCCAGCATGACGTCGTTGAGCACCTCCTCCACCAGATCCACCCGCCGGGTGAGCTTCAGCAGATACCCGAACAGGCGCCGGTAGTAGAGGTGGTAGAGCGCCTCGAACGCCTTGCGGTCCTTCGTGGCAACCCGCCGGAGCAGAGTCAGCTCGTCGGTGGACGTCATTGCGTACAGTATGTCCCGAAAGCGGCCGGAAGGTTCAATTTCGGCATACAGTCGCGCTTGAACCTTTTCTCCACCCTCGGGAACCTATCTCGCGCGGTCGGATCCTGCTCGCTTTTCATGGCGCGCCGAAAGGAGGTCCTCTCATGTGGAAGACCCGGAGGTTTGCTCTGGCCCTGGCGATTCTCGCGCTGGTCCCGCTCCCGGCGTGCTGCGCCACCGTCAACGTCGCGGTCGGGGGAGCGAGCCTGGTCTTCACTCCGTCGGTGGTCCACATCCATCCCGGCGATACCGTCGTCTGGACCAACGCCGGCGGCTACCACAGTATCGCGGCGGATGACGGCTCCTTCAACATCGCGCCCGCGAGCCCGCCCTGGTCCCTCTCCCATACCTTTAATACGGTCGGCACCTTCAAGTATCAGTGCACGGTCCACGGACCGTACTACGGCATGACCGGCTCCGTCATCGTCGACGCTCCCAGCAGCCAGCCGGGGACCCTCCGCTTCGGCCAGGCGAGCTTCTCGGTCAACGAGGCGGCCGGCACGGCCACGATCGTCGTGCAGCGGATCAACGGCGACGACGGCGCGGTCTCCGTCCAGTACAGCGCCACGGCCGGTACGGCCACGGCGGGGCAGGACTTCACCCCCGTGAGCGGCACCCTCTTCTGGGGGGACAAGGACAGCTCCGACAAGTCCTTCACGGTGGCGATCGCCAACGACACCACGGCCGAGCCGAGCGAGACCGTTCTGCTCGCCCTGTCCAACCCGACCGGGGGAGCCACCCTGGACGCCGCCCGCAAGAGCTCCACGCTGACCATCCAGGACAACGACTCGGGAGGCGGGGGCGGCGGTCCGGTCAAGGCCCCCTCCAACCTGCAGGCCACGGCGGTGTCGACCAGCGAGATCGATCTCACCTGGACCGACAACTCGACCAACGAGACCGGCTTCCAGGTCGAGCGCCGGACCATCGGCGGCACCTATGCGGGGGTCGCCACCGTGGGCCCCAACACCACGAGCGCTCCCGTGCCCGGGCTGGACGCGGGGTCCCTCTCCATCTTCCGCGTCCGCGCCACCGGCTCGGGCGGGACCGTCTCCGCCTACTCCGCGGAGGCCGTGGCCGCGACCCTCGCCGATCCCGGGCCGTGCGTGGCCGGGAGCAACGTGCTCTGCGTCAACAACAACCGCTTCCGGGTCGCGGTCGCCTGGAGCACCGGCACGGGCACCGGCCAGGGCAGCGTGGTGCCGCTTCCCTCGGCGCCGGATTCCGGGCTCTTCTACTTCTTCGCACCCAGCAACATCGAGATGCTGATCAAGGTGCTCAACGCCTGCGTACCGCCGTTCAACCACTACTGGGTCTTCTTCGCCGCCACCACCAACGTCGAATTCGGTGTCGTGGTTACCGATACGCAAAATGGCAAAACACGCGCTTATTACAACCCGCTCAACCGGTCCGCTCCCCCGGTGCAGGACGTCGATGCGTTCGCGACCTGCCCGTAGCCTCGTGATCCTGGCCCTGCTGCTGGCCCTGCTGCTGGATGGTTGCGGCACGGTGAAGAGCCCCACCGAGCCCTCTTCGCCGCCCCCGGGCAGCGTGCCGGCGCTCACCTTTACGCAGATCCAGACGCAGATCTTCACGCCGATCTGCGCCAAGGCGGGGTGCCACGCCGCCGGCTCGTCGCCGTCCGGGCTGGTGCTGGAGGCCGGCCAGAGCTACGGTAATCTGGTCGGCCATCCGGCGGCCGAGAACAGCTCGCTCGCCCGCGTCGCGCCGGGGGATCCCGATCACAGCTACATGATCCTGAAGCTGCGCGGCGATCCGAGCATCACGGGGGACCGGATGCCGCTCGGCGGCCCCTATCTCACGTCCGATCAGATCGAGGGGATCGCGGCCTGGATCCGCGCCGGCGCCCCGAACAACTGAGGAGAGGAATAACAGGATGCGAGCTCTCGTTCCGGCGGTCCTGCTGGCCGCTCTGCTCCAGGGTAGCCCCGCGATGGCGCAAGCCGGCCCGTACGATCCCGTCCGCCGCGATCCGCTGGGCACGATCCTGATCAACGGCCCCACCCCGTACACTCTGGGATCGCGGCGGCTGGAGGTGCTCTTCACCCACCGTTTCCAGCAGCCGGTCAACGAGGGGGGGGACTCCCACAACCTGTGGGGTCTGGACAGCGGCGCCGACATCGGCCTCGGCCTCGCCTGGGGGGCGACCCAGCACCTCGACCTCTCCGTCTACCGGGTCTCGTTCCAGGAGGATTTCGAATTCGCGGGGAAGCTCCTGGTCTTCGAGCAAGCCCCGCGGGTCCCCCTCACCATCGCGGTGCGGGCCGGCCTCGACTATCTGCGGCGCCCCGGGGTGGAGGACCCGAACCGTCCCTTCGCCCAACTCCTGCTGGCGCGCAAGCTGGCCCCCGGCGTCAACCTCCTCGTCTCCCCCTCCTGGGTGCGGGACACGCCGCGCCTGCGGAACGCCTTCAACGTGCCGCTGGGGCTCACCTTCCCGTTCCCCGGCAAGTCGCTGATCGAGATCGAGTACATCCCGGCCAACCGGGACCTCGACGAGAGCCTCGCCGCCTGGCACGTCGCCCTCTCCAAATCGGTGGGAGGGCACATCTTCGAGATCGTGGCCGGCAATTCGCGCGCCACCACGGTCGACCAGATGCTGGGCGGCGATTCCGCCGCCGGTTTCCAAAAGCGAGATATCCGCCTCGGCTTCAACATCATCCGTGATTTCTCCTTTTGATGGGATCATTGATGGGATCAATTGAGGAGGGAAAGCCATGCCGCGCAGACCGTCGATCCGGCTTCTCGCGCTCCTGATGTCCCTGTTCCTCACCGCCTGCGCCGCCTACCAGGCCCAGCACACCCCACCGCGCGCCGTGCAGGCGGGGCCCGAGGACGTCTCCGCCACGCTGGAGGCGATCCGTCCGCCGGGGGACTTCACGGCGCTGGGCGATAACGCCCAGATCTCGCGCATCAAGGGCGAGGTCGAGCAGGCCAAGGAGAACCTGGCCGGCAAGGGGCAGTACTCCTGCTGCGTCCGCCCCGCCTGCAGCCAGTGCCTCCTCAAGTATGGCCACTGCCACTGCCGCGAGGCCGTGAAGAAGGACGGCCCCTGCTGCGGCGAATGCACCGAGGCCTGGATCGAAGGCCGCGGCGCCGTCGAAGGGGTGACGGCGTGGCAGATCCTGGAGAGGAAGCGGCAGATCCTGGAGGAGGCGAACGGCAAGCCGAAGGGCTGAGCTCCTCCCACCCGCCCGACGAGCACGGACTTTCACGGACGGCGGGCGTGTTCGTCCGTGTTCGTCCGTGTCCGTCGGGCGGGTGGGTGGGTGGGCACACCTTTCGCAGTACCTTCCCCGCATGGCCGATCTCCGCCTGCGGGTGATGTCCTACAACGTCGGGGGGCACGGGGCCCGGTGGTCGCGGCGGCACGTGGAGAATGTGGCGCGGGCGATCTCCGGGGCGGCGCCGGACGTGGTGGGGCTTCAGGAGGTCCACCGCGGCACCAGGCAATCCCGGCTGGAGGACCAGGCCGCGGCGCTGGGCCGGCTCACCGGGATGGCGGTCCAGTTCGGCCCCAGCTTCCCCATGGGCGGCGGCGAATTCGGCAACGCCCTGCTCACCCGCGGCGAGGTGCGCTCGGCGCAGGTCCACCCCCTGCCCGGGACGGGCGAGCCGCGCACCGTGCTCCATTCCCGGATCGCCCTCTCCGCGGCCGAGATCCACTTCTACGTCACCCACCTCGCCGCCTGGGGGCGGTGGGGGAGGTCGGCACGGACCATGCAGATAGCGGGTCTCGTCGAGCGGCTCAAGCGGTCGGACGGGCCTTTTGTCCTGGTGGGGGATCTCAACGCTCCTCCCAACGCCCCGGAGATCGGGACCCTGATGGCCGCCGAGCTGTTCCGCATGTGTGGTGACGACATCGCGTTCACCCACAGGTTCATGCGGCAGCGCATCGACTACGTCTTCGCCGATCCGGGCTGGACGACCACGTCCTACCAGGTGATCCGGACGGGACCCTCGGATCACTGGCCGGTGCTGGTCGAGCTCCACCGGGAGATCGCGGACGCGGCCGTGCCGGCCGGGAGATCGAGCCATGAGCCTTCCGTTGCGGAAGCTTGAGAGGCGCAAAGGGAAAGAGAAGAAACCGGCGAAAGAGCCCAAATCCGCCATGACCCGGTGGCTGGCGCGGACGATCGAGGTCTCGCGTCTGGCCTTGATCCTCTACGCCTTCATCGTGGTCTTCCTGTTCGTGATGATCTGGTCGGTCCTGCACGAGCGCCAGTCGCACGTCACCGTGCCGCGGCTCGCCAGCTTCGAGGAGGCCCTGCCGGCGATCGCCAACCTCGGCGGCTCGGCGGTGCTGCCCGGCAACGCCGTCCAGGTGCTGCAGAACGGCGACGGCTTCTTTCCCCCCTTCCTGGCCGACATCGCCCAGGCGCGCGCCAGCATCCACCTCGAGACCTACGTCTGGTGGAAAGGGGAGATCTGCGATCGCATCGCGCGGGCCCTGGCCGCCAAGGCCCGCCAGGGGGTCGAGGTCCGCATCACCCTCGACGCCAGCGGCTCGCACCGCGGGGACGACGACCTCTACGACAGGATGAAGAAGGCGGGGGTGAAGATCGCGCTCTATCACCCCTTCCGGCTCGGCGACCTCGCGCTGCTCAACAACCGCACCCACCGCAAGGTGGCCATCTTCGACGGCCGGATCGCCTACGTCTTCGGCCACGGCATCGCCGAGGAGTGGACGGGCAACGCCCAGGACAAGGACCACTGGCGCGACACCGGCGTGCGTCTCGCAGGGCCGATCGTCAACAGCGTGCAGGCCGTGTTCGCCCAGAACTGGGTCGACGAGACGGCCGAGGTGCTGGTGGGAGAGAAATATTTTCCCCACCTTTCGCCCGCTGGTCCGGTGCGGGCGCACATGACGGCGAGCGCGCCCCGCGGCGGCGTCTCGGAGATGGAGTTGATCGACAAGCTGGCGATCGCCTCCGCGCAGAGAGAGCTGATCATTCAGAACCCTTATTTCATCCCCGACAAAGAGCTGGTGGATCTGATCACCAACGCCGTTCAGCGCGGGGTACGCGTGCGTCTGATGATCCCGGGAGAGATCACCGACAGCGCGATCGTCCGCCATGCCGGCCACAAGCAGTTTCAAGCCCTGCTCGACAAGGGGGTGGAGATCGACGAATTCGAGCCCACGCTCAGCCACCAGAAGATCATGATCATCGACGGCGTCTGGTCGTTCGTGGGCTCGACCAATTTCGACGACCGCTCGCTCGACATCAACGACGAGGCGAGCGTGGGCCTGATCGACCCGCGGATCGCCTCGCAGCTCAAGGCCGCCTTCGAGGCGGACCTGAAGCGCTGTCGGCGTCTGGATGCCCGGACCTGGAGCCAACGCTCCCTCTGGCACAAATTGGCGGACTATCTCTCCTATGGGATCAACGAGCAGCTCTGAGCCATGATCGAGATCCACACCTGGCTGTTCGTGACGATGATCGTGGTCATCGTCGTGCTCGGCATGATGTTGTGGAACAACCTGCGCGAGCGGGAGTTCCACGTCCGGGTGCCCGACCTCGACTGTTTCGAGCAGGCCCTCCCCTCGATCGCCGGCATGACCAAGGCGATCATCCTGGACGGCAACCGCGCCGAGATCATCCAGAACGGCGACTTCTTCGACGCCCTCCTCGAATCGATCGCCAAGGCCGAGAAAACCATTCATTTCGAGACCTACGTCTGGTGGACCGGCGGCATCTGCGGCGAGGTCGCCGGGGCTCTCGCCAAGCGGGCGCGCGAGGGGGTCGAGGTGCGGCTCATGGTCGACGCCATGGGCGGGATGAAGATGAAGCGCCGGCTGCGCGAGCTGATGGAGAAGGCGGGAGTCAAGCTGGTCCGCTACCATCCGATCCGCCCGCGGGACATCGGCCAGCTCAACAAGCGGACGCACCGCAAGCTCGCCATCTTCGACGGCCTCACGGCCTATATCTGCGGTCATGGCGTCGCGAGCCAGTGGACGGGGAACGGCCAGGACAAGGATCACTGGCGCGACACCGGTGTGCGGTTGCACGGCCCGATCGTCAACGCGGCGCAGTCGGTCTTCGCCCAGCACTGGATCGAGGAGACGGGCGAGGTGCTGGTCGGGGAGAAGTATTTCCCCGCCATCGACCTGCAGGGCGAGCTGAAGATGCACATCCTCGCCGGAGCCCCCCTCGGCGGCGTCTCCGACCTCGAGCTGATGTTCAAGATGTCGCTCGCCAGCGCGCAGAAAGAGATCATGATCCAGAACCCCTACTTCATCGCCGACGAGGAGACGGCGGATCTGCTGAAGCGCGCCGTCAAGCGCGGAGTGGAGGTCAAGATCATGGTCCCCGGCTCGGTCACCGACAGCCCGATCGTCAACCACGCCGGCCACCGCCACTTCAGCGAGATGCTGAACGCCGGGGTGAGGATCTTCTGTTTCCAGAGGACGCTGATCCATCAGAAGATCCTGGTGATCGACGGCGTCTGGTCGCACGTCGGCTCGACCAACCTGGACTCCCGGTCCTTCGACATCAACGAGGAGGCGGGCGTCGGCATCATCGACGAGGGGATCGCGGGCGAGCTCAAGGCCGCCTTCGAGGACGACCTCAAAGCATGCGAGGAGATGAAAGCCGAGTCCTGGGACCGGGGGTACCACCTCTGGCACCGGGCGCTGGACCGGGCGTGCTATCTGCTGAGCGGGCAGTTGTAGGCAGGGCACGGACGACCACGGACTGGCAGAGACGGGCACGGACAAACACGGACGGGAAAGGCAACCATCCCTCCTCGGCCGTGTTCGTCCTTGATCGTCTCTGCCAGTCCGTGTTGCTCTCCCGAGTAGAATACCCCCATGACCATCGCCACCCCCACCCAGCCCGCCGCCCGTCCCCGTACCGTCCGCGCGCCGCGCGGGCCCGAGATCTCCTGCCGCGGCTGGCAGCAGGAGGCCGCGCTGCGGATGCTGATGAACAACCTCGATCCCGAGGTCGCCGAGCGGCCGGAGGAGCTGGTGGTCTATGGCGGCTCGGGCAAGGCGGCGCGCAACTGGGAGTGCTTCGAGGCGATCGTCGAGACCCTGCGGCGGCTGGGGAACGAGGAGACGATGCTCGTGCAGTCCGGTAAGCCGGTGGCGGTCTTCCGGACCCACGCGGAGGCCCCCCGGGTGCTGATCGCTAACTCGCTGCTCGTCCCCCACTGGGCCACCGCGGACGAGTTCCGCCGCCTGGAGGGGCTCGGCCTCACCATGTACGGACAGATGACCGCCGGCTCGTGGATCTACATCGGCACTCAAGGCATCCTCCAGGGGACCTACGAGACCCTCGCCGAGTGCGCCCGCCAGCATTTCGGCGGCTCGCTGGCCGGCCGCCTCACCGTCACCGCGGGGCTCGGCGGCATGGGCGGCGCCCAGCCGCTCGCCGTCACCATGAACGAGGGGGTCTGCCTGGTGGCCGAGGTCGACCGCTCCCGCATCGAGCGCCGGCTGGCCACCCGCTACCTCGATACGGTGGCCCCGGACATCCCGGCCGCCATCGAGCGGGCGCTGGCGGCCCGCGACCGCCGGGAGGCCATCTCGATCGCCGTCGAGGCGAACGCCGTCGATCTCCTGGAGCATCTGGTGTCGACGGGACTGGTTCCGGACGCGCTGACCGACCAGACCTCCGCCCACGACGCCTTGCAAGGGTATGTGCCGCACGGCATCCCCTACGCCGAGGCGCTCCGCCTGCGCCAGGAAGATCCCAAGGCTTACATCGCCCGCTCCATGGCCTCGATGGCGGCCCACGTGCGCGCCATGCTCACCCTTCAGGAGCGGAGTGCCGTCACCTTCGACTACGGCAACAACCTGCGCGGGCAGGCGCTGGCGGCGGGGGAATCCCGGGCCTTCGACATCGGCGGCTTCGTGCCGCTGTTCATCCGGCCCCTTTTCTGTGAGGGGAAGGGGCCGTTCCGCTGGGCCGTCCTCTCCGGCGATCCGGAAGACCTCGCGGCCACGGACGACGCGATCCTCGCCACGTTTCCCGAGGACGCGGCGCTGGCGCGGTGGATCCGCCTGGCCCGCGAGCGGGTCGCCTTCCAGGGGCTGCCGGCGCGCATCTGCTGGCTGGGCTACGGCGAGCGCGCCAAGGCCGGGAAGGTCTTCAACGATCTCGTGGCCTCCGGAAAGGTCAAGGCGCCGATCGTGATCGGCCGCGATCATCTGGACTGCGGCTCGGTCGCCTCGCCCAACCGGGAGACGGAGGGGATGCGCGACGGCTCGGACGCGATCGGCGACTGGCCCATCCTCAACGCGATGCTCAACGCGGTCAACGGCGCCACCTGGGTCTCGGTCCATCATGGCGGCGGCGTGGGCATCGGCTACTCGCTCCACGCGGGCATGGTGATCGTGGCCGACGGCACGGCGGCGGCGGCGCGCCGGCTGGAGCGGGTCCTCACCGGCGATCCCGGCATGGGCGTGGCGCGCCACGCCGACGCCGGCTACCCGCAGGCGATCGCCTGCGCCCGCGAGCGCGGCGTGGACCTGCCGATGCTCCCCCAGTGAGACCCGAGACCCGCGAGCCGGCGTGGCGGGCGGCGGCCGAGGTCCTCCTGGTCGCCGGTCTGGTGGCGGCGCCGCTGCTGCGGGACGCCTGGGGCTCCCTCGCCGTCCTCCTGCTCGCCAGCGTCTGGCTCTGGATGCGCCCGGCGCGCGAGCGGCGGATCGCCGGTCCCATCCTGGCCCTGGCGGTCGCGGCGCTGATCGCCGGCTGGGCATCCGGCCGCCTCCAGCGACCGGGGCGCGCGGAGCGCATCCGCGAGATGCGCCGGGAGTACGAGGCGATCTGGGACGATCTGCGCTCCACGGCCGGCAGGGCGGCGGCGATCGTCCAGGTGCCCGCCCGGGCGCCGCAGGCCTCGCTCGACGCCGACAGCCGGCTGACCCCCCGGGACCGCCTCAACGCCTTCAGCGCGCTGGAGAAGATCGAGATCGAGGAGGGGAAGGGGCGGCGCGCCCTGCTGCTGCTGGACCCGGACGGCGTGCCGGTCGCCTGGGCGGGGGAGGGGCTGCTCCACGAGCTGCCGCAGGAGCTGCCGCGCGCGGGACCCTACTACCGGGCGAGCTTCAGCGCCGTGACCCTGCTCGTGCTGCAGCCGATCGGCGACGCCCGGCGCCCCTGGCGGGTGGCCGCCGGCGTGAGCTTCCCCACGGACACCCTGCCGTTCCCCGGCTCGCGGCCGGCGCGCTGGACGGTGGTGGACGATCCCGACCAGGCGATCCCCGGCACCGACGTCGTCGCCCTCACCGGCACTCCCAAGCTCGTGGTGGACCGCACCCCGACCGCCCCTCCCGCGGTCTGGCCGCTGGCGGACCGCGTGGCCTGGGCCGCCATCGGTCTCGCCCTCCTTTCGGTCGCGGTGCTCCGCCTGCTGCGGATCGTGCTCCCCGGCGGCGGGCCGCTGCTCGCCGACGACCGGCCGGCACGCCTCGTCAGCCCTCTGGCGGCGGGCGGCCTGATCGCGCTGGGAGGGGCGCTGGCCGTCCCTCCCCATTCGGTGGGGGTGCTGCTCGCCGGCCTGTGGGTCGCCGCCCTGGGAGCCTGGTCCCGCTCGTGGAAGGAGAGCCGCCTGCCGGTCTGGCTCAAGGGAGCGGGCGCGGTGGGGGCGCTCTTCCTCGCCACCTGGGGGATCCAGCGCCTCTGGGGACCGCTCGACCTCTCCGACGGCATCCTGGTCTCCACCGGCGCGTTCGCCCTGCGGCTCGGGCTCACCGGCGCCGCCTTCGGCCTCCTCTGCCTCGCCGGCCGGCGCGGCGAGCTGCCCGAAGGGAGGCCCCGGGACCGCGTGGCCTGGATCGCCGTGGCCCTCCTGCTGGGCGGTGCCGCCCTCTGCGACCGTCCGCTCTTCGCCCTGCCCCTGCTCGCCGCGGGCGGCGCGCTCGCCGCCATCTACGCCGACCAGCGGCGGCTGCGCGAGGGGCTGGCCCTCACCGGGCTGATCCTGATGGCCGTCTTCGCCGCCGCCGGCACGGGGGAGACCGCCTACCGGCTGCGGCTGCGCGAGCACGCGAGAAACGAGCTCCTGACCCGCCTCTCGCCCCCCAGCGACGGCCAGATCGCGACCGTCTCCCGGGAGATCCGCCAGCATTTCGCGGGGAAGGACCTCGAGCGGGTGATCCCCCGGACGCCCATCGGGCTCGACTATCAGGATCTGGCGTACGTCCTCTGGCGGGGCTCCCCCCTCGCCCGCTACCACGCGCTCTCGGCTCTGGTGGTGCAGCGGGAGAACGCGCCCCCCTCCTTCTTCTCCTTCGGCATGCCGCTCTCCGATCAGGGAATGGTCAATACGGATCGCCTGGAGGATCTGAGCCTGCCGCGGTGGGAGCCGCGGAAGCTCATGGTGTCCGACGCCGTCCCCCTGCGCTTCGCCGGCCGCTCCTGGGGGACCGTCCGCTACTGGCTGCTGCCGCGCCCGGGCTTCGAGGCGCGCGATCCCCGGCGTCTGAGCGAGGTGGACGTCGGGCTGCTCAAGGGGGGACCGGGGACCGCCGCCATCGAGGAGATCGCCCAGCCGGCGCTCTACGCCCTCTACACGCCGGACGGCCGCGCCGCCCTCTCCCCTTGGGAAGAGGACCCGCCGCTCCCCGCCGAGCTCCGCCGCTCCAAGGGACGTCCGGCGCAGGCGGTGGTGACGACTCCGGCGGGATGGGCCCGCGCCTGGGCCCGCGCCTCGGCGCAAGGGTGGGAGGTGGTCTATCTCCCGTTCCAGGAGCCGGTCGAGGCCCTGGAGCGCACCGGCAACGGGAGCCTGGGGGTGCTCATCCTGCTCGCCCTCTCCGCGCCCCCGCTCCTGCTGCTGGCGCTCCCCCGCGCCGCCTTCCGCGATCTGGTGGACCGCACCCTGCGCTCCTACTCGAAGCGGCTGATGATCGTCTACACGGTCCTCCTGCTGATCCCGCTCGTCCTCCTCTACTTCGTGCTGGTGCGGTCCATGGAGGAGCGGCTCAAGCGCGATCAGCGGGCGGCCGGCGAGGCGGCCCTGAGCTCGGCGCAGCAGCTCCTGGGCGAGAAGCTGCTCGAGATCCCCCCGGGCTTCGGCGTCGACACCGTCTTCGGCGACCAGCTCCTGATCTACACCTCCGGCGTCGTCCGCCACGAGGTGAACCTCTACTGGAGGAGCGCCCTCCACGCCTCCAGCCGGCACGAGCTGTTCACCGCGGGGCTGCTCCCCAAGCGCATCCCCGGCGAGATCTACCGCCGCCTAGCCCTCCTCGGCTACGGGCTCGACTCGCGCTCCAACCGGGTGGGGGACGCCACCTACCTGGAGATGTACGCCCCCCTGCGCGTGCCCGGCGGCGGCACCGCCGGCGACGAGCGGCTGTTCCTCTCCATCCCCCTGCTCGCGCAGCAGGAGGAGGGGGCGCGCCAGCTCGCGCAGCTCCGCCGGCAGGGGCTGCTGGTGACCGCGGCCCTCTTCACCCTGCTGGTCGCCGTCGGCCGGCGTCTCGCCCGCAACTTCACCCGGCCGCTGATGCAGCTCGTCGAGGGGACCCGCCGTATCGCCGCCGGCGCCCCCTCGCTCGACCTGGCGCCCACCGAGCTCGAGCTGGCCCTGCTGGTCGAGGCCGTGGACGAGATGGCCCGCAAGATCGCCGACGCCCGCGAGCGGCTGGTGCGCGAGAAGCAGGTCAGCGAGCGCATGGTGGAGAACATCACCTCCGGCGTCGTCTCGCTCGACCACCAGGGGCGGGTGCTGATGCGCAACCGGGTGGCGGCCGAGCTCCTCGGCGCCGAGGTGGGGGAGAGCCTGGAGGAAGCCGTGGCCCGCTGGGAGAGGCTGCGGCCGGTGGCCGACTTCCTGCGCACCGTCGGGCACGGCATGGACCGCGCCACCGTGCGGCTGCAGCCCTCCGAAGGGGGCGGGGAGCGCGAGTGGTCGCTCGTCTGGGTGCCGCTGCCCGGCGCCGGCGAGCCCTCGGCCCTCCTGGTGGTCGAGGACGCCACCGAGGTCCTGCGCAGCCAGCGCCTGCTCGCCTGGGCGGAGATGGCGCGCATGATCGCCCACGAGATCAAGAACCCGCTCACCCCCATCCGCCTCTCGGCCGAGCACATGATGGAGGTCTACCGGCACGATCCCGATCATTTCGACCGCGTCTTCGAGCGCTGCACCAACAACATTCTGACCCAGGTGGACGAGCTGCGCTCGATCGCCTCGGAGTTCTCGGCCTACAGCTCCATCCCGCGCATCGATCCCAAGCCGGCGGACCTGGTGGCGAGCATGGCCGACCTGGTGGAGGGGTACCGCGCGGCGCCGCCGCCGGGGGTCACCGTCGACTTCGAGGTCGACTCCGAGAATGAGATCGTCACCCGCTTCGACGCCAAGCTCCTGCAGCGGGCCGTGCGCAACCTGATCGAGAACGCCCTGCGCGCCACCAGCACGTCCGGCGGCAAGGTGACCGTGCGCATGGACCGCCGCAACGGCTTCGCCCGCATCGCCGTCCTCGACTCCGGCCCCGGCGTCCCCCCGGACCTCCTGCCGCGCATCTTCGACCCCTACTTCTCGACCCACGACACCGGCACCGGCCTGGGCCTCCCCATCGCCCGCCGCATCGCCGAGGAGCACGGCGGGGGGATCACCGCCAGGAACCGGCCGGAAGGGGGGCTGGAGGTGATGGTGACGTTGCCGGTGGCGGACCGGGCGGCATGAAAATGCTTGTCCCCCACCGTGGCCGCCTCTTCGCCGCCTTCGGCCTGGTCCTGGCCTTCGCCCTGGCCGACGCCGTGGTCTCCTACCGCATGACGCTGCGGCTGATCGAGAACGAGCGCTGGGTGACCCACACGCACGAGGTGCTGAACGAGCTCGAGGGGACCCTCTCCGCCCTGAAGGACGCCGAGACCGGGGAGCGGGGCTACATCATCACCGGCGACGAGAGCTATCTCGCGCCCTACAAGACCGGCATTGTGGAGGTCCAGGAGCACCTGGGCTCCCTGCGCTCCCTGACCGCGGACAACGCCCGCCAGCAGCGGCGGATCGCCGAGCTGGCGCCGTTGATCGCCCGCCGCCTGGAGCAGCTCCAGCGAGGGCTCGAGTCGTTCCGGACGGCCGGCCCGGAGGCCGCTCGCGCCACTGTGCTGATGGGCACGGGGCAGCAGACCATGGACGCGGTCCGCTGGATCGCCGCGCAGATGACGGCCTCCGAGACGGCCCTGCTGCGCCGCCGCTCCGAGATCTCGCGGGAGAGCGGCCGGACGGTGCTGTGGACGCTCTCCATCGCCAACCTCCTGCTGGTGGGCCTCATCCTGCTGACCGCCTATCTGACGCAGCGGGACCTCCAGCGGCGCCGGCAGGCCGAGACGGCTCTGCTCGCCGCCCGCGACGAGCTCGAGGTCCGGGTCCGGGAGCGGACGGCCGAGCTGGCCACGGCCAACGAGCACCTGCGGCAGTCCGCCCTGGAGCTGGAGCGCAGCAACCGCGAGCTCCAGGACTTCGCCTTCGTGGCCTCGCACGACCTCCAGGAGCCGCTGCGCAAGATCCAGGCGTTCGGCGACCGCCTCCGCGGCAAGCACGGCGAGGCCCTGGGCCCCGAGGGGATCGACTACCTGGAGCGCATGCAGCGCGCGGCCCACCGTATGCACGTCCTGATCAACGACCTGCTCACCTTCTCGCGCGTGACCTCCCGGGGGCAGCCGTTCGTGCCCACCGACCTCGGCCAGATCGCCCGTGAGGTGCTCTCCGACCTGGAGGTGCGGGTGGAGCAGACCGGCGGCCGGGTCGAGATCGGCGGCCTCCCCACCCTCGACGCCGACCCCTTGCAGATGCGGCAGCTCCTGCAGAACCTCCTCGGCAACGGCCTCAAGTTCCACCGCGACGGCGAGCCGCCGGTGGTGCGGATCTCGGGATCGGTCCTCGCGGACGGCGGCCCGCCGCGAGCCCGGATCGTGGTCGCGGACAACGGCATCGGCTTCGACATGAAGTATCTCGACCGCATCTTCACTCCCTTCCAGCGTCTGCACGGACGTACCGAATACGAGGGGACGGGGATTGGGCTCGCGGTTTGCCGTAGAATCGTCGAACGTCACGGAGGGACTCTCACCGCCGAGAGCGCGCCGGGCCAGGGGGCCCGGTTCCTCGTCACGCTGCCCGTCCAACAGACGCAAGGAGAGAGCGCCGCATGAAGCCGCAAGGGAAGAGGATCACCATCCTGCTGGCCGAGGACGACGCCGACGACCGGCTACTGGTCAAAGAGGCGCTCGCCGAAGGCCGGGTGCTCAACGATCTGCGCTCCGTCGAGGACGGCGAGGAGCTGCTCGACTATCTCCGCCGGCGGGGACGCTACGCGGATCCCGAGGAGTCCCCCCGCCCCGGCCTGGTGCTGCTCGACCTCAACATGCCCCGCAAGGACGGCCGCGAGGCCCTGCGCGAGATCAAGGGCGATCCCGACCTGAAGCGCATCCCGATCGTGGTGATGACCACCTCCAAGGCGGAGGAGGACGTCCTCCGCAGCTACGACCTGGGAGCCAATTCCTACATCACCAAGCCGGTCACCTTCGAGCGGCTGGTCGAGCTGATGAAGGTGATGGGCCGCTACTGGTTTGAGCTCGTCGAGCTGCCGGTCTGACCATGGACCGCGTCCGGGTGCTCCTGATCGAGGACGACGAAGACGACTACGTCTTCACCCGCGATCTGCTGGCCGAGATCGGTGGCGAGCGCTTCGAGCTCGAATGGGCGCCCACCTACGAGCGCGGGCTCTTGCGGGTCCTGGAGGATCGCTTCGACGTCTGCCTCCTCGACTTCCGGCTCGGCGCTCGCACCGGGCTCGAGCTCCTGCGGGAAGCGCGGATGGGCAACAGCGGAGCGCCCATCATCCTGATGACGGGTCAGGGGGACCAGGAGATCGACCTGGAGGCCATGCGCTCCGGCGCCGCCGACTACCTGGTCAAGGGGGAGATCGACGCCGCGGGCCTCGAACGCTCGATCCGCTACGCCGTCCAGCACCGGCGGATGGAGGAGGAGCGGGTCCGCCTCGTCCGCGAGCAGGAGGCGCGCCACCTGGCCGAGGAGGCCAACCGCGCCAAGGACGAATTCATCGCCATGGTCTCCCACGAGCTGCGCAATCCTCTCAACGCCATGCTCGGCTGGGTGACCCTGCTCAGCGGCGGCAAGCTCGACGCCGAGGCGCAAGCCCGCGCCCTGACGATCATCGAGCGCAACGCGCGGGCCCAGGCGCAGCTCATCGACGATCTCCTCGACATCGCCCGCGTCGCCAGCGGCAACCTGCGGCTCGACCTCCGCCCGGTCGATCTCGCCCAGGTGGTGGAGAAGGCGCTCGACGCCATGTACCCCGCCGCCGAGGCCAAGTCGATCGCCGTGACGGCCGATCTCGAACGGCCGCTGGAGATGGCGGCCGGGGACCCCGACCGCCTCCACCAGGTCGTCGCCAACCTGCTCTCGAACGCCGTCAAGTTCACCCCCGGCGGGGGAACGATCGAGGTGAGCCTGAAGCGCGACGGCGAGGAGGCCCGGATCGCCGTCCGCGACTCCGGCGACGGCATCTCCGCGGCGTTCCTCCCCCACGTCTTCGAGCGCTTCCGCCAGGGCGGGAAGAGCCCGAGCGGCGGCCTGGGCCTGGGGCTCGCCATCGCGCGCCACATCGTCGAGGGGCACGGCGGAACGATCCGCGTGGACAGCCCCGGGGAAGGCCAGGGGGCGACGTTCACGGTAAGCCTGCCGCTCCAAGGCTGAGCAGGGACAGCAGACCGTATCGTCCCTGTTGTCCCTGGAGTCTCTGAGGTCCCTTTCTCCCCCCGCACGTGCGCCCTGCTTCGATTCAGTTGTCAAAGAGCCTGCCCTGCCCGCGGCCGGCGGGCTGCCCCTTGTATTTGAGGTGGTGGTGTTGCCGGTTTAGGGAGGTCAGGTATGCCTGGAGAGAATCTTGCCCTTAAGGGAGAAACAGGCGTATACTAGGAAAGCTCGGGAGCTGGATCGGAGGTCCCATGGCTGATGCCGAAAAACGGGCGCGCGAGCGGTATGCGGAGCTGGTAGATAAGAAGTTCTGCTCGCCGTTATCGGAATCGGAGACGGCGGAATTGCAGCGCTTGCAAACGCGCCTGGATGAGGCCGATGCGAAGCTCTACGAGCCGGTCGAGAGAGAGCTCGAAGCCACCTTGACGAAGCTGCGCCGACGATCGCTGGCGAGGTGACGATTGGCGGTCTTCCATCGCCGCGACATACCCCCATACCCTGTCGAGCATTACTCCGAGTACCGTACTCTCGTACGAGAGGATTTCGAGGAGTGCTGCGCGTATTGCCTTCTGCACGAAATCCTCGCGGCGGGCCAGGAGAACTTCGAGCTGGATCACTTCCGGCCCAAGTCTCTTCCTCAATTCGCCGGTCTGACCCACGACTTCTACAACCTGTACTACGCCTGTCATCCTTGCAACGGCATCAAAGGTGTAACTTGGCCCAATCCTTCTCTGGAAGCGGCGGGCTACCGATTCCTGGATCTCTGTTCGGAGTCTTTTTCCGCCCATTTCGAGGAAGAAGCCGATGGGACCTGGAAGCCGCTGTCCCGGGCAGCAGAGTACACCCTGGAGAGACTGCGCCTGAATAGAAAGCACCTCGTCTCGATCCGGCTATACCTTCGGGAGATCGCCGCTGAGAAGGGATACCAGCCCCTCGATTGGAATATCCCCTCGAGGGATCAGATCCAGATCCTGTTGCAGGATGTCTCCCTTTGGCCGAGGCGGACGTGAGCTTGCTCCCGATGGGAAGGATAAGGCATGCCTGAGATCATCGACCTGAGCCAGGACATCTTCCCCGGCATGCCGGTGTTCCCCGGCCTTCCGGAGGTGGAGATCACCGTCCACGTCTCGCACGAGCAGTGGGACGGCATTACGGATAGCGACGTGATTACACCGGCCGTCAACCGACTGGAGATGGGCGAGCATACCGGTACGCACGTCGACGCCATCAACCACATGGCGCGCCAGTACCGGGGACAGTCGATCGATACCATGCCGCTGACGATGTTCTATACGGAGGGCATCTGCCTTGCCTTGTCTTATAAAGGTTCGCGGGAATTGATCGAGGTGGCCGATCTGGAGCGCGCCCTGTCCGCGGCGGGGCTGGCGATCCAGCGCGGGGATACGGTCCTGCTCTATACGGATCACTACCGGCGCGCCTTCGGGACCTCCGACTGGCATCGGGGACCCGGGGTGAGCGTTGAGGCGGCGCGGTGGCTGGGGCGGCAGGGGATCGCGGCCTTTGGCGTCGAGACGGCGTCACCGGGGGTGATCGACGTCTCGAACAAGGAGGTCCATCGGGTCTGCGGGGAGCTCGGCTTCACGCACTACGAGAACATGGTCAATCTGCACCAGCTCATCGGCCGTGGACGTTTTCGCTTTATTGGTTTGCCGCTCAAGATCCGGGGCGGCACCGGCTCGCCGGTGCGGGCGGTGGCGGTGTTCGAGGAGTGACCTCGGGGTCTACGTCGATCGTCTGGACGCTTTCAGCCGGTCGGCGAAAGCGGCGTGCTCGGGGGTGGCGAGCCCCTGGCGCAGGGTGTCCAACACGTCGGCGAGCTCACCGCGCACCATCGCCGCAGGGTCAAGCCACAGACCGGGAAAGACCTCACTCTTGTAAGGGCCGGACGAATCGCGAGTCAGCTCCTCGTATCGCCCTTCCCGGAGAGTGAGCCAATCGATCTCGCGGTCCAGCACGCGCCAGACGACGTATTCTCGCACGCCGTTGCGGCGGTAGACGTTGAGCTTGGTGTTGAGGTCATAGCTGGCGGTGGACGACGCGATTTCCGCCACCAGCTCGGGGGCGCCCTCGACGTAGTCGTCGTCGCTGACGCGCGCCTGACCGCCCACGGAGGGATCGATGAGCAGCAACAAATCCGGCTGCGGCTCGTTGTCGAGATCCAGACGCACGGTGCTGTTGTCGGCGGCCACGGTTCCTGGCGTCCCAGCCTCGTAGGCGCCCAGCCAGGTGGCCAGGTGGAGATGGGGTCGGGAGTGGAGTCGCAGGCGCACGGGGGATGGCATGTAGACCACGCCTTCGATCAGCTCCGCCTTGCGCAGTCGTGGCATCGCCTCGTAGCGGCGCTCGAACTCGGCCCGGGTGAGCCGGTCGCCCGGCTCGAGCGGCGGCACCTCACCGAGAGTGACCGGCGGCTCGGCAACGCGGGTTGAGGAAGACATGACAACTGGATTGTACCGGACTCACGCCTGCCGCTTCCACTACCGCCGCTTCACCTTGAGCGTCGACTTCCGGGCTCCCAGGCTCACCCGGGGCTTCATCTCGACGTAGGGGGTGACTCCGGGGACGGTGCAGCGGGGGAGGTCTTCGCCGAGGGTCGACTCGATCTCCTTGATCATCATCTTGTCGATCCAGGTGGAGATCGTCGAGACGATGCCGGTGGCGTTGCCGCGGGCGGTGCGGCCGGCGCGATGGATGTAGTCCTCGACCGTCTCCGGCATGTCGAAGTTGATGATGTGGCCGACGCGCGGGATGTCCAGGCCGCGAGAGGCGATGTCGGTCGCCACCAGGATGCGGTGCTCCCCCTCGCGGAACCCCTGGAGGGCCTGGGTCCGCTGTCCTTGCGAGAGGTTGGAGTGGATGCGCTCCACCGGGTGCCCCTCGCGCTCCAGCACGCCCATCAGCCACTCGGCGTCGCTCTTGCGGCGGATGAACACCAGCGTGCTCCCGAGCTCCTGGCGGAGAAGGGCGAGCAGGCACTCCTTCTTGTTGTCCGGCTCCACCAGGTAGAGCCGGTGGCTGATGCCGGACGCCGCCTTGCCCTCGGGGGTGATGTCGACCCGGATGGGATCGTTCATGAACTGCTGCGAGATGCGCTCGATCGGCGGCGGCATGGTGGCCGAGAACATCAGCGTCTGCCGCTTCTTGGGGAGCTGCTGGAGGATGCGGTTGACCTGCGGCATGAATCCCATGTCGAGCATGTGGTCCGCCTCGTCGAGGACCAGGATGTTGAAGTCGTCGAGCTTCGCCGTCCCCTGCTCGACGTGGTCGAGGAGGCGCCCCGGGGTGGCGACGATGACGTGGGGACGGCGGCGCAGCCCCTGGTATTGCGGCCCCATCTTGACGCCGCCGATCAGGCAGACCGTCTTCAGGCCGAAGTCGCCGCCGAAGGCGTCGAGGAAGGCCTGGGTCTGGAGGGCGATCTCGCGGGTGGGGGAGACGATCAGGGCGCGGGACTTGGGGTCGTGGGCGAGCCGCTCGGTGATCGGCAGCGTGAACGCCGCCGTCTTGCCGGAGCCGGTCTCGGCGAGGCCGATGAGGTCCCGGCCGCTGAGCGCCGCCGGGATGACGGCGGCCTGGATGGGCGTCGGATGCTCGAAGCCGACGAGGCGGACGCAGCGGAGGATCGATTGGCTTAAGCCTAGTGAGTCGAAATCTTTCTCCGTGGTTTCAACCGGATGCTGTGGGATGGCCAGACTCTGCATGACTCTTGCTTGTAGCAGATCGGCCCTGGGGCAGGCAAGGTCCGTGCCGAATCCTCACTCCCAGCCCCTCTTTTTCCCCTTACACGGTATGGAGCCGCGCGCTGTAGAATAGTCTCGCTTTCTCACAGCGCTGCTGAAGTCGCAAGGAACCGCATGCACTTCTTCTGGAGGTTCATCGCCCCCAACGCCTATCTGGGCCAGGAGCTTTCCGCGACCTACACCCCGTTCCTGGTGGCGCTGTCCTTCTTCGTGGCCGCGCTGGGCGGCTACGCCGCCCTCGAGGTCGTCGAGCGGATGGCGAGCGCGCCATCGCCGCAAACCCGGCGCCGGTGGCTGGCCGCCGGCGCCGCCGCCATGGGCTCGGGCATCTGGTCCATGCACTTCATCGGCATGCTCGCCTTCTCGTTGCCGATTCCGGTCAGCTACGACCTCACCATCACCCTCTTCTCGATGGTTCCCGCCGTGTTCGCGAGCGCCATGGCGCTCCATTTCATGGACCGCGCCAGGATCTCGTGGTGGCGGCTCAACGTCGGCGGCCTGCTCATGGCGTTGGGGATCGGGGGCATGCACTACACCGGCATGGAAGCGATGCGCATGGACGCCATGATGGGGTACTCGCCCCTCCTGTTCGCCCTGTCGATCTTCGTCGCTCACGTGCTCGCCACCCTCGCTCTCTACATCAAGTTCTTCCGCGGCGGCGCCACTCTCCCCTTCCTTCGTCAGGTGGCCGGCGCCGTCGCCATGGGCTGCGCCGTGGCCTGCATGCACTACACCGCCATGCACGCCGCCCGCTTCTACCCCGGCAGCATGGGGTACCCGACAGTCATGTTCGAGCCGCGATGGATGGCCATCGTCATCGCCTTCGTCACCTCGGTGATCATCGCGGTCGCCATCGCCGCCACGCTCGTCGACCGCCGCACCGCCGAGCTGGTGACGAAGCGCGACGAGGCGGTGCGGGCGAACCGGGCCAAGTCCGAGTTTCTGGCCGCCATGAGCCACGAGATCCGCACCCCCTTGAACGGGGTGATCGGCATGGCCGACCTCCTGGCCTCGGGTCCCTTGACGCCCGAGCAGCGCGACCAGGCCGAGACCATCCGGCGCTCCGGCGAGACGCTCCTGGCGATCCTCAACGACATCCTGGACTGGGCCAAGATCGAGGCCGGCCGCCTGGAGGTGGAGCGGCTGCCGGTCGACGCCCGGGCCGCCGCGGCCGACACCTTGGCCCTGTACCGCTCCCAGATCCACGAACAGGGAGGGGCGCTGGTCCTGGACTGGCCCGAGACGGTGCCGCGCCGGGTGCTGGCCGATCCCATACGGGTGCGCCAGGTGCTCTTGAACCTGGTCTCCAACGGGGTGAAGTTCGCCCCCGGCGGCACCGTCACGGTCGCCGCCAGCGACGACGGAGAGGGGGGCCTCGCCATCGCGGTCCGCGATACCGGGATCGGCATGGATGAGGCCCAGCGCGCCCGCCTGTTCCGGCCCTTCACCCAGGGCGATGCCTCGACGACCCGGCGCTTCGGCGGCACGGGTCTAGGCCTGGCGATCACCGCCCGCCTGCTGGAGGCCATGGACGGGACGGTCGCGGTGGCGAGCGCCCCGGGCCGCGGCAGCACCTTCACGGTCCGACTGCCGCTCGTCTCCGAGCCCACGGCCGAGGACGCCGCGTCGGCCCCGGCCGCGTCGGTCCCGCTCGTCTCGGCGAGCCCGCCGAGATCGCAGCCCGGAGCCGTCCAGAGCCGCCGGCGGGTCCTGGTGGCCGAGGACAGCCCGGTGAACCGGAAAGTGGTCCAGGCCATGCTGCAGCACCTGGGGACCGCCGTGGAGTGCGTGGAGGACGGGGTGGAGGCGGTCGAGGCCACCGCCCGCGCGGCCTACGACTTGGTGCTGCTCGACATCTACATGCCGGTGCTGGACGGGCTGGCCGCGGCCCGCGCCATCCGCGCCCGGGAGGCGGCCAGCGGCGGCAGGCGCCTGCGCTTGGTGGCCCTGACCGCCAACGCCTTCGCCACCGACCGGGAGGCCTGCGAGGCGGCGGGCATGGACGGCTTCCTGGCCAAGCCCATCACCTTGGACACCCTGCGGGCGGTGCTCAAGACCCTGCCGGAGGGCGACGGGTAGCCGGCGACGACCGGCGGCCGGAGGAGCGCCTTCGCGAAGCCGTCCTACCCCCGGTAATCCACCCCCCGCCGCAGCGTCTCGATCCCCTCTACCGCCGAAGGCGCCACCACCGCCGTGAGGCGGTCGCCGGCCCGGAGGACGGTATCCCGGGAGGGCACCTCGTCACGGTCGTCGCGCTGGATGGTGATCAGCAGGCAGCCCGGCGGGAGGCCGAGGTCGGCCACGCGGCGGCCGTCGAAGGGGGCTCCGGCCTCGACCAGGACCTCGACGATCTTCGCGTGCTCTTCCTCGGCCGGCCGCGGCTGGCCGCGCAGCAGGTCGCGCTCCAGCAGCGCCTCGTAGATCGGCCGGTCGTGGAGCATGTCGGCCAGGGCGTAGGCGGTGAAGCAGGCGGCCAGCAGCGGCAGCATGAGGGGGTAGCTGGAGGTCATCTCCAGGATCAGCACGATGCCGGTGAGCGGCGCCCGGACGATCGAGGTGAACAGCGCCGCCATGCCGACCACGGCGAAGGAGGTCCCGAATCCGGCGGCCGAAGGGAAGATGGGCTGGCCCAGGAGGCCCACCAGCAGGCCGGTCTGGGCGCCGAGGACCAGCAGGGGGGCGAAGATGCCGCCCGCGGTGCCCGTCCCATAGCTGGCCATGGTCATCGCGAAGCGCAGCAGCAGGAAGACCGAGAGGGCCTGGAGCCCGATGCGGCCGCTCAGGGTGTCCTGCACCAGCGGGCCGCCCCCTCCCAGCGCCTCGGGAGCGAACCAGCCGACGAGGGCCACCGCGACCCCCACCAGAGCGGCGGGCAGGCCGAACGGCCAGCGGGACGTGCGCTCGAACAGGCGCAGGCTGCCCAGCAGGGTGCGGTTGAAGACCACGCCGAGAAGGCCGGCCACCACGCCCAGGATCAGGAACAGGGGGAGGGTGTTCAGCGGCGGCACGGGCGGGCTGGAGACGTGGAACACGGGCGACTGCCCGGTGAGCAGGCGCACCACCACGTCCGCCGTCACCGAGGCCACGAAGGCCCCCGTCAGGGCGCCGGGCGCGAAGTCGCGGCGCAGCTCCTCGAGGACGAAGATGACGCCGGCGAGCGGCGCGTTGAAGGCCGCGGCGAGCCCGGCCCCGGCGCCGGCGGCGATCAGGATGTGCCGCTCGCGGGCGTTGCCGCGCACCCAGCGGCTCACCATCTGGCCCACGGCGCCGCCCATCTGCACGGTGGGACCCTCGCGCCCCAGGGCCAGGCCGGCGCCGATCCCCAGGGTGCCGCTGGCGAATTTCACCAGCAGGACGCGCCGCCACCGCATGCCGCGCAGCCGGTGGAGCACCGCCTTGAGGTGGGGGATGCCGCTGCCCGAGGTCTCGGGGGCGAACCGGCGGACGAGCCAGAGCGCGGCCCCCGCGCCGGTGCCGCAGACCGCGATCACCAGCAGCAGCCCCCAGGGCTGGGGCATCTGGTGCGCGGCCGCGAACAGGGCGTCCCGCGCCCGGTCCAGGAATTCGAGGGTGATGCGGAAGGCCGAGGCCACGAGGCCGGCGAGCAGCCCGACCAGCGCCGCCCGGGGGACCACCCGTCGCCGGCGCTCCTGGCGGCGGTCGAAGTCCCGGATCTCGCGGCCGATGTCGTTGGAGCTGAGGGTGTCGTCGAGGGAGGGCACGGCGGAGGGAGAGTACATCACCGGTCGGGGACGGAGCTATAATGGAGCTGAAAGGAGATCTCATGGTCAAGCTGATGCTGGCGGGACTGATTGCATTCGTGTCGGTTTGGGCTGCTCAGGCGCACAAACCCAGTAAACCCATCACAACTAAAATTATATGTGATCCGGGCTGCGTCAAGGCTACAGGATACGGCTGTCTGTGCCCGCCCAAGGAATAAGGAGAAGCGCATCCTCTTCCCAAGGGCGGGGAAGGAATGGCAGATAAGCCCTGGGTGATAGACTCCCCGCGCTCGATGGGAGCCTTACGACTCAGGGAATCGAAATGCGATCCAATCTGCTGAAGACCTTCCTCGCGACGCTTGCATTCTTCACCATTCTCCACTCCCTCCTGGCCGCCGAGGCGCCGGCAGGGGGAACGCCCACGATCGCCAAGGCCACGGCCGATTCTGAGAAGCGGGCCGGGCTCCTCACGTTCTACGTCGACCGCCAGAAGGGGAAGATCTGGCTGGAGGTGCCGGCGGCCAGGGACAAGAGCGGCGAGGTGGCGAGCTACATCTATCAGGAGGCGATCGCCACCGGCCTGGGCTCGAATCCGGTGGGGCTCGACCGCGGACAGCTCGGCGACACCCGCATCGTCACCCTGCGCCGGGTGGGCGGGCGCGTGCTGGTGGAGCAGCCGAACCTCAAGTTCCGCGCCCTCACCGAGGACCCGGCAGAGCGGCAGGCGGTGCGCGAGTCGTTCGCCACCTCGATCCTCTGGGCCGGCGAGATCGCCGCCCAGGACCCCGACGGCAGCGCCCTGGTCGACTTCACCTCCTTCCTGGTGCGCGACGCCCACGGGATCGCCGAGCGGATGAAGGAGGCCAAGCAGGGGAGCTGGTCGCTCGACGAGAAGCGGAGTCTGATCGATCCCGAGAATTGCAAGGCTTTCCCCGAGAACGTGGAATTCGCGGCCCTGCTCACCTATCAGTCGGCGGACCCGGGGCCGCTGGTGCGCGAGACGGCGCCCACGGCGAGCGCGGTCACCCTGGTGCAGCACCATTCGCTGGTGCGCCTGCCGGACCCCGGCTACAAGCCGCGCCTGTTCGATCCGCGCGCGGGCTATTTCGGGATCGAATTCAAAGACTACGCGGCGCCGATCGCGGCGCCGAACGACGTCCGCTATCTCAGCCGCCACCGCCTGGAGAAGGTCGATCCCACGGCGGCGCGCTCGCGGGTGAAGAACCCGATCGTCTACTACGTCGATCCCGGCGCGCCGGAGCCGGTCCGTAGCGCGCTGATCGAGGGGGCGAGCTGGTGGCGGGAGGCGTTCGACAAGGCGGGATTCATCGACGCCTTCCAGGTGAAGGTGCTGCCGCCGGGGGCGGACCCGCTCGACGTGCGCTACAACATGATCCAGTGGGTGCACCGCTCGACCCGCGGCTGGTCCTACGGTGGCGGGGTGATCGACCCGCGGACGGGGGAGATCCTCAAGGGGCACGTCACGCTCGGCTCGCTGCGGGTGCGCCAGGACCGGCTGATCTTCGAGGGGCTGGAAGGGGCGGACAAGTCGGGCACCGGCGCGCCGGACGATCCCGTGCAGCTCGCGCTCCGCCGCATCCGCCAGCTCGCCGCGCACGAGGTGGGGCACAGCCTGGGGCTCGCCCACAACTTCGCCGCCTCCACCTACGGCCGCGCCTCGGTGATGGACTACCCCGCGCCCCAGGTCGGCATCAAGGACGGCAAGCTCGACTTCTCCAACGTCTATGCCACCGGGGCGGGCGCCTGGGACGTCCAGGCCATCCGCTACGGCTACACCGAATTTCCGCCGGGGACGGACGAGAAGGCGGGGCTCGACGCGATCATGAAGGACGGGCTCTCCCGCGGCCTGGTCTTCCTCACCGACCAGGACGCCCGTCCTGAAGGGTCGGCGAGCCCGATCACGCACCTCTGGGACAACGGGCCGGACGCCGCCGAGAGCCTGCGCCACGAGCTGGCGGTGCGCCGCATCGGCTTGGCCAATTTCGGCGAGCACAACATCGCCCCGGGGCAGCCGCTCGCCCTGCTCCAGGAGGCGCTGGTGCCCCTCTACTTCCACCACCGGTATCAGTTGGAGGCCGCCTCCAAGGTGGTCGGCGGGCTGCAGTACACCTACGCGATGCGGGGGGACGGCCAGCCGCCGTCGAAGCCCGTGGACGGCGCGGAGCAGCGAAAGGCCCTGGCGGCGATCCTGGACGTGCTCTCGCCGGAGACGCTCGACCTGCCGGATTCGATCATCAGGCTCCTGCTGCCGCGCCCGGACGAGTACCAGCCGAACGAGGAGATGTTTACCGGCCTGACCGCGCCCACCTTCGATCCCCTCTCGGCCGCCGCCACCGGGGCGGACATGGCCGTGCGGCTGCTGCTCCGTCCCGAGCGGACGGCCCGGCTGGTGGATTTCCACCGCCGCGATCCATCGCTGCCGGGCCTGGAGGAGGTGCTGAAGGGGATGGAGGACCGGGTCTTCGGCGGCGGCCCCTCGAAGTCGGAGCGGCTGGCGGAGGTGCGGCGCACGGAGCAGTGGGTGCTGGTGCGGCGGCTGATCGATCTCGCGCGCGATCCCCAGGCCGCGCCCGGCGTGCGCTCGCGGGTGGACGCCGGGCTGCGCTCGCTGGCGGGCCGGCTGGGGAAGAAGGAGGGGAGCGGCGCCGAGGCCGCCCACCGCGCCTTCCTCGCCCGCGAGATCGAGCGCTATCTCGACCGCCGCGGGGTAGAGGACACCGCGAAGCGCCCCGAGCCGCCGCCGGCGCCGCCGGGCCAGCCCATCGGCATGCCGGATGACGGGCTGGAGGATTGTTCCTGGGGAGGGTGAGCCATGGCCCGTAAAGCAAGAACCTACAGTCAACCCCAGCGGGTCGAGCAGCCCCGCAGCATTCCACGTTGGGCTATCATCTTGGTACTCATGACCGTCATCGTCCTCGCCGCCCTCTGGTATTTCCGTTCCTCCCCGCACCCAGAGCCCGAGACCCCCTCGCAGACCGCCGCCGCGGCGCCGGCGAGCGCTCCGGACGCTCCCGAGCGGCTGAAGGTGAAGGTCCTCTCGACCCGGCCGCACGATCCGGAGGCGTTCACCCAGGGGCTGGTGCTCGACAGCAACGCCCTCTTCGAGAGCACGGGGCTCAACGGCAAGTCGAGCCTGCGCGAGGTCGATCTCCAGACCGGCGCGGTCAAGCGCAAGGTGGACGTCCCCGCCGAGTACTTCGCCGAGGGGCTGGCGCTGGTCGACGGCCATCTGATCCAGCTCACCTGGCAGGAGGAGAAGGCGTTCGTCTACAACCGCTCCGACTTCCAGAAGGTGGGGGAATTCCGCTACGACGGCGAGGGGTGGGGGCTCTGCCATGACGGCACCCGCCTGGTGATGAGCGACGGCTCGGACCGGTTGACCTTCCGCGACCCCAAGACCTTCGCCGTCCAGTCGATCATCAACGTCACCCTCGAGGGGAAGCCCGCGTACCAGCTCAACGAGCTCGAATGCGTCGACGGCGTGGTCTACGCCAACGTCTGGCGGACGGACAACATCCTGCGCATCGATCCCAAGGACGGCCGGGTGACGGGGGTGATCGACGCCTCCGGCCTGCTCACCCCCGAGGAGAAGCGGAAGGCGGACGTGCTCAACGGCATCGCCTGGAACCCGCGGACGAAGACCTTCCTGATCACCGGCAAGGACTGGCCCAAGATGTTCGAGGTCCAGTTCGTGCCGGCGTCGCAATGAGCGGCGGCCGGCGCGGCGCCCTCCTGCTGGCCCTCGCTCTCGCGGCCGGCTCCTGCGCGCCCCACGCGCTGGCGCCGCCCGCGGAGCCCCCTCTCTCCCTCCTCGGCTCCGGACCGCTGATCGTCCCCTTCGGCGCCACCGTGGGCGGCTTCCGGGTCGGTGGGCTGTCGGCGATCGCCCGGGCCGCGGACGGCACCTACCTCGCGGTGGTGGACAACGAGGGGGAGACCCCGGCCCGCGTCTTCCGGCTCGCCTTCGCGGTGAGCGAGAGCGGGGTCTCTCCGTTGCCCGGCAAGACGCCGCTGGAGGTGCCCCTCGCCGCCATCCCGCTCGCCGGATTCAATGGGAAAAATTTCGACGGCGAGGGGCTGGCCCTGGAGCCCTCGGGGGAGATGCTGAGCGCCTCCGAGACCGAGCCGTCGATCCGCGAATTCTCACCTGACGGCCGGACGCTCCGCTCGCTGCCCGTGCCGGACCTGTTCCTGGCCGGGACGCCGGGCCGGGGAATCCGGAGCAACCTCGGCTTCGAGAGCCTCACCCTGGCGCCCGGCGGGGACGTGCTGTGGACGGCCAACGAGCGGGCCCTCCAGCAGGACGCCCCCGACGACCCGGCGCGGCCGAGCCCGGTCCGCCTCCTGCGCTACGAGCGGCGGAACGGCGGCTTCGTGCCGGGGGCGCAATTCGTCTACGAGGTGGAGCCCCTCCAGCAGAAGGTGGGCGCCGGCTTCAAGATCCGCGGCCTCTCGGACCTCCTCGCCCTCCCCGGCGGCGACCTGCTGGCCCTGGAGAGGGAATTCGTCGCGGGGCGGGGCTTCGTGATCCAGCTCTTCCGCGTCTCGCCGGCCGGCGCCACCGACGTCTCAGGGTTGGAGTCGCTGGCGGGGCAGAGCTGGACGCCGGCGCGGAAGACGCTGGTCTACGACTTCGCGCGGTCGGGGCTGGTGCCGGACAACCTCGAGGGGATGACCTTCGGGCCCACGCTCCCCGACGGCTCGCGCACCCTGGTACTGGTGAGCGACAACAACTTCGATCCGCTCCAGAAGACGCAGATCGTGGCGTTGCGGCTGCGGCTGTAGTCTCAGTCAGCCGACGGGGGCTTCGACCTTGAGCATCCGTCCCCAGGCCTGGCGGAGACTCTCGGGGAGATCGAGGGCGGGGAAGATGTCGCGGACCTCGTCGCGGGTCACGTAGGTCCAGATGTCGTCCCACTGGGCGTAGCGGAGCAGATGGGAGATGACCCAGGCGCGCTGCTCCGGGGTCCCCTGGTGGAGAAGGTGGAGGAATTCCTGCTCGGTGATCCTCTGATCGGGGAAAAAGTAGAGGGAGTCTTTGTTTTCCACGGAGTCACGGCCCCGTCCCGATCCTGATCCGTACATGGACTGAGTATAGCCTGTTTGTCTGGTGGTGGGGGGCCCCTACTTGACCCCGCCGCCCGGCTCGGCTAGATTTCCCTTCGCTCGATCATCGGGCGGGCATAACTCAGTTGGTAGAGTGCAAGCTTCCCAAGCTTGATGTCGCGGGTTCGAGTCCCGTTGCCCGCTCCAACCGCTTCTCCTACGACCGTGTCGATCTTCCAACGCGGGACCAGCCCCGCTCCCGCCACATCCAGGCCGTCCGACTCCGCGAGCTCCCGGCGGCAGATCACCCACGTCGCCGCCGGCACCCTCCTGCAGGGGGCGGTGACGGGCGCCACCGAGCTGCTGGTCGAGGGGGAGATCCAGGGGGAGGTGCGGGTGGACGCCCCGGTGACCGTCGGCGTCGAGGGGGTGGTGGAGGGGCCGATCGCGGCCCCTGTGGTGCGCGTCAGCGGACGGGTGACGGGGAACGTGGCGGCGACCGACCGCGTGGAGGTCGCCGCCTCGGGGATCCTCGAAGGGGACATCGCCGCGCCCCGCATCGTCATCGCCGAGGGGGCCTTCTTCAAGGGCCGGGTCGAGATGCGCGGAGAGCGGCCGAAGCCCGTCTCCTGAGGTCCCGTCACGGCGGAGGGCTCGCCTCCAGCTCCCGGCACCGCTCCCCCACGCAGGCCCCGAGCGCCCGCGCCAGGCTCGACATCCGCGCCAGCCAGGCCGGCTTCCTGCTGGCGGCCACGTTGCTCCGCTCATCCGGATCGTGGGTGAGATCGTAGACCTCCCGCTCGCCGGTCCCGTACTCCACGTACTTCAGGCCGGGCATCCGCACCCCCAGATGGGAGGGGTAGGCGGAGACCGTCCCGTCCTGCGGGTCGGGCGGCTCCAGGACGCTGTCCGGCACGTTGGTCTCCGGCGAGAATTCGAACTGCTCCAGCAGGATCACCTGCCGCCATTCGGTGGGCGTCTTGCCGTGCAGGAGAGGGGCGAACGACCGGCCGTCCACCGGGAAGGGGAGCGCCACCCCCGCCATCTCCGCGATCGTCGGAGCGAAATCCACGCTCGACGTGAGCAGGCTGGTGGAGCTGCCGGGGGCGATGCCGGGCCCGCGCACGAAGAGCGGCATGTGGACGTCGGTCTCATAGGGCGTGTACTTGCCCGGCTTCAGCCGGTGCTGCCCCATGTGGAAGCCGTTGTCCGAGGTGAAGACGATGTAGGTGTTGTCGAGCTGGCCGGTCATCTCCAGGATGCGGACCACCGCCGCCACCGCCTCGTCCACGGCCTGGAGCGACTGCGCCCGCCGGCGGTAGAGGCTGTCGATCGCCTCGACGTCGCTCTTGGAGAGCCGGGGGAGCTTGCGGATCTTCTGCGGCTTGTCCGCCACGTTCTCCTCGTTGAACGAGGGGGTGCGGGGGGCCTTGAGGCCGGGGAAGAGATTGGCGTGGCGCTGCGCCGGGGTGGCCGGCTTGTGCGGCGCGTAGGTGGCCAGATAGAGGAAGAACGGCTGCCCCGCGTCCGCCGAGCGGTGGATGAAATCCGTGGCCTTGCCGGCGATCACGTCGGTCAGGTAGTCCTGGGGATCGCCCCCGTAGTGGACCAGCGTGCCGTTCTCGTTGAGCGTGTAGTTGCGATTGGTGTAGGGGGAGCCCCCCGCGGGAGTGGCGAACTCGTCCCACCCCGGCGGTATGTGGGTCTCGCCCCCCGGCCGCGGGTAATTGTTCAGATATTTCCCGAACAGGGCCGTGCGGTAGCCCGCGGCGTGGAGCGCCGTGGCGATGGTCGTCTCCTCCAGCCCCAGGTCCTGGAACTTCGCGAACCCGCCCCCCGGGGCGCGGTTGTTGTAGATCTTGTGGTTGTGGGGATAGAGCCCGGTGAGGATGGTCGAGCGCGACGGGCAGCAGAGCGACAGGGGCACGAAGTCCTGCTCGAACGTCATCCCCCGCCGCGCGATCAGCTCGCGCGTCTGCGGCATGAAGTCCATGGAGCGCAGGAGGAGGTCCTGATCGTCGGTCAGGATGAAGACGATGTTGGGCCGTCCCGAGGCCGCCCGGCGCGGACCCGAGGCGGCCTGCACGGCCACGAAGGCCAGGATCAGGGGGAGGAGGACGATACGGCGAGCCATACGCATGAGACATCAACCTCTTGACGATTCGGTAAGGTGCCTTTCTCTTCAGACCAGTATGCGGGAAAGGGGGCCCGATCCGGTCAGGGGAAGGCGCTCGCGGAGGGGCTCAGGCCAACACGGACAGACACGGATCAACACGGACCAACACGGACGGCAAGGATCATCCGTGCTTGTCCGTGTTCGTCCGTGCTCGTCCGTGACTCCAACCCTCAACCCTTCGGCTTGGCGTTGTACCCCCGCTCGTCGAACGGCATGAGCTTCTCGAGCCACAACGCCTCGAGCGCCTTGAGGTCGTCCTTCGGGTTGTAGCCGGGCTTGTCGGATGGCGGGAGGGTATCGAGGATCTCGACTTCGAACGCCTCCGGCCCGTGCTCGTTCCAGTCCTGCTGGAGGGCCCGGTTGCGAAGACCCCCGAGCCTGAGCTCCCCGCGTAGCCGGTTGAGGATGGCCGGCAGGTCGACGCTCGTCCCGATCAGCACCTTGCCGTTGACGGTGTTCCGCACCTGATACACCCCCATCGGGCGCTGGGTCTCCTTGTACTCGCGGGTCAGGGCTTTTTTGTCCATGGCGGATTTGTAGCACAGGTTACTGAGGTAACCTTGTCCTTGTAGTCCGAGGGCGAGCAAGCCCCCAAGGAGCCCCAATGCCCCATATCGAGCTTCCCGAAGGACTGCCCGGCATCGTCGGGCCCATGGTCGCCTATCCCGAGACCGAGAAGCACCTGAACGGCCTGGCGGACGCGCTGCTGCGCGACCCCTCGTCGCTGTCGCCGGGGGAGCGGGAGATGATCGCGGCGTATGTGTCGAAGGGCAACGAGTGCCGCTTCTGCACGCTGCTGCACGCCTCGACGGCGCGGCACCTGCTCGGCGAGGCGGGCAATCTCGTCGACTCGGTGCTCTCGCAGGGGGCTCACGCCCCGGTCAGCGCCAAGCTGCAGGCGCTCCTGGAGATCGCCGGCAAGGTGCGGGTGGACGGCCGGCTGGTCACGGCCGAGGACGTGGCGCGGGCGCGGCAGGCGGGCGCGGACGACAAGGCCATCCACGACACGGTGCTGATCGCGGCGGCCTTCTCCATGTACACCCGCTACGTCGACGGCCTGGCGACCTGGGCCCCCGGCGAGCCCGAGGCCTATGACGAGATGGGCGCGGTGATCGCCGAGAACGGCTACACCCGCACCATCCACGGATAGGCGGCTCTCTACTCCTGGAGCGCCCGGTGCACGAACGAGACCGAGATCGAGCCCTCGCCCACGGCTGACGCCACGCGCTTGACGCTGCCGCCGCGGACGTCGCCCACCGCGAACACGCCGGGGAGGCTGGTTTCGAGGAGATAGGGGCGCCGGGGGAGCGGCCAGCGCGCGGCGTTGAGCTCGTCGTTCGAGAGGTCCGGCCCGGTCTTGATGAAACCTTTTTCGTCGAGCGCGATACATTCGCCGAGCCAGCCGGTGCTGGGCGCCGCGCCCGTCATGACGAAGACGTGGCGGATGTTGTGGGTTTCGGTCGTCCCGGCGTTTTGATCCCGCCAGCTCACGCGCTCCAGGTGATTCTCCCCCTCGGCGGCGGTGAGCTCCGTGCGGGTGTGCAGGGTAATGGCGGG
>DASXJP010000089.1:0-5139 GCA_036497345.1 Thermoanaerobaculia bacterium
CGCGAGCGCCTCGGCCGCCGCCCAAAGCCGGCGCAGCCGCTCATCCATGGCCGGCTTGAGAAGCTCATACCTCTGGCGCAGCGTGGAGCCAGCTGGATAATCATCCATTATCCTCCACGAGTCGCAGAGCCGTCTGCCTGCTCTTTCGCTCTCTATAAGCCGGAAGGAAGGACGCGGACGGAGCCCGGAAACCGCTATCCCAGCAGGATGGGGACTTACTGATAATGGATGATTATCATCTCTTTATCGAAAGAGACCATCTCCAATATGGCTGGGGAGGAACGCTTGTAGATGCTACCGGCGCGATCCTCGTCCGTCAAGGACTGGTAAAAAATAGAAGAGATGAAATACGGCCAAGACCGGATGATTCTCCCAGGGAGTGACTTGACAAGCCCCCTCGGAGAGGCGATGATTTGAACGATGGTTCAAATCTCCGCAGCGCGCCGGCAAGAATCCCGAGACAAAGTCCTGGAGAAGAAGCGCGAGATCCTCGACGCGGCTTCGCGGGTCTTCCGCCGCCGGGGCCTGCAGGCGACCGGGATGCGGGACATCGCGGCGGAGCTGGGGATGGCGGTCGGCAATCTCTACTACTACTTCAAGGACAAGGAGGAGCTGCTCGCCTTCGTCCAGGAGGACGCCCTGGCCGGCCTGCTGGAGATCGCCGCGCGAGTGCGCGAGACCGGCCTGCGGGCCGACGCCCGGCTCTTCCGGCTGATCGAGGAGCACGTCGTCCGCCTCAACGAGAGGACCCCCGGCTCGCTCGCCCATCTGGAGGTGGAGGCGCTCGGCGAGACCTGGCGGCGGGAGGTGCAGGCGCGGCGCGACGAGTACGAGCGCGCCTTCCGCGACACCATTCAAGAGGGGATCGATACCGGTGTCTTCCGGCCGGTCGATCCCAAGGTGAGCGCCCTCGCCATCCTGGGAGCCGTCAACTGGACCGTGAAGTGGTTCCGCCCGGACGGCCGCAAATCCGCCCGCGAGATCGGGCGCGAGCAGGCCGAGCTGCTGGTGCGGGGAGTGTTGGCGGCGGGGGTCACGTTGGAAAAACCGTAGGGGCGGCCCTATGTGGCCGCCCTGGGCGGGGGGACCGATCCGGAATTCCCCACCCACCCAGGGCGGCCACGCAGGGCCGCCCCTACGGAATGACCGAAGGCAGAGGATCGGAAACGGAGAGCGCATGGACGATCTGACCACCCTGAAGCTGCGGATCAACGGCGAGGATCGCCCCGTGGTCTTCCCCACCCATCACACGCTGCTCGAGGTGCTGCGCGAGGAGTGCGCGCTGACCGGCACCAAGCACGGCTGCGAGCTCGGCGAGTGCGGCACCTGCACGGTGCTGGTGGAAGGCCGCCCCGTGCTCTCCTGTCTGGTGCTCGCCGCCGAGACGCGCGGCAAGTCGATAGAAACAGTTGAAGGGATGCAGCTCGGCAACGAGCTCCATCCGCTCCAGGCCGCCTTCGCCGACCTCGGCGCCGCCCAGTGCGGCTACTGCACGCCGGGCATCCTGATGGCCGCCAAGGCCCTGCTCGCCGAGAATCCAGCCCCAAGCCGCGACGAGATCCGCGAGGCGCTCGCCGGCAACCTCTGCCGCTGCACCGGCTATCACAAGATCCTCGAAGGGGTGGAATGGGCCGCCGCCAGGATGCGCGGCGAGGATTGGACACCCCCGAACGAAGCCTTCTACGGGAACAACTACGGGAACGATCATCATGGCTGAGCCGCTTGAGAAACCCGAGCCCGAAGCAGAGCCGCAACGCGAGACGAGCATCATCGGCAAGCCGTTCCGCCGCGTGGACGGCCGCGCCAAAGTGACCGGCGCCACCAAGTTCGCGGACGATCTCGCCTTCCCGCGCACGGCCTATGTCCGGCTCGTGCGCTCGACGCAGCCGCACGCGCTGATCCGAGCGATCGATTCTTCGGAGGCGGAGAAGGTCCCCGGCTTCCTCGGCTTCCTGACGGGGAAGGAGACGCCGATCCCGTTCGGCATCCTCCCCGTCTCGCAGGACGAGCACGCCCTCTGCCCGGACAAGGTCCGCTTCGTGGGCGATCCCGTGGCCGCCGTCGCCGCCGTCACCGAGGACGCGGCCTACGAGGCGGCGCTCAAGGTGAAGGTCGAATACGAGCCGCTCCCCACGATCTCGTCGATCGAGGAAGCGATCGCCACCCCCGAGCCGCGCATCCACGACTACGGCGATCACGGCAACCTCCACAAGGTCGTCTCGATGACCTTCGGCGACGTCGAAAAAGGTTTCGAAAACGCGGACGAGATCTTCGAGGACACCTTCTATTACGAGGGGAACACCCACCTGCCCATGGAGCAGCACTCGGCGGTGGCCGTGCCCGAGGACGACGACAGGGTGACCCTCTACTCCTCCAGCCAGACGCCGCACTACGTCCACCGCGCCCTCGCCAAGGTGCTCGAATTGCCGGCGTCGCGCGTGCGCGTGGTGGCCTGCTCCAACGGCGGCGGGTTCGGAGGAAAGAGCGATCCGTTCAATCACGAGATCGTGGCGGCGAAGATGGCGCTCAAGCTCGGCCGGCCGTGCAAGATCACCCTCACCCGCGAGGAGGTCTTCTACTGCCATCGCGGCCGCCACCCCGTGCTCATGCAGGTGCGGACCGGCATCAAAAAAGATGGAACGGATGTCCGCATCGTGGCCCAGCGCCTGCGCACCGCCTTGGATGGAGGTGCCTATGGCAGCTACGGCGTGGCCTCGACGTATTACACGGGCGCGCTCCAGACGGTGACGTACAAGATGCCGGCCTACGAATTCCAGGGGGTACGCTGCTTCACCAACAAGCCGCCGTGCGGCCCCAAGCGGGGCCACGGCACGCCGCAGCCGCGCTTCGGCTTCGAGGTCCATCTCGACAAGATCGCCGTGAAGCTCGGGATCAATCCGGCCGACCTGCGGCTCAACATGCTGGCCGAGCCGGATTCGGTCACCGCCAACTGGCTGCGCATCGGCTCCATGGGGTTGCGCCGCTGCATCGAGGCGGTGGTCGAGGGGAGCGGCTTCCGCGAGCGCTGGGGGCGGCTGCCCGCGGGGCGCGGCCTCGGCCTCGCCTGCGGCTCCTACCTCTGCGGCGCCGGGCTGCCCATCTACTGGAACCACATGCCGCAGTCGGGCGTGATGCTCAAGCTCGACCGCTCGGGCGGCGTCGCCGTCTTCTGCGGCGAGTCGGAGATCGGCCAGGGGTCGGACTCCATCCTCGCCGCCGTGGTGGCCGAGGTGCTCGGCGTCGCGCTCGCGGACATCCGCCTCTGCGTGGCTGATACGGACCTCACCCCGGTCGACCTCGGCTCCTACTCGTCGCGGGTCACCCTGATGGTGGGCAACGCCGCGCTCCAGGCCGCCGAGCGGGCGCGCGAGATGATCTCCAAGGCGGTCTCCGAGCAGCTCGAGGTCCCGGAATCGCGCCTCGTCTTCGCCGAGCGCCGGGTCTTCGACGCCCAGGACCCCGAGAAAGGGCTCAGCTTCCAGGACGCCGTAATTGCCACAGAAGCCCGCTTCGGCACCCTGGCGACCGCCGGCAGCTACATCCCGCCGCGCTCGCCCGGCCGCTACCGGGGCGCGGGCGTGGGCCCCTCCCCCGCCTACTCCTACTCGGCGGCGGTGATTGAAGTAGAAGTCGATCCCGAGACCGGCCTCTGGAATCCCGTCCACGTCTGGATCGCCCACGACGTCGGCCGCGCGCTCAATCCGGTGCTGGTGATGGGACAGGTCGAGGGGAGCGTCTACATGGGCCTGGGCGAGGTGATGATGGAAGAGCAGGCCTTCCGCCGGCTGCCCAAGCACCTCTCCTCGGCCCTGGTGCACAAGCACCCCTCGGTGCTGGAGTACAAGAGCCCGACCTTCCCCGACATGCCGCCGGTGACCACCTATCTGATCGAGGACCCGGACCCGCAGGGCCCCTTCGGCGCCAAGGAGGTGGGCCAGGGCCCGCTGCTGCCGGTGATGCCCGCGGTGGCGAACGCGATCCACGACGCGGTCGGCGTTCGGGTCGACCAGGTGCCGATCCATCCGCACATGGTTCTGAAGGCGCTGGAGGCCAAGCGCAAGGGGCAGGAGGCGCGCTTCGGACCGAAAGGTTTTCCGGAGGTCGACTTCGGCGAGGAGCTGATCGTGCCCACGCCCGAGCAGGGGGGCGACGGTACCGCCATCAACGACTACCGCGAAAAGCTCCGCTCCGGCATGCGCTCGTCCGCGGGCACGATGATGACCCGCGAGGAGGCGCTGCGGAAGAAGAAGCTCGCCGCGCTCACCACCGATCTGAAGGGGGCCGATTTGAAGGGGATCAAGTAAGCATGCTCCGACTGCCGCAATTCAACTTCGTCCACGCCCGCACCCTCGACGAGGCCGCGTCGGTCCTTTCAGGAGAAGGCAATGAGCTCGTACGTCTGGTCGCGGGCGGCACGGACCTCTGGCCCAACATGAAGCGCCGGCACCAGCAGGCCACGACCGTGGTGAGCCTGATGGGCATCCCGGGGCTCGCCGGGATCGACGTCAACGGCGAGATCCACATCGGCGCCACGACCCTGCTGAGCGACGTGGTGGCTTCCCCGGCCGTGCGCGAGCGCTATCCCGCCTTCGCAACGGCCGTGCAGTCGATCTCCTCGCCGCCGCTGCGCAACATGGGGACGATCGGCGGCAATCTCTGTGTGGACACGCGCTGCACCTACTACAACCAGACCGAGGAGTGGCGCCGCGCGATCGACTACTGCATGAAGGCGGAGGGGGAGATCTGCTGGGTGGCCACCAGCTCGCCGCGCTGCTGGGCCCACACCGCCACCGACTCCGCGCCCATGGCCTGCGCCCTGGGAGCGCGGGTGAAGCTGGTCTCGAAGGACGGCGAGCGGGTGATTCCCATCGAGGACCTCTACCGGGACGACGGCATCGACTATCTCACCAAGCGGCCGGACGAGATCCTGACCGGCCTCTATCTACCCGCCGAGGCGACCGCCGACCGCTGCCGTTCCGCCTTCTGGAAGCTCCGCCGCCGCGGCTCGATCGACTTCGCGGTTCTCTCTTCCGCCGTCGCCGTTTGGACGGAGCCCGACGGCCTGGTCCGCTACGCGCGGATCGTCCTCGGCGCGGTCGGCTCCCGTCCGGTCGAAGCGAAAGAGGCCCAGGACTTCCT
>DASXJP010000090.1:0-6132 GCA_036497345.1 Thermoanaerobaculia bacterium
CGAGACTTCTGGTCGCCGCTCAGGCCGAAGCCAATCCCTGGATCGCTTGCTGGAGCCTGGCGTCGGCGCTTGCGAGCCTCTCTCTCCAGGAGCGAACCTCCATGACCAGTCGCTGCCGCTGTGCTTGGAGCCTCGTCAGCTGATCGGCCACGGTTCCTGGCGCCGGGCCGCCGCCGTGCGCCGCAGCGAGCAGGGCAGCCTCCGGATCGAGGGCCTCCCGCAGATTCGCGTCCAGCGAGATCGAGCGGCCGGTGACCTCACGCAGAATCTCCTCAAGACGCTCGCGGACCTCCTCCGGGCGCGGATCCACGCCGCTTGGCAGCTCCCCCACCAGCCTGGCGACGGCTTCGTGAGCGGTCCGGAAAGCCAGGCCGTGGCGAGCCACCAAGTGGTCCGCGAGCGCTGTCATGGTGACGCCGGTCCCCTGAAGGAAACTGCGCATCCGCTGCGGTCGCACTTCGACCTCTTCCACCAGTAGCCGGGTGAGGCGGACCGCTTTCCCAATCCCCTCCAGCGCCGGCCAGACGTGGGCCGTCGCACCAGCGCTCACCTCGACGCTGTTACTGAACGGCGTGTTCTTCAGGCCGAGCCAGATCTGCAGAAGGGCCCCCACGGGATGGATAGCTTGGCTGCGGATGTCCTCCCAGACGTACGAGTTCCGCTTCTGCGGCATGATCGAGCTGGTGCTCACGAGGTCGTCCGGCCAGTCCAGGAACCCGTAGGCGTGACTAGCCCAGAGCTGGAAATCCGTAGCCCATCGGGTGAGGGTGACGCCAAGGTTGGCGAAACCCGCGAGTATTGCGGTGACGTAGTCGCGCGACGCCACCGCGTCGAGCGAGTTGTCGGCGGCGGCGCGGAACCCCAAAAGATCCGCCACCATGGCGGGAGCGATGGGGAAAGAAGTTCCGCTCCCAGAGGCCGCGCCCATGGGGCAACGGTCCATGCCGTGCAGGGCCGCCACCACCATCTCGAGGGCGCGCAGGAGCTCCGTGGCCACCGCCGCCAGATAGTGCGCCAGCGTCGCGGGCTGAGCGGGCTGGAGATGCGTGAAGGCGCTCATCAGAGCTCCGAGTTGCTCTCCGGCCAGGTCATGGATCGCCGCCACCAGATCCAGGCTTTCGTCCAGTAAATCGAGAACCCGCGCCCGCAGCCTCATGCGCAGAACGGTGGCATTGATGTCGTTGCGGCTGCGGGCCACGTGCGCCGCGCCTCCTCTTTGCGCTCCGAGGCGCTCCACGAGCTGCCGCTCATAAAGAAGAAACAACCCGCGGTGGGCGGGAGGAGGCGCGAGGATGTCCTCGCCTGCGGCCAACCGCCGGTCCAGGTCGCGGTTGACCGCCAGCAGGTCGCCGGCAACCGTCCTATCCAGGATGCCGGTGGACACCAGCATCACCACGTGCGCGGCGTCGATGCGGAGCAGGCAGGGCAGCACATGCTGGTAGTCGTTTCGGAGCTGCGGCTCAATCAGAAGCCGGAAAAGCTCGGGATGAGGGACTTGGGCGAGCAGACTGGCTCCAGTCTCGTGGGATCGGATGGGGGATACCATGTCAATTACCTTCCGGTTTACCCTAACGTCGTTTTTTATACACCTGTACACGACAGGTCACATACTCCGATCGACCTCGCCCGGTCAGGCCATGCGCGCGAGGCAATGCTGAGAGAAAGGGGGTCGCTCATCATCCATATCACTCGCTGTGCAGAGCCAGCATCGGATCGATGGAAACCGCCCGCATGGCGGGCACGAGGCTGGCCACGAGAGCGGTCATGAGCAGAGCCGCCGAAGCCGCGATGAAAATCCATAGATTGAAGAATTCCATCTCGAACAACAACTTGGAGATCACCTTGCCGATCGCCAGTGAGCCGACCACCCCGATGGCCAGCCCTACCAGGCAGAGGCGCAAGCCCTCACGCAGAACCAAGCGCAGCACGTCGGTCCTGCGTGCTCCCAGGGCCATCCTGAGACCCATTTCCTTCCTGCGCTTGGCGACGGAGAAGGAGAGGATCCCGTACACCCCACCGGTGGACAGGAGCAACCCCGCCGCCGCAAAAAAGATCAAAGTGATGGCTAGAGCACGTTCCTCGGAGACGTCCCGATCGATCGCGGCCTGCATCGACTGCAGAGAGTAGATAGGCTGGGTAGGGTACACGTCCTTGATGGCGCGGCGCACCGCCGGTGCCATGTGGGCGAGGTCGCTCTGGGAGCGTACGACGAAACTGACCGTCGGCCACGGAAATTGAGCGTACGGATAGTAAACCGCCCATCGGACCGGCTCGCGAGGACCGCTGAGGCGAACGTTGCCCACCACGCCGACAATCTGCAGCCGATCGACGGGTATGCTGGAATCCAGGAATCGACCGCGGGGGTCCTCTCCGGGAAAGAGCTCGTCGGCCATCTGCTTGTTGATGACAACCACCTTCGCGGTATCTGCCCGATCATCGGAGGTGAAATCCCTCCCTGACAGCAGCGGTATGCCGATTGTCTGGAAATAGCCGGCGGTCACGATGCGAGTGCTGGCCGTCGGCTCCTGTCCTTTGGGCGGCTGAGGCTTGCCCTCCGCCGTGAAGCTCCCGGTCCAGTTGATGTGCTGTCCGGTCGGCAATTCGTTGATGGCACCGACCGAAACCACGCCAGGGAGTCTTCTCAAGCGCTGGACCAAGGTATCGATGCTCTGGACCCACTGAGCACGTTTTTCGGGTGGGAACGTGAGTCGAACGGTGAGCCGGTTCTCCGTATCGAAGCCACGCTCGACTCTTTGCAGCTTCCAGAAGCTCCCGATGAACAACCCAGTGACGATCAACAGCGTCAGCGTCAAGGCGATTTCGGTCACGACCAGCCTAGACTCCAACCGCCGGCTGTTGACTAGAGATCCTCGGCCCACCAGGGTCTTGAGGATTTCAGCCAGGTTGGGACGCGACATCTTCAAGCCCACGAAAAGACCGCACAAGACACTCGCCAGGGCCACCAGCGCCAAGCTGAAGACGATGACGCTGAGGTTCAGGCCGATCTGCGAAGCACCCGGGAGAGTGGACGGAACCAGGGCCGCGACAAGCTGGCTTCCCCAACGGGCGAGAGCGATCGATAGGAGACCGCCCGCTACGGCGAGGACCGTGCTCTCGACCAGAAAGTAGGTGACCAGGCGCCACCGGCTGCACCCGAGAGCGGAGCTGACCGCCAGCTCTCTCTCGCGGGTCGTGGCACGCGCCAAGAGCAGACAGACCACGTTGGCGCTAGCGATGAGCAGCAAGAGGAAGACCGCTCCTTGGACGGTCATCCAGGTGGTGGCAAATTGGGGTCCGTAGATGGCGTCATAGAGGGGTTTGACCAGTGCCTGGAAGCCGTCGTTGCTCTCCGGATACCGCTCCTCCAGGCGACGGGAGATGATCGCCAACTCCGACTGAGCCTGGGCAAGGGACACTCCGTGCTTGAGGCGAGCCAGACCTATGGACCTGCGTCCGTCTCGAGTCTCCTTGGCCGGGTCGAGAGCAAGGGGAAGCCAGATCTGGGTCTCTTTGGTGGGAAAGACGAATCCTGCCGGCATGACTCCGACTACTGTATGAGGCACCTCGTCGAGCCGTATGGGCCGCCCGACCAGAGTGAGGTCGCTGCCGTAGCGGCTTCGCCAAAGGTCATAACTGATGACGACCACCTTCTCTCCGCCGGGTGCTTCCTCCTCTGGGGTGAAGCCTCGCCCCAACATCGGTGAGACCCCCAGGATGGAGAAGAGGTTGGCGGTGATCCGTTGCCCATCAAGCCTCTGCGGCTCCCGCTCCTCCGTGATGTTCACCTGGCGGTCCATGTAGGCCCCCACGGCGTCGAAGACGGTGCTCTGCTCTCTGTAGTCGGTCAGGTCCGGGATGGAGACGGCGACCTCCGGCCAGTCCCTCTTCGGGCTCTGCTCCTGCAACTCCACCAGGGAGTCGGGATCTTTCACCGGCAGTGGGCTCAAGACCACCCCGTTCAGGACACTGAAAATACAGATACTGGGCGTGAGCCCGAGGGCCAGGATCGCAACCACGAGCAGGGAGAACAGGGGACGCTTCGCCAAGTCACGGAGCGCACGACGGACGTCGTTGGCCAACATTCTCAAGCATTGCCTCCGCCCTGTTCCTGACCCGCGAGCTGGTATCCTCCTCCCGGGGCAGGAAGACCTGCCGCGGCAAGCTCTCCTGCCGAGAAGCCCAGAGCTCCTCTCAGCTCTCTGGCCAGGAGCGCCACGTGGGGAGGTTGCAGGCAACTGTAGTGGTCGCCCGAGATCTTGGAGACGCAGAGCCGCTCCTCGAACAGCGGGCGCCAGACGTCCTCCCGGCCCGCCTCCCCTTCCTGGGGCAGGACGAGCGTGGCGCCACCCGGCAGAGGGGTGGGCTGGTAATCCTCCAGCGCCTGGATATTCCTCTTGAAGATCATAAACAGGCGCTCGAGCTCGGACTTGTCGAGGTCCGCCGGAAAGGCCTTGGCCATCCGTGCCCTCAGCGCCAGGTAGTTGAGCTGATCCTCCAGCGTGTCCAGGAGGCGGATTTCCTCCAGAGGAACGGAGAGCTTCTGGCCGGCCTGCCCGGCGAAGAGCTGGGTGAAGAGCCAGAGGAGCAGGGGGACGTCTTTCGTCTGGGGAAGCGCCTGGGGTGCCGTGGGGTCGATCAGGACCAGCCGGACCTCGTGCCCGTCCGCCCTGAGCTTACGAGCTAGCTCGAAAGCCAGCACCCCGCCCATCGACCACCCGGAGACGAAATAGGGACCCTCGGGCTGTACCTTCCGCATGGTCTCGAGGTAGAGCTCGGTGATCTCGTCGATCGAGACCTTGCGCGGGAGGTGCTCCGGATCCGGCGACTGCAAGCCGTAGACCGACAGACCGGGGCCGAGATGGCCCGCCAGCCTCCCGTAGCAATTCACGTGACCGCCCACGGGATGCACCAGGAAAAGCCGGGGGGCACCGGCCTCAACAGCCATCTCCACGAGGACCAGCTCCGCCACATCCGCCTCTCGGGAGACCTGCCGGATGTCGGTCAGGGAAGAGGCCCGGCCCTCGTTGAGCATCCGGGCCAGCTCGGCGATGTTCTGCGCCCGGAAGAAGCTCTGCAGGGGAAACTCCACGGACAGATCCTTCCGCACGCGGGACACCAACTGGACGGCTAGCAGAGAATGCCCACCCAGCTCGAAGAAGTTGTCGTTGATGCCCACCTTCTCCAGACCGAGCAGCTCGGCATGAAGCTGGACCAGCTTCTCCTCGATCCTGGTGCGAGGCGCTACGTACTCCCGCGAGGACTGGGAACGCCCCCAATCGACTTCCGGCAGCCTCTGGCGGTCGATCTTGCCGCTCGCGTTGAGCGGCATCGTCTCCAGGATGACGAAGGCGGAAGGCACCATGAAGTCGGGCAGCCGGGACTGCGAAAACTCCCGCAGCTCGGCCGTGGTGACCGTCCGGCCGCCCCTGACGCTGACGTAGCCCACCAGGCGCTTGTCGCCGGGCGCCACCTCCCTAGCCATCGCCGCGACCTCACGGACGGCCTCGTGCTGCCGCAGGATCGCTTCGATCTCCCCGAGCTCGATCCGCAGCCCCCGCACTTTGACCTGGTGATCGACCCGCCCCAGGAACGTCAGGCGTCCGTCGGCCTGCCACTTGGCGAGGTCGCCCGTCCGGTACAGCCTCTGACCGGGGTGGAAGGGGTCGGGCACGAACCTCTCCGCCGTCAGGCCCGACTGGTTCAGGAATCCCCGCGTCACCCCCTCGCCGCCGACGTAGATCTCTCCGGGAGCTCCGATGGGCTGGAGTCGGCCGTGGCGGTCGAGGACGTGGATGCGATGGTTCTGCCGTGGAGTGCCGACCGCGACCGTCTCCTGTGCCAGCAGCTCCTCCGTGGTGCAGACTTGGGCCGTCGAAAAGTCGGATGTTTCGGTCAAGCCGTAGCAGTTCGTGATGGTGCAGTGAAAGTTTCGGCTCTGCAACCAGGCACGGAACTTCCGGCTGATCAGCGGCTCCCCACCCAGGTGCAGGTAGCGCATGGAGGAGAGCGGCACGAAGTCATCCTGGGCCGCCAAGTCGACGATCGGGTGAATAAAGCTTGGGGGACAGGTAACTACCGTGACGCCTTCGGTGGCGATGGTGTCCAGAAGCCCCTGCGCATCATAGGGTCCGT
>DASXJP010000091.1:0-10829 GCA_036497345.1 Thermoanaerobaculia bacterium
GCTTGGAAGAGGCTATTGGCGAGATCACCGCTTTTCTGACCCCTGGGCAGCCTCCTGACATTCAGTGCGATGCGCTAGCGTTTCGCGCTATGATTGAAGAAGAGAGAGGGGCGATTGATCTGGCGAGGGAAGATCGACACCAGGCTCGCGCACTTGCTCCTTCCGGGAGCTATGCGAAATATACAATAGAGCTGGGTATGGCTGGGCTCTATGAGAAAACAGGTGAAGTAGAGGAGGCCATCTCGTGGTACATTGAAGCCCTCAAGACCGTCCTTGACGATCCGCTTACCTCAGGAGGATCTGCGGTGGCATGTCTCCTAGACTTGCGAGATTTATCGGCTTTGGCTCCCGAGCACCGCGAACTGTGCCTCAAGGCGGTGCACCAAGCCTGGGCTCTCTTTGAGTTGCCGGGTGAGCCAGATTTGACCAATTTGCGGGAGGCGGCACAAACATTGATCGAAGCGTCGACACGGCCGCTGCCCAGGACTCAACGCTGACTCGATAGAATGCCCGCCACAACGCCCCTCCTCAACGAGTCCTTTCTCCGCGCGGTGCGCCTCCGGGAGGACAAAATCGGGAGCTTCGATCGCTATCCGTTCTCCATTCCAGCCATACGGAATCTTGGCGAATTGGAGATCGGTCCGAAGGTCACGGCGTTTCTGGGTGAGAACGGCAGCGGAAAATCGACGCTGCTGGAGGCGATCGCGGTTGCGGCGGGATTCAACCCTGAAGGTGGATCGATGAATTTCAGGTTCTCGACGCGAAGCTCGGAATCAGAGCTTTGGAGAGCCTTACGTCTGGTGCGTGGAATCCGTAAGCCCCGCACAGGCTACTTCTTCCGCGCGGAAAGCTACTTCAATGTCGCAACGGAGATCGAGAATCTCGATCGTGAGCCTCGGGGAGGACCTCCCATCATAGGGTCTTATGGCGGTCAATCGCTCCACGAGCAGTCGCACGGCGAATCCTTTCTGGCTCTCATTCAACACCGCTTCGGGCCTGAAGGGCTCTATATTCTGGACGAGCCGGAAGCCGCCCTGTCGCCGGCCCGCCAACTGGCGCTGTTGGCCCGCATCCATGGTCTCGAGCAGCAAGGCTCGCAGTTTCTGATGGCAACTCATTCTCCGATCCTCCTGGCCTATCCCGGGGCTCTGCTCTATGAGCTATCAGGCTCCGGAATTCGGCAGGTTGAATATGAGGCAACTGAGCACTATCGGCTCACGCGTGAGTTTCTCCTGCACCGAGATCGCTTCTTTCGCGAGCTGTTCGCTGAAAAGGAGGAACAGTAGCTTGTCTTCACGGAAGGCGCGCTCAAAGGATGGGCTCTCCCCTTGACTTCCCCTACCCGGCTGAGGGAGGCTGTCCGTTGCCTTGTTGATGACAATCAAGCGTAACCCCGACAGCGGGCTCGTGGCCCGGCGAGCGATGGCCTATGCCGCGGTCGTTCTCGGCTGCCTGGCCGTGGCGCCGTGGGTGGACCGTCTGGAGTGGGTCGGCAACGCCTATATCCATACGCTGCATGAGATGGCGGCCGTGGTGCTCGCTCTCGGGGTGGCGGCGATCTCCCTCCTACGGTTCCACAGCCGCAAGAGCGACACCTTCCTGCTGCTCGGCTCGGCCTTCCTGGGCGTCGCCGTTCTCGACGCCTATCACGCGGTGCAGGCTCCCAATCTCCTGACGACCAGCCCGCCGTGGAGCTGGCTCGCCTCGCGGCTCTTCCTGGCGGTCTTCCTCTGGTGGAGCGCGCCGACGCGGCGCTGGGTGCCCTTCGAGGCGCGGCTCGACCAGCGGCGGGTCTATCTGCTGGTCGGCGTGGTGACGCTCGCCTGTTTCGCGTTCTTCACCTTCACGCCGCTGCCGTCCGCCTACTTCCCGTCGTTCGCCCTGCGGCGGCCGGCCGAGCTCCTGCCGGCGTTCTTCTTCCTGCTGGCGTTCGTGCGCCACCTGCGGTGGGGGCGCTGGCGCGAGTGGGCCTTCGAGCACTGGCTGATGCTCGCCCTGCTGATCGGGCTGATGGGGCAGGTCGCCTTCATGCCCTTCGCCACGCGGCCGTTCGACGCGGCGTCCGAGGCGGCCCACCTGGCGAAGAATTGCAGCTATCTGTTCGTGCTGGCGGGCCTGCTCGGCAGCATGTATTCCCTGTTCCGGCAGGCCGACGAGAGCGCCGCCGCCCTCGCCCGCGTCAACGCCGAGCTGCAGGAGGAGATCGACGAGCGCACGCACGCCGAGGCCGAGCGCGACCAGTTCTTCGACATCTCGCAGGAGATGCTCTGCATCGCCGGCATGGACGGCTATTTCCGGCAGCTCAATCCGGCCTGGGAGAAGGCCCTCGGCTGGACGACCGAGGAGATGAAGTCGCGGATGTCCCTCGAATTCATCCATCCGGACGACTGGGCGCTGACGCGGGCCGAAGGGCAGCGGCTCCGCCTGGGGGGCGGCTCGCGGAGCTTCGAGATCCGCTACCGCACCAAGGCCGGCGACTACCGCTGGCTCTCCTGGCGGGCGGTCGCCTCGCTCGAACGGGAGCTGATCTACGCCATCGCGCGCGACGTCGAGGAGGAGAAGCGGATCGCGCAGATGAAGAACGACTTCGTGTCCGTGGTCAGCCACGAGCTGCGCACGCCGCTGACCTCGATCCGCGGCTCGCTGGGGCTGATCGCCGGCGGGGTGGCCGGGGAGCTGCCGGAGAAGGCCCGCACGCTGGTCGAGATCGCGTCCAAGAGCTGCGACCGGCTGGTGCGCCTGATCAACGACATCCTCGACGTGGAGAAGATCGAGTCGGGCAAGATGGGCTTCTACTTCGCGCCGGTCGAGCTGGCGCCGCTGCTCCAGCGGGCGGTGGAGGACAACCGCGCCTACGCCGAGGGGTACGGGGTCGGGCTGCGGGTCACCGCCACCGCCGCGGGAGCGCGGGTCTGGGGGGACCCCGACCGCCTGTTGCAGGTGATGACGAACCTGATCTCGAACGCGGTCAAGTTCTCGTCGCGGGGGGGCACGGTCGAGATCGCCACCGCGCGGGGGATCGGCGACGTGCGGATCTCGGTGACCGATCACGGCCGCGGCATCTCGCCGGAGTTCCGGCAGCGCATCTTCGAGCGGTTCGCCCAGTCCGACTCCTCCTCGACGCGCGAGAAGGGGGGGACGGGGCTGGGTCTGAGTATCTCCCGCGCCATCATCGAGCGCCATCACGGGCGCATCGGGTTCACCAGCGAGCCCGGTGTGGCGACGACCTTCTATTGCGATCTGCCGGAATGGGGGGCGCTGGCGGACGAGGCCGCCGCGGAGGCCGGGGACCGTCCGCGCATCCTGGTCTGCGAGGACGACCGGGACGTGGCCCGCCTGCTCGGCCTGATGCTGGAGCGCGAGGGGTATGAGGTGGACGTGGCCCACGACGCGGCGCAGACCCGGCGGCTCCTGCGCGAGCGTTCCTACGCCGCCCTCACCCTCGACCTCGTGCTGCCGGACCAGGACGGCGTCACGCTGATCCGCGAGCTGCGACGGGAGGAGGCGACCAGCCGGCTGCCCATCGTCGTGGTCTCGGTCCGCGCCCAGGAGGGGGCGGCGGAGCTCAACGGCGGCGCCGTGGGGGTGGTCGACTGGCTGGTCAAGCCGATCGACGAGGACCGCCTGATGCTCGCCGTGGAGAGGGCGGTCCGGGACTCGCTCAGCGGCCGCGCGCGCATCCTTCATGTGGAAGACGATCCCGACCTCCAGCGGGTGGTGGCGGCGATCGTCGACGGCGACGCCCGGGTCGAGCAGGCGCTCAACCTGTCCGAGGCCCGGGAGCGGCTGGCGTGCGAGCGTTTCGATCTGGTGATCCTCGACCTCGCGCTGCCGGACGGCTCGGGGCTGGAGCTGCTCCCGGAGCTCGGCAGCCTCGATCCGCCCACGCCGGTGCTGATCTTCTCGGCCCACGAGGTGGACAAGACCGTGGCCGGCCGGGTCGCCTCCGTGCTGGTGAAGTCCCAGACCTCGAACCGCGAGCTGCTGGAGCGCATCCGCTCGGCGTTAAAAGGATCTTCACGGCCGATTTGACAAAAAGCCAAGCATCTATACAATCCCGTCCGGTCGTTCAACTGGCCTTTGCACCTGGGATCTCACCTGGGAAGCACAACTTGGAAGGAAGTATCGATGCGTAAGATGTCTGCTTTGAAGCTCGGTCTCGGTGCCTTGATCGCTCTCTCGACCCTGGTGGCTCCGGCGGCCAGCCACGCGGCCCACGCGGGCGGCGGCCTTTGTATCTTCAGCTTCACGAACCAGAGCGGGGCCACCTGCACCTACGCGGGCACCCAGGGCAACTGCTGCGTCTACACCAGCGACGACGGCAGCCACTGCAACAAGATCTGCAACCCCCCGGCCTGAGAACGGCCTTAATCCCGTAACACAACCCGGTTCCACCCGCCGCCCTCGGCTTCATAGAGGGCGGCGTCGGCGGCCTTTACGAGCTCGCTCCAGCCTCGGTATCCGGAGGGTGCCCGGCGAGGTCGCGCAGGCGGGAGAGCAGGCCTTCGACCTCGGCCGCTTCCGGCGGTGAGCCGCCGTCGAGAGCGCTTTTGAGGAGGCTTTCGAGCCGGCGGGAGACGTCGCTCACCTCGGGGAAGCCGAAGGTGGCGCCGGCGCCGGCGAGCGAGTGGGCCAGGCGGTGGAAGGTGCGCAACGGATCATCCCGCCAGCCGGCGTCGCGGGCGGCGTCGCGGGCCGTCTCGATCTCGGAGAGCCGCGCCGGCAACCGGTAGGCGAAGTAGCGCCGCAGGTCCTCGGCGACGTTGCGTTCCTGGCGCGCTGTCATGGCCGCGCCGCCTTCAGGAGCGCAAGGAACGCCAGATGGCCTGGACGGTCTCCGCGAGAGTCATGGGGTCGAAGGGCTTGGCGATGACGTCCACCGCGCCCATCTCCCGGTAGCGCGCGATCTCGTGCGCCTGGACGCGCGCGGTCATGAACACCACTGGGACGTCGCCCTGTGGGAGCTGGCGCAGCGCCTCGAGGGTGGCCGGGCCGTCCATCCCCGGCAACATGACGTCGAGCAGCACGAGGTCGGGGGCGATCTCGGCGAAGCGGGCGAGGGCCTCCGCTCCGGAGCCGCAGGAGAAGACGGAGAAGCCGCCGAGCGATTCGAGCGCCATGGTGGCGACGACCTGGATGTCCGGATCGTCCTCCACGAAGAGGATCCGCCGCAGAGGTGGAGCTTGCATGCTTCCGCTTTCATACCAGAGAGCTGGCGGAGCGGCAAGGCAGCGGGGCTGGTACAATTCAGGACATACGGTTCAATCTTATGCCCGGCGATCCTCTCCAGAAGGGACCCATCGACCGCCGCGTCCTCGCCGTCGAGGACGATCCGGACCTCCTGCGCCTGATCTCGCGCGAGCTGGGGACGGCCGGCTTCACCGTCTGGGCCTGCCTGTCGGCCGAGGAGGCGCTGGCGACCCTCGACCGCAAGGGGCTCCCCCATCTGGCCCTGGTGGACATCCTCCTGCCCGGGCTCGACGGCATGGCCTTCGCCCGCAAGGTCCATGAATGGAGCGACCTGCCGATCATCATGCTCACCTCGGTCGACGAGGAGGAGACGGTGGTGCAGGCGATCGAGCGCTTCGCCGAGGACTACATCCGCAAGCCGTTCAATCCCCGCGAGATGGTGGCGCGGGTCGAGCGGGTGTTCCGCCGTATCGGCGACTTCGCCTATACCCTGCAGCCGGTGGTGCGGGTGGACGACCGGCTGGCGATCGACTTCGCGCACCAGCGGGCCACGGCGGCCGGCCGCGAGGTGGCGCTGACGTCGACCGAGACGAAGCTCCTCTACGTCCTCCTGCGCAGCGCCGGCCGCGTGGTGGCGACCGACTTCCTGCTCCGGCGGCTGTGGCCCTCGGACGAAGTGTTCGAGGACACGCTGCGCGTCCACGTCCACCGGCTCCGCGCGAAGATCGAGCCCGAGCCTTCCCGCCCCCGCTACGTGCTCACCGAGCGGGGGACGGGCTACCGCTTCCCCACCGCGTCGTGAGACTGCCGCGACCGCGCCTGCTCACCCGGGTGGCCCTGGCGCTCGCCGCCGTGGGGCTGCTGCCGCTCGCCATCTCCTATTTCGGCCTGGTGGGGGTGAACCGCGACGCGCTGTTCAATCAGGTGCTCAACACCCACGCCCTGGCGGCGCGCACGGCGGCGGCGCGCGTCGAGGCCTTCCTGGAGGCCCGGCTTTCCCTGGCGCGCGGGCTGGCGGCGAACCGGACGCTGGCCGATCCGCGCTCCCCGGCGGCGCAGGAGCTCCTCGCCGGCAGCCTCCAGGCGTGGTCGGACCTCAACGTCGAGGCGGTGGCGGTGGTCAACGCTAGAGGGCAGGAGGTGGTGCGGGCCCAGCTCAAGGGGATGTCCCCGGCGGTGACGGCGGCGCTCCGGCTCCCCGGCGCCGGGCCGGTGGCGGCCGTGCCGGGCGAGCTGCCGCCGGTGATCCGCGTCGCGGCGCCGCTGCCCGGAGGCGCCGGAGCGGTGGTGCTGGCCTGCGGTGGCGTGGCGCTCCAGGACGTGACGCACCCGGAGGAATTGGGCGGCGAGGCCGAGCTGGCGGTGATCGACGCGGAGCGGCGGGTGGTGGTGGGGGACGCCAGATCCCTGAGCGCCTTCCCCCGTCCTCTGGTCGACGCCGCGCTGGCCGGCCGGGTGGCCGGCGCCGGCCGGTTCCAGAAGAAGGACGGGGAGGTCCTAAGCGCCTACGCGCCGGTCCAGCTGGCGGGCTGGGTGGCGCTGTCGAGCCAGCCGGCGCGGGTGGCCGAGGCGGTGGCGGCGCGGCAGCGGCGGCAGTCGACCAAGGCCCTCGGCGTGGCGCTATTGCTCATCGCCCTGCTCCTGGCGGCGGCCTGGGCCGCCGTGGTGCGTCCGGTCCGCGATCTCGCCCGCGAGCAGCGGAAGCTGGCGGGAGCGGCGCCGCTGCCCGCCGGACGGGACGAGATCGACGACCTGCGGCGGAGCTTCGAGGCCCTGCGGCGGGGGCTCGCCGAGCGCACGGCGCTCGACGACGTCTTTCTCGGCCGCTATCAGGTGATCGAGCTGCTGGCCACGGGCGGCATGGGCGCCGTCTTCCGCGGCTGGGACCCCAGGCTCCAGCGCCCGGTGGCCCTGAAGACGCTGCGGCTCACCGAGGCGGTGGAGGTCCCCCAGGACAAACGCGTGCAGCGCATCGAGCAGCTCGTGCGCGAGGCGGTGACGGTGGCCCGGTTCAGCCACGCCAACGTGGTGGCGGTCTACGACGTGGCGGAGTCCCCCGAGGGGGCCTACATCGCCATGGAGCTGGTGGAGGGGATCAGCCTCGAGCGGCTCCTGTTGCAGCGCGGGCGCCTGCGGCCGGAGGAGGTGATCCCGCTCGGCGCCGCGGTGGCCCGCGGCCTCGCCGCCGCCCACGCGCGGGACATCGTGCACCGCGACGTCAAGCCGGCCAACGTGCTGCTCGGCCGCGACGGCTCGATCAAGGTGACCGACTTCGGCATCGCCGACCTGATCGCCGCCGCCTCCCGGGCGGACGGCCTGGTCTTCGGCACGCCGGGCTATCTGCCGCCGGAGGCGTTGCGAGGGAGCGGCTACGACCGCACCGGCGACCTCTTCGCGTTCGGCGTCATGCTCTACGAGTGCCTGGCGGGGGTGAAGCCGTTCGGCGGCCTCGAGGTGTCGGACGTGGTGCAGAGCACCCTCTTCGGCCCCATGAAGCCGTTGCGCCCACGCGTCCAGGGGGATCTCCCCGAAGAGCTGGAGCTGATCGTCCTCCACCTCCTGGAGCGCGATCCGGCCGTCCGGCTGTCGAGCGCCGCCGCCGTGGCCGACGAGCTCGACCGCCTGGCGGCCCGGCTCGGGGCCCGCTGGAAGCTGGAGGAGAGGCCTCGGCCGGGGCCCACCCCCTCGACGGAATACACCATCGAGGCGCAGTGGGTGCGGACGCAGGCAAACCCTCACCCCTGACCCCTCTCCCGTCCCCTCCCGCCCTCCCTCACCGGGAGAGGGGAAACGTTCCAAATGAGATTTCCGTAGCGTGCCCGCCCGCGAGGGTTGATCGGGATTCCTGGGGCTCCGCCGCTCTCCTACTCCCCACCTCTAGCAGGACCTGTGATATCCTCTGCACACTAATTTTTGAAAAACACTGGGGATCCCCGTGGTGCGCCTTCCGCAGGGTTGGAAGCATGGAGTCCGACCAAAGTCGCCTGATGGGTCCGGGAGCTGGCCGGAGGAGAGCTCGTCGTTTCCCCCCGACAGCACCGTGCGCGAGGACTGGCGTGTCGACGGGGTGCCGCAGCGGCCGCCCGCGCCATCGGCCGAAGAGATGGTCGCCCTGCCGGCGGTCGGCGACATTGTGGGTGGCTACCGTATCCTCGGCCGCCTTGGCGCCGGTGGCATGGGAGAGGTCTTCCGCGCGCGGGACAACGATCTCGAACGCGACGTCGCGCTCAAGCGCCTCCATCCGAAGCTGACCTCCCAACCCCGCGCCATGAGCCGGTTCCGTCGCGAGGCGCGGCTGCTCGCGGCGGTCCACCACCCGAACATCGCGACGATCTTCGGCACCTTCGAAGACGGCGGCGTCCGTTTCCTGGCGATGGAGCTGGTGGACGGGCAGACCCTGGCGCAGAGGCTCGGCACCGGCCCGATGGCCGTGCCGAAGGCTCTCGGCATCGCCCGCCAGATCGCGACCGCCCTCGAGGCCGCCCACCGCAAGGGGATCGTCCATCGCGATCTGAAACCCGCCAACGTCATGGTGTCGCCCGACGGCTGGGTGAAGGTGCTCGACTTCGGGCTCGCCAAGATGTTGTCCGGCGAAGGCGAAAGCTCCGCCGCCGCCCCGTCGGAGAAGACTGAGAAGGCTGAGAAGACGCGCGCGCATGCAGCTCTGGGAACGGCGCCCTACATGAGCCCCGAACAGTTGTGTGGGCTCGAGACCGACTGGCGCACCGATGTCTGGGCCTTCGGTTGCCTGCTCTTCGAGCTGGTCACCGGCCAGCGTGCGTTCACCGGGAAGACCCGGACCGAGCTCGTGCGCGCCATCCTCGACGCGGAGCCGTCGTGGAGCGAGCTCCGGGCGGAGCTTCCGGCCCCGGTCGTGGACCTGTTGCGCCAGTGCCTGGCGAAGGATGCTTACCTGCGCCCGTCGATGAGCCACATCCGCGTCGTGCTCGAGGAGGCTCTGGCCGGCCTGCTGAGAATCCCGGGCCCGCCCGAGGTCGATTCCACGACCCTGGGGATCGATGGGACGACCCTGGCCCATCTCGACAACCGCGCCATCGCTGAGGAGATCCTGAGGCCGCCGGCCGGTCACCCCTCGCGGCTCGACTGGGCGCGGCAAAAGCCGGTCGAGGCGGCGGCCGCCGCCGGTGCGCTCCTTCTGGCGCTCGGCGCGGGTCTGGGCATCCTGGGCCTGGTGACCGAGCGTGCCCGCGAGGGGCTGATCGGGCTTTCGCCGCTCTCCTACTCGGCGTCCGATCTCGTGTTGACCGGCGTCCAATCGCTCTGGTCTCTGCCCTGGCGGGCCGTGGCCTCTCTGGCCGCGCCGCATCCGGTGCTCCGCTGGAGCGCGTTCGCCGGCCTCCTCCTCGCGGCGGCTCTCCTCGCCGGCGCGTGGCTCCCGCGGCGGGGGCGCCGGAAGACATTGGCGCTCGCCGCGCTGGCGGCGAGCGCCGGCGCTCTCCTCTTCGGCGCCTGGCTGTACTCGGCGGCGATCCATACCGGCCTGGAGACTCCTGGCCCCGGCCGCGGCCTCGCCTGCGAGGAGCAGCTCAGCCGGCGATGGGACGTGAGCGCGGCGTTCGAGACCTGCACCTGGCTGATCAACGACAACCCGAGGAATGAAGGCCGGCGGCAGGGTCTCGGCGGCGCCCTCGGCTTTCTTCTGCTGGCGGCCGGCGCCGGAGCCTGGATGGGAGCCCGGAGCCAGGGTCTCGGGCCGCGGGCGTCGTGGGCCCGGTGGGCCCTCGTGGCGGTCCATGGAGCCCTGGTGCTCTTTTTCCTCCGGCTGGTGCCGGCGGCCCACGCCTACAGCACCTGGGGCGTGAGCTATCCGCCGGTGACGGTGAGGACCGACCTGCCCGGCTGCGATCAGGCGCTCGGCCAGGCGCTCGCGGCGGGCTCGTGCTGCGCCTTCAACGTCTCGGCGGACGCGACCGAAAGCACCGTGCTGCTCCTGTGGGGGAGCGGCTGCCCCGGCGGCCCCGGCTTCAAGGCCCCCAGCGACGTCGAGGCGATCGGCAAGGGCTGCCTCAGCCAGGCTCTGACGCCGCGGACCATTAACAGCCATTGTCTCTAAGGAACCCCCCCATGCCACGCGTGCTTCCGATCCTCGGCGTCGCCTCCCTCCTCATCGCCGCGGCGCAGGCGCCTGATCCCGGGCCACCGGCCTGGGTCGAGGTCGACCCGAACGCCATCGAGAACGTCGACCAGCCGATGCAGATCAACGTCGGCGGCATCCCGCAAGGGCAGACGGTGACGCTGCAGATCCTCCAGGATTGCAACGGCGATCACCGGCCCGACCTGCAAGGCCAGGGGGACTGCAAGAGCCCCCTGTATGCGAGGGACAGCAGCAAGGCGGGCCCGCGGAACAGGGTCGAGGACTATCTCGATTTCGCCGCCCTGGAGAAGAGCGGCGCCCTACTGCCGCGGAACCGGGCGCTCTGGCTGCGCGCCTCCCGGCCGGGCTCGAAGCAGGGGGTCCTCTCCCTCTTCGGGCTGGTCGACGATCCGTGCACGCTCTGGCAGGCCACGCTGGAGGTCTTCCACCTCGGCGCCTGCGGCAAGAGCGCCGTGGCCCAGGCGTTGCGCCGCCATCGCGGTCCTCTCGGCTTCGAGGAAAAGACGTTCGAGGTGAGGCGCCT
>DASXJP010000092.1:0-3884 GCA_036497345.1 Thermoanaerobaculia bacterium
GACTCCTTACCCTGGAGACCTGGTCGAATGCTTAACCAGCCGAACCGCCGTGTACGGACCCGTACGCACGGTGGTGTGGGAGGGGCGGGAGCCGCGAGGCTCTCCCCCTATCCCGATAAGCCTGGGGTTTCAACCCCAGGAAACGAGCCTCCAAAAATCTATTGAGCCCCGAAGGGGCGCAGGCAGCTTGATCGGCCCTTGCTTCCTACGCCTCTCCGGGGCTGGAATTTCAGACGACCTCGCAGGCTGCGTTTACCTCAGGCATCTCATCCCAGGTGCGGCCGTCGAGCAGCCGCCCCGCTTTCTTCTTGTTCTGTCCGCCCCACTGCTTGAAGAAGAATGCGACCTCCGCTTTCTGGCATTGATCCCGAATCTCCAGGATCCAGGATTCCTGAATGGGGCGCGCACCGGGGCCCGATTCACCTCCTACGATCACCCAGTCGATGCCTTGCAGGTTGAGCCCACGGAGCGGGCCCAGGAGAGGCTCAAGCGAGAGAAATCTGAGCTTTGCACCGGTGCGGCGCAGGTCATCGATCCGATCCACATGTTTGGAATTCTCGACGCTGACCCCCATCCACACATTCTCCGGCCACTCCAGGCAGGGAGCGAGCTCCGCGAGGCGGTCCGCCCTTTTCGTGAGGATCTGGAAGCGGTGCCAGTGCGCTTTTCTCATGACGTCGAAGACCTGGCGAATGTAGCCCAATGGCACGTCTTTATGAAACAGATCGCTCATCGAGTTGACGAAGATCCTCTGGGGTTGCTTCCACCGGAGGGGTAGCTCGAGCATCCGGGGTTGCAGGGTGAGCTGGAATCCATTCCGGTAGTTGGGTTGCCCCATCGCCTGCAGGCGCTCGGCCATCCGCTCAGCGTAGCAGTGCTTACAGCCCTGGCTGATCTTGGTGCAGCCTGTGACAGGGTTCCAGGTGGATTCGGTCCATTCGATCGCTGATTTCAGTCCCATGGCTTAGTCACTTTCAAGGATGTGCCTTGCGATCCTCAACGCGATTGCTCTCGCGTTCGGATTTGGGCTTCCGACGGCAAAGCAGAACAGATAGAGCGGGCAATTCGTCGAATTCATAAGAACCTTCGGCTTGGGTGCGACACCGGGAAAGATGCTCTTGAGACGATCGACGAAGTACTCCCCGATCTCCTCAACCCGCGCCTTTACGATCGTCGTCTCTTCGTCTCCAAACAGATTGGTCACAGTTTCGCTTCTGTAGAATACCTTGTACCAGTCGTCTGTCCCGAGAAATCGGTCGAGGCGGGCTCGCCAGCCCTCCGGCATCTGCCCAGAGCGTGGAAGGAGCCGGTTGACGCCGATTCCCAACGGAAAGAGGAGCCAGAGATCGATCGCGCCCGTCCGCGCGATCCGCTCGATCGTCGCCCATTCCACCTGCATTCCATATGGATCGAGAACAGAACGGCCCGATGATTCTTCCAGACCTTTCGGCAGAGGTTTTGGATGACGGTGTTTGCGTCACCTTGCTGAATCCGTATGGCATCTGACAGATGAGGGAATTCGTCACGAAGCACTTCCAATTGACGGCACCGTTCTGCGTTCCTCTCGATGAAGATGTAGTTGTCGAATCGAGGCTCTACTCGAAGAGCTATTCGTGCTGAGCCTTCGAGGAACTCCTGAGGAGCTGCTTCGGCAAGGTCCGGAAAAAGAGGATGCCCCTCTGCGTCCGCCTGCTCGGAGGTTCGGTATCCCGTACCGGCGAAAGCGTCGATATAGGCGGTCTTGAAGGGTTGCTTCTTGAGCGCCGTCGAGTACGACTCCAGATAGCGCCTCCAGATCTCCAGTTTCGTCTCGGTCCAGCTCCCTCCAAAACGATGACCCTGCCCCTCTGTTGTGCCTCCCTTTCGCCCTGCCATGGTGGCGTAATGATGCCCCGTTCCGAAGGACTTGTCGAGAGGGTACAAAGATTCTGTCGAGAGGAGACGGATCTCCCTCACCCCTGCGGCCTGTACACCGACCCCTCCAGCGGCTTCGCCTCGGCGGGCTCGGCATGGGGATCGGGGAGGATCTGTCGCAGGTACGGCTGGACGCCGCGGGTGGGGTCCCAGTTCTGGGGATAGCCGAGCGAGACCTCCTCGAAACGGACGCCGTCGCGGTGATGGGTGGCGCGGATGTGGAGATGGCCGTAGACCACCGCCTGCGCGCGGAAGCGGGTGTGCCAATCCTCGGTGAGGCGGGTGCCGCACCAGATCGAGAAGCGCGGGATGCGCGGCAGCACCGCGAGGTCCTGGCGCAGCGGGAAGTGGTTGATGATCACCAGCGGCGCCTGCCGCGCCGCCTCGGCCAGGCGCGGCTCCGTGAGGCGGACGCGCTCGTGGCACCACTCGGATTTGGTGGGGAAGGGGTCCGGGTGGAGGAGGACCTCGTCCGAGCAGAGGAGGTTCTCCTCGGCCGCCCACTCGACCGCCTGCTCCACCGAGACGTCGTCCGGACGGAAGGTATAGTCGTAGAGCACGAAGGTGGGGGCGAGGATGCACCGCTCCCCTTCGCCCGGCCAGAGCACGTAGGGGTCCTCGGGCGTCAGCACGCCAAACTCCCGGCAGATCGCCACCAGCCGCTCGTATTTCGCCTGTCCGCGCAGATCCTCCGGCCGGGTGGGGATCGTCCAGAGGTCGTGATTGCCCGGCACCCAGAGCAGGCGGGCGAAACGCCCGGCGAGGAGCCCCAAGGCGAAGCGGAGATGCTCCTCGGTCTCGCCGACGTCCCCGGCCAGGATCAGCCAGTCGTAGGGGTGCGGCTTGAGATCCCGCAACGCCCGGCGGGTCACCTCGTAGCGGAGGTGCAGGTCGGCCAGGGCATAAAGCTTCATAGGGCTTTTAGGGGATCAATTAAGGGGATCAATTGACGGAGCCTTCCGGATCAGGATCGCCGAGGTCCCGCAGCACCTGCTCGAGGAGCTCCTCCTGGCTCAGCACTCGCGGAGGCTCGTCCTCGGGTGGCACCTCGGCGCTCTGGCCAGGCATGAGCAGCGCCTGGCGCAGCCCGTTCTCGGTGATCTCGACCTCGGTCAACGGATTGCGGACCGGCTCGACGGAATAATCGGGATGGTAGAGGGCCCCGCCGCCGGATGGGATGCCGAAGCCACGGGCATGCTCGCCCGCCTTGGGGAGCACGCGATGGAGCTCCGGCCAGTCGGGCTCGCTGTGGACGTCCACCACGAACGGCACCAGGCGCAGGGTGTCGAAGGGGCCCTCCTCGTCCCACCCCTTGAGGCCGAGCTGGATGGCCCCCGCCGAGATGCCGACCAGCAGGGCGCCCCCGTAGTAGCGTTCCATGAGCTTGTCCTTGACGCCGCTCTCCTCGAACGCCGTCCACCCCCGCCGCACGTCCCCCCCGGCGAGCAGGATGAGGTCCGCCGCCTCCAGGAACGCGAGATCCTCGGCGGACGGCCGCGCGGGCACGTGGCGGCAGTCGCGGATGCCGGTCTCCGCCATGGCGGCCAGGAACAGCTCGTAGAACTCGGGAGCGTCGCCGTTCGAGGCCCCGAGATAGGCGCCCTTCAGCGGCCGGCCGGGCGCGTCCGCTTCCATCAGCGCCCGGACGCGGTCGAGGAAGCGGTTCCCCTCCTCGTCGCGCCAGAACAGGAGCTGGCTGTCGGCGAGCAGGAAGATGGGCTTGATGGCGGTCGACACGGCGGCGGTCTCCAGGTGGGGAAAGATAGCAGAAGGCGGCGCCACGGACAGGACGCCCACGGACGGACACGGACCTCCAAGGACGAACAGGGACAACGAATCCCGGTATCGGTTTCTCTGCGTTCCGTGCTGTCCGTGTACCGTCTGTGCCCGTCCGTGTTTGTCCCTCACTGCAAATACCCCAGCGCCCTGAGCTGCGCCGCGTCCTCCGAGCCGACCTCCGTCGGCGCGAG
>DASXJP010000093.1:0-41618 GCA_036497345.1 Thermoanaerobaculia bacterium
ACGGTATACTCAGGGCATGTAAACAAGGCAAAAAATAACGGCCCCGGAAGCTGCGCTAACAGCCGCCGGGGCCACGATCCGCCAGCCGAAGCCGGACGGGCCGCACAACCCAAGTATACGGCAAGGCTGGCGCTCTGAGGAGAGCGCGATGCCCTGCCCGAGTTGCCAGAGCGAAGCTTCCAAGAAGCACGGCCACACCTCCGACGGACGCCCCCGGTTCCGCTGCCGCGACTGCCGCCGCGTCTGGGTGGAGACGAAGCTGCCGAAACCGGCTCGCCGTCCCAGGCGCATCCCGGAGGACCGGGCCGTCATGATCCTGGGGATGCTCTGCGAGGGCAGCAGCATCCGAGCGATCCAGCGGCTCGTGGGCGTCGAGCAGCGGACCATCCTCCGGCTGCTCGTCGATTTCGGCTCCGGGTGCGAGCGGCTCCTGGAGGAGAAGATTCAGGGGCTTCCCGTCAAGGATGTCGAGGCGGACGAGCTCTGGACCTACATCCGGTGCAAGCAGGGGACCCGGGAGCGGAAGAAGATCAGCGACCCCGACGCGGGGGACGCCTACTGCTTCCTCGGAATCGAGACGAACAGCAAGCTGGTGCTGGCGTGGCATCTGGGGCGGCGGAACAAGTGGGACGCCCACGACTTCCTGGAGAAGCTCGGCCGCGCCACGACCGGCCGCTTCCAATTTTCTACGGATGGTTTCGGCGGGTACGAAAGTGCGACGGAGTACCACCTCGGGGCACGGGTGGACTATGGAATGGTCATCAAGCAGTTCGGCTCCGTCGGCGGGGAAGAGGCGCGGCGGTACGCTCCGCCGCGCCTGATAGGCCAGGAGAAGACCGTCATCTACGGAGAGCCGGATGAGGACCGGATCTCAACTTCCCGAGTCGAGCGCATGAACTGGACGATTCGGACCGGCCTGCGGCGGTTCACCCGCCTGTCCAACGGCTTCAGCCGGAAGAAGGCGAACCTGCGCGCCGCTATCGGCCTGTTCGTCGCGTATTACAACTTCGTGAAGTTCCACAAGTCGGTGCGCATGCCTCCTGCCATGGCGGCGGGGATCATCAGCAAGCCCTGGTCACTGGCCGATCTCCTGCGGGAGGCCGATCAGCGGATAGACCGGGGGAAGCCGGAGGAGCTGGTGGCGGCATAATTAGCTTCCGCCGGGCCAGGGATGGGACGGGAGTAAACTGAAGGCCACTATGGAGCGGCGCACTAAAGGGGCGGGCTCACTCGAAAAGGGAGGGAAGTAATGGAGAAATGGGAACTCATCCGCAAAGGACAAATCATCGACAAGAGAGCCAAAGCCGTCCAATCCGCTCTCCAGGCGGCGGGGTATTTGGACCAATCCTCCTGGGTGAAGCCAGACAACACCTTCAACTCTCACGCCGCCCTCAAGAGCCTACTCGTTGACTACCTTCATTTTGCTCATAGCCAACCGACGGGCTCGCCGTTAGGGCTTTCCGATCTCCGAGAGGCTATTGAGCAGGCGTATGCGGTCTACGAGCAGGAGATCGCTCCGTTTTCCCAGAAGAGTTGATGCTTCCAGCGATCTCCATCAGGAGCCCCCGGATCGCCTTCAGCTCCGCAGCGAAAAGCTCTTCCTTGTAGTCCAGGACCGGGCGAGGGACAGGGCCTACCTCAGGGATCGTTTTGTCTATTGCCATGTTACCCATGGTAGCATGTGGGTACATCGGTAACAACCTCGCCCCCTAATTTCGCCCCCCCTCCCCCGCAACTTTCCCAATGGCAGCACTACCGGCCGGGAAGCTAAAAAAGCCGCCGGGAATCCTCAGAAGGCGTTCGGGAAGCTACAAACCGCGCCGGGAATCCTCAAAAACCGTCCGGACGGCGAAAACAGAGGCCGGGACGAGAAAAAAAGCGGCGGCGAGCTTCGCGGCCGGTTTTGGAGCCTCAAGACCGCCAGTTGCGCTCCCGCAGCTCTATCCGCCAAGCATCGGAGGTCTCTGATGGGAGCTCGAGCAAAAAACGCCGCCGGGCCTCCGTATGCGAGACCACGCGCCCCTCGGCCAGATCTCTCTCGGCTTCAGCGAGGGCCTGCTCATCGTCCGCGGTCAGGGGCTCGTCATCAATGGGAGCATCCTCGATTGACCACAGGCGTTCCCGTTCTTCCATAGCCATACTTTACCGCGAATTTCCGCCCCTACCCCTTCGCCTCATACCAGCTCCCCCCCCACCCCACATCCACCACCAGCGGCACCTTGAGGTCCGCCACCCCCTCCATCTCGGCCTTGACGATCTGCGCGACGGCCTCGGCCTGCTCCTCGGGGACCTCCAGCACCAGCTCGTCGTGGACGGTGAGGAGGAGGCGGGCGCCGGGCTGCTCGTCGCGGAGACGGCGGTCGACGGCGATCATGGCCAGCTTCAGGATGTCCGCCGCCGTGCCCTGGATGCGGGCGTTGATCGCCATGCGGCGGGCGCCCTCCCTTAGACCATAATTCTTGCTGCGGATGTCCGGCAGCCAGCGCACGCGGCCGTAGAGGGTCTCCACCTTCCCCTCCTTCTCAGCGCCCGCCAGCGTCTCGTCCATGTAGCTCTTCACCCCGGGATAGCGGCCCATATAGGCGGTGATGAAGCGGTCGGCTTCCTTGGTCGAGATCCCCAGCTCCTGGCTCAGGCCGTAGGCGCTCATGCCATAGAGGATGCCGAAGTTGATCGTCTTCGCGGCCCGGCGCTGCTCGGCGTTCACCAGCTCTGGGGCCACGCCGAGGACGACCGCGGCGGTGGCGCGGTGGATGTCCTGCCCGGCGGCGAAGGCGTCGATCAGGGCCCTTTCGTCCGCGATGTGGGCCAGCAGGCGGAGCTCGATCTGGCTGTAGTCCGCCACCAGGAGGACGTGGCCGGGGGGCGCGACGAAGGCGCGGCGGATGCGCTGCCCCAGCTCCGTGCGGATGGGGATGTTCTGCAGGTTCGGATCGGCCGAGGAGAGCCGGCCGGTGGCCGCCACCGCCTGGTTGAAGCGGGTGTGGATACGGCCTTCCGGGTCGACGAGCTGCGGCAGGGCGTCGACGTAGGTCGACTTCAGCTTGGTCAGCTCGCGGTAGCGCAGCAGGAGCTCGGCGATCCGGTACCCTCGCCGGGCCAGCTCCTGCAGCGTCTCCGCCCCGGTCGAGTAGCTCTTGGTCTTCTGGGTGCGCTTGAGGGCCGGCAGGCCCATCTTCTCGAAGAGGACGGTGCCGAGCTGCTGCGGGGAGCCGAGGTTGAACCGCTCCCCCGCTTCCTTGTAGATGTCCTGTTCGAGGGTGGCGATCTCCGCTCCCAGCTCGGCCGACATCTCGTTGAGGTAGTTGGAGTCGAGCAGGATGCCCGCCTCCTCCATGCGCAGCAGCACGGGGACCAGCGGCGCCTCGATCTCGGTGTAGACGCGGGCCAGGGACCCGGCCTCCAGCTCCCGGCGCATGGCCTCGGCCATCCGGCGCGCCATCTCCACCCGTTCGGCGGCGTAGGCGGCGAGGCGCGAATCCCCCACCGGCGGCTCCTGCCCCTTGTCCCAGCCGACGTCTTTGGGGGTCAAGGCCTTGCGGCTCAGCCGCTCCAGGGCCAGCTCGTCCAGGGAGTGGCCGTGGACGGAGGGCTTCAGGAGGTAGGAGACCAGCATGGCGTCGAACAGCGCCGACTCGCAGAGGGGGCCCGGGCAGAGCCGCAGCACCTCCTTGAGGTTGTGCCCGGCGAGGCGGACCGCCGAATCCCCGATCCAGCGCCTGAGGCTCGCGAGCACGGCCTCGCGCACACCGTCCCGCCGGAAGTCGGCGTAGATCACCGGTCCCCCGTCGGAGGCGGCCACGGCGAGGCCGAGCGGGGGGGCTTCGCCCAGCACGGCGACGAAGACCTCCCCGCCGACGAGGCGGCCGGCGCGGTCGGTCCACACCTCGGCGGTGACCACCTCCTCGGCGGCCGGGATCTCCTCGTCCCCCGCCGTGGAGCCGGCCGGCCCCAACTCCTCGACCAGCGAGAAGAACTCCAGCTCGGTGAACAGCTTGCGCAGCGCCTCCAGGTCCGGCGGATCGTGGTGGAGGGCCTCTGGGTCGAGCGGCACGTCGAGGTCGGTGTGGATGGTGGAGAGCTCCTTGGAGAGCCGCGCCTGCTCGGCGTTCTGGGTCAAACCCTCGCGGTAGGCCTTGCGGGAGACCTCGCCGGCCCGCGCCAGCAGATCCTCCAGCGAGCCGTACTCCTGGATCAGGCTCTTCGCCCCCTTCTCGCCGATCCCCGGCACGCCCGGGATGTTGTCGATCGAGTCCCCCATCAGGGCCAGGACGTCGGCCACCTTCTCCGGCGGCACGCCGAAGTCCTCGGTGACCTCCTGGGGGCCGTACAGCTTGTTGCGGCCGGTGTGGTAGAGGGAGACCCGGGGCTCGACGAGCTGCATCAGGTCCTTGTCGGCGGAGACCAGCACCACGTCGTAGCCGGCCTCGGCGGCCCGGCAAGAGAGGGTGCCGAGGACGTCGTCCGCCTCGTAGCCGGCCAGCTCCAGGGTGGGGATGTGGTAGGCCTCCAGCACCTTGCGGATCCACGGCAGCTGGCTCTGGAGGTCCTCGGGCATGGGGGCGCGGTTGGCCTTGTAGTCCTCGAACTTCTCGCTGCGGAAGGTGCGCCCTCCTTCGAGGGCCACCCCGATGAGCTCCGGGCTCTCCTCGCGCAGGAGCTTGCGGAGCATGGTGATGAAGCCGTAGATGGCGTTGGTGGGCTCCCCCCGCGAATTCGAGAGGTTGCGGATCGCGTAGAAAGCGCGGAAGATGTTCGAGTACCCGTCGATCAGGAACAGACGGGGACGGGAGCCGGTCGGTCGGGTGGGGCTCGTCTCGGTCGTCGCAGCCATGGCGGGGGACATTCTAGCCGCAACCCCGCCTTCTCCTCCTGGCACGGCTCTCGCTACCTTCTCCAACCCGCAGCCACCCCGGCTGCCTAAGCAAAGGAGAGAGCGTCATGCAAGGGATGGGAATCATTTCGTGGATCATCTTCGGGTTGATCGCCGGCGCCATCGCCAAGGCATTGACGCCGGGCCGGGATCCGGGCGGATGCATCATCACCATGATCATCGGCATCGTGGGGGCCATGCTGGGCGGGTGGATCGCGACCTTGTTGGGCTACGGCGGCGTCATGAGGTTCGACTTCCGCAGCTTCGTGGTCGCCATCCTTGGGTCGATCCTGCTGCTGTTCCTCTGGCGGCTGATCTCGGGAAGAAGATAGGCAGCTCCGGCGTCCCCGGCAGGTTGGCCCTCTTCTCCCCGCCTCCCCCCCGTCCGCCGGGAGAAGAGGGAGAGGTCAGCCGGAGCCTTCGCCTTGAGCCCCCTCTCTCCCGGCCGGTGGGGGGGAGGCGGGGAGAGAGGGGGTTGGGGGAGTGAGGGCCCTCCTCGCCTGGCCCACCAGGTGCGCCGCCTCCGGGAGGATCAGCGCCTCCATGGCAAGGGTCACGGCCTTGGGGGAGCCGGGGAGGAGGAAGACCGCCCGCGTGCCCACCAGGCCGGCCGCCGCCCGGCTGAGCATCGCCGCCGCCCCCACCTGCGCCCAGGAGATCATCCGGAACAGCTCGCCGAAGCCGTCGACCCGCTGGTCGAGGAGCGGCCCCACCGCGTCCAGGGTGACGTCGCGCGGCGAGAAGCCCGTCCCCCCGGTCACCACCAGCACGTCCACCTCCGGCAGGGCCAGCAGCCGGCGCACGGCGCCGCGGATGGCCGCCACGTCGTCCGGGACGAGAGCGGAGTCGACGACCCGGTGGCCCGCCGCCGCGGCGAGCTCGCGAAGGGCGTCCCCGCTCGTGTCGTCCCGCTTCGCCCGGGTGTCGCTCACTGTAAGGATGGCGAAGCCCAGGATCGCGGGGGCCGCCTGACGGTGTTGCTCGGCGCTCATCTTCGTCAAGCCTAACACACGGGCCGCGAGTGTCCGCTTCTGGGACGGCAGCATCCCGCGAGCGGACACTCCTGGCCCGTTAAAGAACTCTTAAATTTCGCTGAATCAAGGACTTACAACGATCGCAACCTTGGCACGCGGGATGCGTAGTCTGACCGGAGAAAGCGTATGGATATACCGAGAACAGGAGAAGCAATTCAGCGACGGCGGATGCGGCGCACCGCCCTGATCGTGGCGATCATCGCCGTGGTCGCGGTGGTCAGCGTGGGTCTGTCTCGCCTCGAGCCGGCCGCGCCGACGGTCCAGAAGGAAACCCTCTACATCGACACGGTCAAGCGCGGCCCGATGCTGCGTAGCGTCCGTGGCCCCGGCACGCTGGTGCCGGAGGAGATCCGCTTCATCTCGGCCCCGGTGGACGCCCGCATCGAGCGCATCCCCGCCCTGCCGGGCGTGAAGGTGACGGCCGACACGATCCTGCTGGAGATGAGCGATCCGCAGGCCCAGCAAAACGCGCTGGAGGCGCAGTCGCAGCTCAAGGGCGCCGAGGCCGACTACGACAACCTGAAAGCCCAGCTCGACAGCCAGCTCCTCAACCAGCAGGGGCAGGTGACCGCGGCGCAGTCGGCCAGCGACCAGGCGAAGCTCCAGTACGAGGCGGACGCCAAGCTTTTCAAGGATGCGCTGATTCCCGAGATCACCCAGAAGCTCTCGGCGCTGAAGTCCGAGCAGCTCGCCAAACAGGCCAGGATCGAGGTCGAGCGCTACGAAAAGAGCAAGAGCTCGGCCGACGCCCAGCTCGCGGCGCAGCGTGCCCGGGTGGAGCAACTGCGCGCCCTCTACGAGCTGCGGCAGCACCAGGTGGATTCCCTGAAGGTGCGCGCCGGCATTCCCGGCGTGTTGCAGGAGCTGCCGGGACAGGTGGGCCAGCGGGTGACGGCCGGCACGGTGCTCGCCCGGGTGGCGCGGCCGGAGAAGCTCAAGGCGCAGCTCCAGATCCCCGAGGTGCTGGCCAAGGACGTCAAGGTGGGGCAGTCGGCCAACATCGACACGCGCAACGGGGTCGTCAACGGTCACGTGAGCCGCGTCGCCCCGTCGGTGCAGGACGGCACGGTCGTCGTGGACGTGGCTCTCGACGGCGCGCTCCCCGAGGGTGCCCGCCCGGACCTCTCGGTGGACGGCACGATCGAGATCGAGCGCCTGCCGGACGTGCTCTTCGTCGGCCGCCCCAGCTACGGACAGCCGAACAGCAAGGTCGAGCTGTTCAAGCTCAGCGAGGACGGCAAGACGGCGACCCGCGTGCCGGTGCAGCTCGGCCGCATGTCGGTCAGCACGGTAGAGATCGTCAGCGGTTTGCGGACCGGCGACAAGGTGATCCTGTCGGACACCTCGGCGCAGGATGGCTTCAACAAGATTCGATTGAACTGACACCCTGCGCCGCCGGCCCGCGGGCCGCGGCTGAAGAATTGGAGGAATTATGAGCGCATCTTCTGAGGCGTTGATCCAGCTCGACGGAGTCACCAAGGTCTTCATGACCGACGAGGTCGAGACCCACGCGCTGTCGGGGATCCACATGGAGATCCACAACGGCGAGTACGTCTCGATCGCCGGCCCCTCGGGCTGCGGCAAGACGACGCTGCTGTCGATCCTCGGCCTGCTCGACACGCCGAGCGACGGCAAGTACCGTCTCAACAGCAAGCAGGTGGCCGACCTCTCGTTCTCCGAGCGGGCCCGCATCCGCAACCGGGAGATCGGCTTCATCTTCCAGGCGTTCAACCTGATCGGCGACCTCACGGTCTACGAGAACGTCGAGCTGCCGCTCACCTATCGCGGCATGGCCGCCAAGGAGCGCAAGGAGCGCGTCCAGGAGGCCCTGGAGCGGGTGGGCATGTCGCACCGCATGAAGCACTACCCGTCGCAGCTCTCCGGCGGTCAGCAGCAGCGCGTCGCGGTCGCCCGCGCGGTGGTCGGCAAGCCCTCGATCCTGCTCGCCGACGAGCCCACCGGCAACCTCGACTCGAAAAACAGCGAGACGGTGATGGACCTCCTGGCGGACCTCCACCGGGACGGCGCCACCATCTGCATGGTCACCCACGACCCCCGCTTCGCCCGCTACGCCCAGCGGACGATCCACCTCTTCGACGGCCGCGTCGTCGAGGAGGAGACCGGGGTCCAGCGCGAGCTCGAGAGCCGCGAGCTCAAGAGGAGCGGCTTCGAGGTCGTCTAACAGGAAATAGGTACCCCGCGCGGCGTGCGCGGGTGATGTTCGCGCGCCTTTAAAGGCTGCCGCCCCGATCGCGGCAGCCCTTTTTTTTGAGCCCTCCTGCTAAAGTGTTCCCGATGGAAACCGCTCACAAGCCCCGGGTCCTGATCGCCGACGACCAGCGCGAGGTGCGCGAGGCGTTGCGGCTGATGCTCAAGGCCGAGGGGTTCGACACCGAGACCGCCGTCTCCCCGGCCGAGATCCTCCAGGCCGTCACCTCCCGCGACTTCGACGCGGTGCTGATGGACCTCAACTACACGCGCGACACCACCTCCGGCCGGGAGGGGCTCGACCTGCTGGCCCGGCTGCGCGCCCTCGAGCCCACCCTCCCCGTGGTGGTGATGACCGCCTGGGCCACCGTCGACGTCGCCGTGGAGGCGATGCGGCGGGGGGCCCGCGACTTCGTCGAGAAGCCGTGGGACAACAACCGCCTGAACAACATCCTGCGCAACCAGATCGACCTCCACCGGGCGCTGCGCCGGGGGCAGCGGCTGGCGGCGGAGAACGAGATCCTGCGCTCCGACGGCGAGCCCGTCCTGATCGCCCGGTCGCCCGAGATGTACCCGGTGCTCGACCTCGTCGAGCGCATCGGCCCCTCGGAGGCGAACGTGCTGATCACCGGCGAGAACGGCACCGGCAAGGGGGTGGTGGCCCGGGCCCTCCACGCCGCCTCGACGCGCGCCGAGATCCCCATGGTGACGGTCAACACCGGCGGTCTCTCCGAGGCGCTGTTCGAGAGCGAGCTGTTCGGCCACGTGCGCGGCGCCTTCACCGACGCCAAGACCGACCGCGTGGGCCGCTTCGAGCTGGCCGACGGCGGCACGCTCTTCCTCGACGAGATCGCCAACATCTCGCTCAACCAGCAGGCGAAGCTCCTGCGCGTGCTGGAGACCGGCGAGTTCGAGCGCCTCGGCTCCTCGAAGACGCGCACGGCGGACGTGCGCATCGTCTCCGCCACCAACGCCGACCTGCGCGAGGAGGTCACCTCCGGCCGCTTCCGCCAGGACCTCCTGTTCCGCCTCAACACGGTCGAGATCCGCATCCCGCCGCTGCGCGAGCGCCGGGACGACATCCTCCCCCTCGCCCTGCACTTCCTGGCGCAGCACGCGCAGCATTACCGCAAACCGATCCACGGGTTCGAGGAGGCGGCCGTGGCCCTCCTGCTCTCCCACCCCTGGCCGGGCAACGTGCGCGAGCTCGACCACGCCGTGGAGCGCGGCGTGCTGATGGGGCGCGGCGACCGGGTGCAGGCGCAGGACCTCGCGCTGATGGCGGCCTCCCCCGCCGACGGCGCCGCGCGCGTCCCTCTGGAGGATCTGCCTCTGGAGGAGGTCGAGCGGGTGCTGATCCAGAAGGCGCTCGCCCGCTATGGCAACGTCAGCCAGGCCGCCCAGGCGCTGGGCCTCTCGCGCAGCGCCCTCTACCGGCGGCTCGAGAAGCATGGGCTCTGAGCCGCAGGAGATCACGCTCAGCCGCCGCGTCCGGTCGCGGCGGCGCCCCCTGCGCGGCCTCTTCCGCGCCGGCCGGCGGTCGCTCGCCTTCGAGGACCGCCTCCTCCTCCTGGCCCTGGCCACGGGCCTGCCGGGGACGCTCTTCTCCCTGCTCTTCGTCTGGCTCGATCCCCACGCCCTGAAGCTGCAATGGACGGTGACCCTGCTCGTCCTCTTCCTCTGGGGTTGGATCGCCCTCCAGCTCCGCGACCGCGTCGTGCGCCCGTTGCAGACGTTGGCCAACCTCCTCTCGGCCCTGCGCGAGGGGGACTTCTCGCTGCGCGCCCGCCAGCCGCAGGAGCTCGACGCCCTGGCGCAGGTGGTCCAGGAGGTCAACGCCATCGGCGAGGTGCTGCGCGAGCAGCGGTTGGGGGCGGTGGAGGCCGCCGCGCTCCTCCACCGCGTGATCGACGAGGTGGACGTGGCCGTGTTCGCCTTCGACCATCACGGCCAGCTCCGCCTGGTCAACCGCGCGGGGGAGCGGCTGCTCGCCGCCCCGGGGGAGCGCCTGCTGGGGCAGCCGGCCCGGGAGCTGGGCCTCGCGGAGCTGCTGGACGGCGAGGGCTCGCGCGCCCTCTCGGTCACCTTCCCCGGCGGTCCGGGGCGCTGGGAGATCCGGCGCAGCACCTTCCGCGAGCAGGGCCTCCCCCACCGCCTGCTGGTGATCTCGGACCTCTCGCAGACCCTGCGCGAGGAGGAGCGCCAGGCCTGGAGGCGGCTGATCCGCGTGCTCGGCCACGAGCTCAACAACTCGCTTGCCCCCATCCACTCGATGTCCTCGACTCTCGCGGGCCTCCTGCAGCGCGATCCGCCGCCGGAGGACTGGAAGGAGGACATGCAGCACGGCCTGGAGGTGATCGGCAACCGCTCGGGCGCGCTGATCCGCTTCATGGCCGCCTACGCGCGGCTCGCCCGCCTCCCTCCTCCCCACCGGACGCCGTTCGAGCTCGCCGAGCTGATCCACCGCATCGCCGCGCTGGAGACCCGGCTCCCCGTCTACGTGGCGAGGGGGCCCAAGATCACCATCGAGGCGGACGCCGACCAGATCGAGCAGCTCCTGATCAACCTCATCCGCAACGCGGTGGACGCCGCCCTGCTGACCGGCGGCGGCGTGGGCGTGGGCTGGCGGTTGGACGGCGGCAACGTCGAGGTGCGCGTCGAGGACGAGGGGCCCGGCCTCTCGAACACCGACAACCTCTTCGTCCCCTTCTACACCACCAAGCCGGGAGGGACGGGCATCGGCCTCGCCCTCTCCCGGCAGATCGCCGAGGCCCACGGCGGCAGCCTCACCCTGGAGAACCGCACCCCCGAGCCGGGGTGCGAGGCGCTGCTGCGGCTGCCGGTGTAGGCCCCTCACCTCCCCGGCCCTCTTCTCCCTGGCTGGGGTGGGAGGAGGGCAGGGAGAGGGGTAGGGGTGAGGGCCTACTTCAAATACGCCAACATCTCCTTCGCCGTGGCCGCGTCCGGATCGTTGGGCGCCATCTGGAGGAAGGTGTTGAGCTGCGCCTTGGCGGCCTCCTTCTTGGCGTCGTCCTTGGCGTAGGTGAGCCCCAGGACGTAGTGGGCCTTGGCGAACTTGGGGTCGGTGGGGGCGATCTGGACGGCCCTCTCGAAGAAGACCGCCGCGTCCTCCAGCTTGCCGGTGCGGGCCCGCTCGGCTCCCTCGTTGAAGTAGCGGACCGCCGCCTCCTGGCTCTTGGGATCGGCCGCCGCCAGGGCGTCCAGCGCCTCGTGGGCCTTGTCGTTGTCCCCCGCGCCCTTCAAGGCGTCGTAGCGCGCCCGCAGCCCCTCGGCGTCGTTCGGCCGCAGGGCCAGGAAGCGGTCGGCGGCGGCGAGGGCGTCGCCATAGCGCTTCTGATCGAGATAGGCCTCGGCGAGCGCCACCTGCGCCTCCGGCAGCTTAGGGTTGAGCGAGGTCGCCTTCTCCAGGTTCGGCAGGGCGGCGGCGACGTTGCCCGCCTTCAGCGCCGTGACCGCCTCGTTGTAGGCCAGGACCGCCTGGTCGGCCCCGGAGAGCTCCTTGGGCGCCTCGGCGACGGGCTGCGGCGCGACCGCCGGCAGGGTGAAGGACAGCCGCATGGTGTCGGCCACCTTGGGCTTGACCGGGCCGTCGTAGGGGCCGTAGCCCCCCTTCTCGATGTGGAGCTGATACTCCTGGGTGGCGTCGAGGACCAGGAGCATCACCTGCCCCTTCTTATCGCTCACCTTCTCCAGCTTGTAGGCTGTCCCCGTGCGGGTGAGGGTGACCTTCGCCCCCTCGACCGGCGCCCCCTTGTCGTCCGTGATGGTGGCGATGATCCTCCCCTCGTCGCCAGCCAGCAGCGCTCCGCGGCAGGCGAGCGCCAGCACGATGGCGGTCAGCGCCGCGCGACGGATGGAAGTCATCATGGGTCGTCTCCTATGGTTGTGTTGGGATGGGCTCCGCCAGGGATTCTAATGGAAAGCCGCTCCAGATCTCAGCATGGCGCCGGGCCTCGGTCACGGTCTGGAGATGGACCTCGACCGTCTCCGCCACGTCCACGTTGTAACCGCCGGCCATCACCGCGGCCACGGGCAGGCCCGCCCGCCGGCAGCAGGCGAACACCCGGCGGTCGCGCTCGCGCAAGCCCGCCCGCGAGACCTTGAGCCGCCCCAGGCGGTCGCCCTCGTGGGGGTCGGCCCCCGAGACGTAGATCGCGAGGTCGGCCTCGGCCATCGGCACCGCGCGGTCGAGCCCCTCCTCGAGAGCGGCCAGATACTCCTCGTCCGCCGCGCCGTCCGGCAGCTCGACGTCGAGGTCGCTCCGCTCCTTGTGGAACGGAAAGTTGTTGCGGCCGTGGATCGAGAAGGTGAAGACGGACGGATCGTCCGCGAAGATGGCGGCCGTGCCGTTCCCCTGGTGGACGTCGCAGTCGATCACCACCACCCGCCCCACCCGCCCCACGGCCAGCATGGCGCGGGAGGCGATGGCGGCGTCGTTGAAGACGCAGTACCCCTCGCCGCGGTCGCGGAAGGCGTGATGGGTGCCGCCGGCCAGGTTGACCGCCGCGCCCTCCTCCAGGGCCGCCCGGCAGGCCTCGATCGTCCCCCCCGCCGAGCGGCGCGAGCGCTCGACCAGCCCCAAGGACCACGGGAAGCCGATGCGGCGCGTCTCCGCCCGGCTGAGCTCGCCGGCCGCCACCCGCCGCAGGTACTCGGGATCGTGGACGCGCAGGATCTCCTCGTCGGTCGCCGCGTGGGGGACGATCAGCTCCTCCGGCGCCACGATCCCCGCCGCCAGGACCCGCTCCCGCAGCCGGCTGTACTTCTCCATCGGGAAGCGGTGCCCCTCGGGCAGGGGTAGGATGAAGCGGTCGCAGTAGAAGGCCTTCACGGAGGGGGATTGTAAGCCCCCACCAGACGGTGGTGCTCTAGTAGGCGTTGTCGGTCGGATCGGACGGATCGGACGGATGGTCTCTTTTTTAGGCCGGCTTCCTATGGGCACCACCGCCTCAACCGCGTCCCCTCTCCCGGACGGTGGGAGGGCGATCGGCATGGTGAAGTTTCGGGCGGGGGCACAGCCTGGAGAGGTACTGGAGATGGTGATATCCTCCTCGACAGGAGAGGATGATGGCCGCTCACGCCCCCCTGATCACAGTCTCGCCAGACCGGTTGAGCGGAACGCCCGTGTTCGCGGGCACCCGGGTTCCCGTACAGACTCTCATCGACTACCTCGAAGCCGGCGATCCCCTGGAAGCGTTCCTGGACGACTTTCCCAGCGTTTCTCGCGAGCACGCCGTCGCCGTCCTGGAGCTTGCGAAGTCCGCTCTCCTGGCCCATGCCGTGGCCGCGTGATCCTGACTGACGGTCGCTGAATGCGGGTCCTGCTCGACGCCTGTGTGCCGAAGGGGCTCCGCCGGAGCCTCTCCGGCCACGAGGTGCAGACGGCCCATGAAATGGGGTGGGGCGATCTCGACAACGGGGATCTTCTGGATGCGATGCAGGATATCTTTAACGCCCTGGTGACTGTCGACAAGCGACTGCCGAGCCAGCAGCACATCAAGGACCGCCCTCTGGGAGTCGTCATTCTCCGGGCGAAGTCAAACCGTCTCGCGGATCTGCTCCCCTTGGTCCCCGGTCTTCTGGCAGCGCTTTCAACCCTGAAACCTGGTACCGTCGAAGAGATCACCGGCTGACCTGACGACGTTCCTATTGGAGGTGCCATGCTGGCCCAACAGATTCCCGCCATCCAGTCCGCGCTCGCCGAGGCCGGCGTCGACGGCTGGTTCTTCGCCTGCTTCCAGCAGAACGATCCGATCGGGCTCTCTCTCCTGGGGCTCACGGGCGAGGGGAAGCTCGTCACCCGCCGCTGCTACTACCTGATCCCCCGGGAAGGAGAGCCGAAGAAGCTGGTCCACGCCATCGAGCCCGCCATGCTGGACCACCTGCCCGGCCCGAAGACGATCTACAACACCTGGCAGGGGCACCGCCAGGAGGTCGCCAACCTGGTCTCCGGGTACCGCCGGCTGGCCGCCCAGTACAGTCCCAACAACGAGATCCCCACCGTCTCGCGCCTGGACGCCGGCACCTTCGACCTGCTGCGCGCCGCCGGGGTCGAGGTGGCCTCCTCGGCCGACCTGGCCCAGCGCTTCGTGGCCACCTGGACGCAGGATCAGCTCGCGGGGCACCGCCGCGCCAACGTCCACCTCCACCACATCGTCCTGGACGCGTTCCAGCGCGTGGGCGACGCGCTCCGGCGGGGCGATCAGATCGACGAGTACGCCGTCCAGCGCTTCATCCTCGATTCCTTCGAGACGGCGGGCCTGTGGGCCGAGTCGGACCCCATCGTCGGGGTCAACGCCCACAGCGCCGATCCCCACTACCAGCCGGGGCCGGACCATTCCTCGCCGATCCGGAAGGGGGACTTCCTGCTGATCGACCTCTGGGCCAAGGAGAAGGCGGCGGACAGCGTCTACGCCGACATCACCTGGTGCGGCGTCTGCGCCGCCTCCCCCACCGACCGGCAGCAGGAGGTCTTCGCCGCGGTGGCCGGGGCCCGCGACGCCTCCTGGGAGCTGGTGTACAGCCGCTTCCCCCGCCAGCCCGTGCGCGGCTTCGAGGTGGACGACGCCGCCCGCGAGGTGATCCGCAAGGCCGGTTACGGCGACCTCTTCATCCATCGCACCGGCCACTCGATCGGCATCACGGACCATGGCCAGGGGGCCAACATGGACAACCTGGAGACGCATGACACCCGGCTGCTCCTGCCGATGACCGGCTTCTCGATCGAGCCGGGCATCTACATCCCCGGCGACTTCGGAGTCCGTCTGGAGATCAACGTGGCCCTCACCCCCGAGGCCGCCGAGATCACCGGCGCCGAGCCCCAGCGCGAGCTGCTGCGCCTGCTCGCCTGAGCCTTCAGGATGGTGGAGCGCCTCCGGCAGAGCCGGCTCGCGGGCGAGCTCAATCCCCCCGCCGAAAATCTCGACGAGGAGAAGGCGGAGGAGCTCTGCGCGGGGATCGCCCGCCATCTGCTCGGCGACTTCGCGCCCGCCCTGGTCCTGCTCCCCGGCACGGAGCGGCGGCGGGCGCAGGCGCTCCTCGCGTACACCTACGGGCTCTTCGATTTCGCTCGCCAGGGGGGGCTGGAAGGGGAGAAGCTGGCGCAGATCAACCGTTGGGAATTCACGCTGGAGGCCGCCTTCGCGGGCGAGCGCACGGGGCAGCCGGTCTTCCTCCGCATGGCGCGTGAGAACGAGCGCCGCCGCTGGCCGGTCGACGCCCTCGACGATCTCGCCGCGGCCGCCCGCCGCCGGGCCCTCCGCCGCCGGCCGGCCACGGTGGCGGACGCGGACGTCGAGGCCCTGAGCCTGGGAAGGGCGGTCGCCGCAGCGCTCCTGGAGAAGAGCCTCAACGCCGAGGTGGACGGCCTGGCGAGCGCCCTCGTCCGCCTCGGCGCGCTCCAGCGTCTGGGGGAGGAGACGGCGGGCCGGCGCTGTCCGCTGCCGGCGAGCGAGGCCGCGGAGGGGGAGGACGGCCATCTCGATCCCGCGCGTCTTCTGGCCGCCGCGCGCCGCGAGTGCCCGCGCATCCGCTCGCGCCTGCTGCGCGCCCCTCGCGGTCTGGTGGGCCTCCCCCACGGTTACCGCCGCGCCGCCGTCTTCTCGCTCCTGGCCGCCCTGCGCCTGCTCACCGAGATCGAGGACACCGAGACCGATCTCCTGAAAGCGCCCCCCCGCCTCTCCCTCGGCGCGCGGATCGGCCTGCTGATGCGCGCGCGGTGGGTGGGGAGGTAGGAAGAACACGGACCTAACACGGACCTGGCATGGACATCCCACGGACAGCGAGGAAGAGAATCTTCCGCTCTACTGTCCGTGGCTGTCGGTGATCGTCCGTGGCCGTCCGTGCCGAGCTCTTATAGGATTCTCCCCGTACCGCTGTTCTCCCGGAGGGAGCCTCGCATGACAATCCGGCTGTCCGCCGCCGTCGCCCTGCTCGCGCTCGCCGCGCCGCTCGCCGCCCAGGACTTCTCCGGCCTGAAGGAGCCGATCAACCCGGACCGGCCGGACTTCACCAACGGGCCTTCGCTGGTGACGCCGGGGCATCTCCAGATCGAGACTGGATACACCTACACCCGCCTGGGGGAGGAGAGCTCGCAGACCCTGGGGGAGATCCTCCTGCGCTACGCCTTCAATGACCGTTGGGAAGGGCGGCTCGGGCTGAATTCCTACCAGTGGATCGATCCCGGAATGGGCGAGCGGCGGATCTCGGGCTTCCAGGACCCCTTCGTCGAGGTCAAGATCCGGCTCAACGACGCCGAGGCGGAGCACCGCCCCCATGGGGTGCCGGCGATGGGCCTGCTCGTCCAGACCACCCTCCCCGTGGGAGCACAAGCCTTGACCGCCGACATCTGGCAGCCCCGGGCCGCGCTGGCGCTCCATTGGGACCTCCCCGCCAACTGGTCCCTGGAGAGCAACCTCGGAGGCGCCCGGCTGGCGGACGGCGACCAGCGCTTCGACCAATTCTTCGCCAGCGCCTCGGCCGGCTTCCAGCTCAACGAGAAGCTCGGCGGTTTCCTGGAAGGGTACGCTTTCTGCAAGGAGAGCGCGGACGGCTCCGCCACCGAATACGCCGACGTCGGGCTCGCCTATCTGCTCTCGAACGACCTGCAGCTCGACGTCCGGGTGGGGACGGGGCTCGCCCAGCCCCACCCGAATTGGTTCACCGGCCTGGGCCTCTCGGTCCGCTTCTAATAGCTCTCGCCCGGCTTGAGGCCGATGACCTCGCAGGAGGCCCCGTGATCGCCGAGGGCCTTCACCAGCTGCTCCGGCGTGCCGGTGAGCACCGGGAAGGTCCCCCAGTGGATCGGGATCACCTTGCGCACGCCCAGGAAGCGGGCCGCGCGGGCGGCCTGCAGCGGGTCCATGGTGAAGTAGTCGCCGATCGGCAGGAAGGCCAGCTCGGGACGATACATCTCGCCGAAGAGCTGCATGTCCGAGAACAGCGCCGTGTCCCCCGCGTGATAGAAGGTGAAGCCGCCGGAGAGCCGCACGATGTAGCCCGACGCCACGCCGCCGTAGAGGGTCTGGTCGCCGTCGGAGATGCCGCAGGAGTGGTCCGCGCGCACCATGGTGACCTGCATTCCGAGCACCTCCTGGGTCCCCCCCAGGTTCATGCCGGAACAATTCTCGACCCCCTTCTGGGTCAACCAGTTGCAGATCTCGTAGTTCGCCACCACGGTCCGCGGGCGGTGCTTCCTGGCGATCTCCACCGCGTCCCCCATGTGGTCGCCGTGGGCGTGGGTGATGAGCATCGCGTCGACCCGCTTGAGCTCCTTCAGCTCCTTGGGGCAGGCGGGATTGTTCCGCACCCAGGGGTCGATCAGCACCGTCTCCCCGCCGGGGAGCTCGCAGAGGATCGTGGCATGGCCGAGGTAGGTGAGCTTCGGACGCGGATGCTGGCTCATTCCTGAATCCCTCCCTTCGAATCGTCGCCGCCGCGGATTCTACCCGAGCGCGGTAGCATGGGGCTCCCCATGAGCGACAAGACGATCGAGATTCTGCTCGTCCCCTACGACGTCGAGCGTCCGGACACCCCCATGGCCCGGGGGGCGCGCGGCCTGCTGGAGAACGGGCTCCCCGAACGGCTCCGGGAGGCGGGCTGGGAGGTCCGGGTCACGGAGATCGCGGCGCCCGCGGACGCGGACAGGCTCCAGACGGTCGTCGGGATCGCCCGCGGCATCGCCGCCGGCGTGGAGCGGGCCGGCGCGGCCGGGCGCTTCCCCCTGATCCTCTCCGGCGGCTGCCTGGCGAGCCTGGGCGCGGTGGCCGGGCTCCAGCGGCGCGGGAGCGAGGTGGCCGCCGTCTGGATCGACGCGCACGGCGACTGCAACACGCCGGAGACCTCGCCCAGCGGCTATTGGGACGGCATGGCCCTGGCGGCGCTCTGCGGGATGAGCCTGCCGGAGGTCCGGGAGGGGGCGGGCCTGAGACCTCTCGATCGCGGCGCCGCGGTCCACCTGGCCGGCCGGAGCTTCGACCCGGAGGAGACCGGCAACCTCCAGCGTCTGGGGATTCCCCGCGTTCCGCCGGCGGGGATCGCCGGGGAGGAAGCCCGGGAGCGGCTCCGGCGCTGCGCCGCGGGGCGCTCCCTCTATCTGCACGTGGACGTGGACGGGCTCGATCCGCGGGACGCCCCCGCCGTGGGCTTCCCGGAGCCGGACGGCGCGCGGCTGGCCGACCTCCTGCGCTGCCGGGAGGCGCTCCCTCCGCCGGCGGCCCTCACCTTCTCCGCCCTGAGCTTCGACCGGGCGGAGCCGGAGGCGGCGGCGCGCACGGTGGACGCCTGCGCCCGGCTGGCCCTCGCCTTCCTGGCCTGAAAAGGAAAACGGCCGGGGAGACCCCGGCCGCCTTCGAGAACAGATCTGGCGTCGCGGTGCTCAGACCTGGAACTGCTTGAAGAAGTTGTCGCGCAGCTTGCCGTTGAACTCGTGGTCCGTCAGACGGTAGTAGATCGTCTGGGCGTCGCGGCGCGGAGCCACCAGCCCGTAGGCCTTCAGCTTCGCCAGGTGCTGGGACACGGCCGAGACCGAAACCCCGAGCATCTCCGCGAGATCGCACACGCAGAGCTCCTTCATGTTCTCGAGCAGGTAGAGGAGCTTGAGCCGGGTGGAATTCCCGGCGAGGTTCATCAGCTCCGCCGCCTCCTCGATGTCCGGCGTCCCCTCAAGGTTCTGCCGGATCTGGGCCATTTCTTTCGATGACATGTTCGGCGCCTCACCTTTCATTTTCTTACCTCCACGTTTCATAGTATATATACTTCCTTACACCCTCCGGCGGTGCACCCGCCGGACGGAATGCAAGCTCCCCTAAGATCCCTGCCCCCGTGCCATGCTTACAGCGATGTTGAACAATCTCGATTATACTCAGGGCCACAAGCAAAATCCAGTCTCCGGAAAATTTTTTTCGCGCGTCCTGTCCCGCTTGGGGCGCGGGGCGCACCTTTACTCCCCGTAACAGAGCTTTCCGCCATTTGATTCCTCTCTGGAGGAAAGGGGGAGAAAAGGGGCACCCCGCAGGCTGATAGAATGGCCCACGAAAGGAGGATGCATGCCCCCGACGAGCCCTGTCTCCATCGAGTACTGCACGAGCTGAGGCTACTATCCCCGGGCCGCCAGTCTGGCGGCCGAGATCGAGCGGAAGCTCGGCATCTCCCCAGCGCTGATCCGCGGCAGTGGTGGAGTCTTCGAGATCACCCATGGCAACGACCTGATCTTCTCCAAGAAGAAGCTGGGGCGTTTCCCGCAACCCGGCGAGGTCGAGCAGGAGCTGCAGCAGCGGCTCTCCGCCTGATCCCCCGCGCGTGAGCCCCGCCCTTTTCCTCTCCTTCCTCCTCGGCGCCGGCCTCCTCGGGCTGGCGCTGGGGACGGAGGAGCGGCGCCGGCGGGCTCCGGCCCTCCCGCCGCCCCTCCCCCACCCTCCGGAGACCACCGTCCTGCTGCCCGTGCGCGACGAGCGCCTCAACGTGGAGGACTGCGTGGCGACGCTGCTGGCGCAGACGACGGCCCCCCGCGCGCGGGTGATCGACGACGGCTCGACCGACGGCACCGCCGGCCTGGTGGCGGCGCGGGCCGCGGCCGAGCCCCGCCTGGAGCTCCTCGCCGCCGGTCCCCTCCCCGCGGGGTGGCCGGGCAAGGTCCACGCGCTCTGGGTGGGATCGCGGGGGATCGAGACCCCCTGGCTCCTCTCGACCGACGCCGACACCCGTCACGCTCCGGATCTGCTGGCGCGGGCCCACGCCGCGGCGGCGGCGCGGCGGCTGGACGCGGTCTCCCTGGCAGGCCTTCAGGAGGCGCGCGGCCTGGGGGAGAATCTCCTGGTCCCGCCGGTCTTCGCCCTGCTCGACGCCTTCCTCGGCGACTGGGAGGCGGCGGCGGACGGCGCGGGTCCGGCGGTCGCCAACGGCCAATTCATCCTCCTGCGCCGGGAGGCCTGGGAGGCGAGCGGCGGCTTCGCGACCGTGCGCGCCGCGCCGATCGACGACGTGGCGCTGGCCGCGCGCCTGCGCGAGCACGGCTTCCGCACCGGCTTCCTGCGCGCCGCCGGGCTCCGCATCCACATGTACCGGGGCTTCCGCGAGGCCGCGCGCGGCTGGCGGCGCAACCTGGGCGCGCTCTTCAGCCATCTCCCGGGGGCGGCGGCCGTCGTCCTGGCCGTCCTCCTCCTCCCCGCGCTGGCCCTGGCCGCGGCGCTCCTCACCGGCCGCTGGGTGGAGGCCGCGCTCCTGTGGACCGCCGGCGCCGCCGCCTCGATCCTCCTGCGCTCCGGCAGCGGCCACCGGCCCGCCTATGGGCTGCTGTACCCGCTGGACGCGCTGGTGCTGGCGGGGGTGCTGGCGCTGGGAATCTTGGATCGGAAACGGAAGCGGACGATGAGCTGGAAGGGGCGGTCCCTCACTCCTGGGCCGGGGTAGAAAGCTCCTCCTCATACCAGCACTCCTGCCCCGCCGTCTCCTCCACCGACACGGCGAGGGAAGCCACCCGCGATCCCGCGAGGTGGGGGGCGAGGTCGTGCCAGAGCATGCGGGCCAGCAGCTCGATCGAGGTGTTGGCGAGCGGGAGCACCAGGGTGTCCGCGGCCGGGAAGCGGTAGTCCCGCTCGCCGAAGCTGACGACGATCGCGTCCCCTTCCCGGAGCCATTGCAGGCGCGGGCTCTCGCCGGGGATCAACATCCGGCTGTCCAGCCCGGCGCAAAGGGCGCGCAGGGCCCGCTTGAAGCTCTCGATGTCCACCAGGAGCCCCTCGCTGTCGAGGTCCCCGCCGGCGAGCGCCACCCGGACCCGGTAGTTGTGGCCGTGGAGCAGCTCGGCGCGGCCGTTGGCAAAGAGGGTGAAATGGGCGGAGGAGAACTTGAAGTCTTCCTTGGCGAGGACCATCCGATAGCGAGCCATGGGGCGGATTGTATGCGGAGAGCTCCAGGCGGAGTTGTAACATAACCGGCGTTTTGGAAGGGGGAATCCCATGCGATCCAGCGCTCAGCGTGTCCGGACGGTGCTCGCCTCCTCGCTCCTCCTGTTCCTCGCCACGGCCCTCCCGGGCCGGACCGAGCCGCGAGATTTCGCGCCCGAGGGCACGCCCGCGCGCTACATGCCCACGCGGCAGTACGATCTCCAGCACCTGCGCCTCGACCTCGCCTTCGACTGGGATGCCCGCAGCGTCGCCGGCACCGCCACCAACACTCTCGTCCCCCTCCTGCCGGGAGTCGATTCGCTGGTTCTCTCCGCCGCCGGGCTGGAGGTCCGGAAGGTGCGCGTCAACGGCGCCGAGCGCCCCTTCACCCTCGACCCCCAAGCCCAGACCCTGACCGTGCGGCTGGACCGCGGCTACGGCCCGCAGGACCGCCTGGAGGTGGCGGTCGACTACTCCGCCCACCCCCAGGCCGGCCTCTATTTCGTGGGCCCCGACCGCGGCTATCCCAACAAGCCCCGCCAGATCTGGTCCCAGGGGGAGGCCGACCTCAACCGCTTCTGGTTCCCGAGCTGGGACTCTCCGAACGACCGCACCACCACCGAGATGGTCGCCACCGTCAAGCGTCCGCTCATGGTGGTCAGCAACGGCAAGCTGCTGGAGGTGACCGACCAGCCGGACGGCCGGCGCACCTGGCACTGGCGCATGGATGTCCCCCACTCGACCTATCTGGTCTCCGTGGCGATCGGCGACTTCACGAGGGTGGCCGACACCTGGCGGGGCATCCCGGTCGAGTACTACGTCCCCCCCGGCACCGACGAGGCCACCGCCCGCCGCTCCTTCGGCGACACGCCCAAGATCCTGGAATTCTTCTCCCAGGCCACGGGCCGCCCCTACCCCTACGCCAAGTACGCCCAGTCGGCGGTGGTCGACTTCATGTGGGGAGGCGAGGAGAACATCTCCGCCACCACCCAGACCGCGAGCGCCCTGCACGACGCCCGGGCCGAGACCGACCACCCGAGCGAGGGGCTGGTCGCCCACGAGACGGCCCACCAGTGGTTCGGGGACCTCATCACCTGCGAGGACTGGTCGAACGCCTGGCTCAACGAGGGGTTCGCCGACTACTTCACGGCCCTCTACCTGCGCCACGCCCACGGCGAGGACGCGTTCGCGTGGGAAATGGATGACCTCCGGAGCGCCTATCTCCGCGAGGCCGAGCGGGAGTACCAGCGGCCGATCGTCACCCGGCGCTACGCCGATCCCGTCGACATGTTCGACCGCCACACCTACAACAAGGGGGCGCTGGTGCTCCACGTGATCCACCACCTCCTCGGCGAGGAGGGGTGGTCCAGGGGGATCCACGCCTACGTCGAGCGCTTCGCCGGGCAGACGGTGACCACGGCCGACCTCCAGGACGCCCTGGAGAAGGCCACCGGGATCTCCCTCGGCGCCGTCTTCGACCAGTACGTCTACGGCGCCGGCCACCCCGCGCTCAAGGTCAAGTGGGACTACCAGCCGGAGACCCGGCAAGTGCACCTGGAGATCCGGCAGACCCAGAAGACCGGGCTCTTCTCCTTCCCATTGGAGGTCGCGCTGGTGGGTGAGCGGGAGACGGTGGTCCGCAGCCTCCCCGTGGCGGCGCGCGACTTCCAGGACCTCTATCTCCCGAGCGACGAGCGCCCGCGTACGGTGGCGCTCGATCCGGAGGGGTGGATCCTGAAGACGGTCGACTTCGCCAAGCCGGCCGCCGAGTGGGTGATCCAGCTCACCGCCTCCCAGCCCCTGCCGGCGAAGCTGGAGGCGATCCGCGCGCTGGGCGACCTCGGCGGCGACGAGGCCGTGGCGGCGCTCGGCCGGGCCCTCCGCGAGGAGCCCTTCTACGGCGCCCGCCAGGAGGCGGCCCAGGCCCTGGGCAAGATCCGGCAGGGCTCCTCTCTGGAAGCCCTCCGCGCCGGCCTCGCGGACCCGGACAGCCGCGTGCGGTCGCGAGACCTCGAATCCCTGGGCTCGTTCCCCGAGCACGCCGAGCTGATCCCCCTCCTCCGGCACGCCCTGGAGACCGACGACAGCTACGCGGCCCGGGGAGCGGCGGCCACCGCGCTCGGCTCTTTCGAGAAGCATCGCGACCAGGTCGTCCCCATCCTCCTCGCCGCGCTCGACCAGGGGAGCTACCGCGAGACGGTCCGCGGCAACGCGATCCGGGCGCTGGCCGAGCTCGCTCCCGGCCGCGCCTGGGAGCCGGCCCAGAAGCTGGCGAGGTACGGCGCCCCGATCGCCAGCCGCTCCGAGGCCCTCCAGGCCCTGGTCACCATCGCCAGGCACGACCATCACCGTCGTGACGAGGTGCGCAAGATCCTCGAAGGCTATCTCGACGACCCCTACTACTCCCTGCGTGAGAGCGCCTACCGCCGGCTCGGCGATCTCGGCGATCCCGCCGCCATCCCCGCCATCGAGCACCGGGCCCGCCTGGAGGCGGAAGGCCGCCAGCAGCGCAACGCCGAAAAGGCGGTCCAGAAGATCCTCGCCAGCCAGTCCAAGGAGAAGGAAGACCAGGCCCTCCGCGACCGCGTCGAGCAGCTCGAACGGGAGACGGAGCTGCTCAAGGAGCAGATCCGGACGGCGGGAGAGAGGAAGGGGGGCGGGGGGTAGGTCCCCGGGGCATGGATGACCGGCTCGTTGCGTTTCTACGACATCCGCCAGGAAGACAGGTGGCGCGAGATTCGGATATGGAGTAAAATAGCCTTTGCCATGGCGACCCCCAGGAAGCAGCCCTCGATACTCTCGAACCCTCCGGAAGAGGAATTCCACCCACGGACTCCACTGGGCCGCAGGCTCTGGGAGATCCGTAAGCGGATCGTGGAATCCGGGGAGCCTCTGCTGGACCGGGAGGATCTGGAGCGCGAAGTGGCGGAGCGGCGGGGCGAGATGACCGGGTCCTCGCGTTGAAAATTACCTTCATCGATGCCGGAGTCCTGATCGCGGCTTTTCGCGGTAGCACGGACTTGGCGCATCGTGCCCTTAGCGTCCTCGATGACCCAGACCGCTCGTTCGCTTCGAGCCCCTTCGTGAGGCTGGAGGTTCTGCCCAAAGCCTTGTTCCACGGACGGACGGAGGAAGTTTCGTTTTACGAGGACTATTTCCGCAGCGTCGACCATTGGGTCGAGCCGGGAGTCATCCTTGTCGAGAGCGCTCTCTCCCTGGCACAAGAACGGGGTCTTTCGGCGCTGGACGCCCTCCATGGGGCGGCAGCCCTGGCCACCAACGCAGCGGAGCTCATCACCACCGAAAGACGAAGCAGGCCTATCCACCGGCTGACGCAGATCAAAGTCACGACGATCGACTCGGAATAGAGAGCCTTCCGTCTGCACCCCTGGCTCTACTTTCGTGGCTACCGCCTCTGCTCGATCCGCCCCGCCTTCTCCACCAACTCCGCCAGCTCGGCTGCCTTGGCGCTCTTCGGGAGCTTGCCGATCTCCGCCGACAGGCGGTGGAGGGCCGAAGAATCCACCGGCGAGCCCTTCAGGATCTCGGCGAATTCGGCCGCCAGGGCCGCCAGCCGGAAGCCCGGCGAGGCCTGGCTCCAGGAAGAGGCGAGGTCGCCGGCGGTCACGGCCTTCCCCTGATTTCCCTGGTGCAGCACCGCCATCAGGGCATCCTGAGGGGACACATCGGGCCGCAGCTCGATCTCGTAGAGCGCCGAGACGCCGGTTCCGATCGACCGGTAACGGACCACCACCAAGGGGTTGAAGGTCACCTGAGCCGGGCCGGCCCCGCCCGGATGGATGCGCAGCAACCGGTATTGCGGCCCATGGACAAAGGGCGTGGATGCCCCCTCCGCCGGCGGTGCGTCGCCGGCCTCGAAGGCGTTCACGATCTGCCCGATCCGGACCACCGCCGGATCGGGCAGCTTGCCCGCGGCGATCGACCGGCGCGCCAGGTCATAGGAGAACGTATCGGCGTCCGTCTCGAGGGTGACCTGAGCGGACGGCACCTGCCAGAGAGGCTCGGCGCCAGCGGTCTTGGCCCGGGAAGCCGGAGCAGACCGCAGCCGGCCGGCGGTGCCCGGGCCCTTGTAGAGGCTCTGCTGGCCAGCCTCATTGCCGCCCACGTTGATCCGGTCCCTCTCGGCCCGCCGCTCGTCCAGGAGAGGGGCCTCCGCGGCGGCCTCCTTCTTCTCGGCTGGCGCCTGGGCCTCGGGCATCGCGGCCGGGGGAGCGGGAGCGGCGGCCGCCGGAGGAGCAGCCGGCGTGGTCCTGGGCTCACCGGCCAGGGCTCCACCCGCGGAGCCACCCTGTAAGCTCCCCTCGACGGAGCCGGCATAGCCCAGCGACTTGAGCCTCTCCTCATCCTTCCGGGACAGCGGCTTCGGCGCCGGAGCCTCGCTGGGCTGGACGAGCGGCTGCGCCAAGGAGCGTTGCGGCGGCGCGGCGGGAGGCGGCGTAGGGGTCACCCGCCTGGGTTCCGGTTGGCGCGCGCCCACGGCGGTCCGGGCCGTCTCCCCCACGGGCGGGACCTCCATCCCGACGCGCAAGGCGAACAGGCCGGCGCCGACCATCGCCACCAGCGAGGCCGCGATCAGCCAGCGCTGCCGCGGGGGCATGGACGGCCGCCGATCGATCTCCGGCACACCGGTCCCGGCCGGGATCATCGGCGGGATCTCGCTCTTGATCTTCTCCAGCAGCCCGGGGGGCGGCTCGAGCTCGTCGCGCTCGGCCAGCTTCCGGGCGATCTCGCGCTCGCTCCAGCGGCTCATCGAACGTCCTCCTCCAGGGCCAGCGCCAGCAACCGGAACGCCTTCTTGAGACGCTTGCGGATGGCGACCGTCGTGATCCCCTCCTGGCGCGCGATCTCCTTGACGGGCAGCTCCCCCCAGAAGACGGCGGTAACGGTATAGCGCAGATCCTCCGGCAGGGCGAGGACCGCGCGCCGCAGCCGGTCTCCCTCCAAGCCCCGGCCCACCACCTCGTCGGCGGCGGGCGCGGGGTCCGGAACGGCGGCCTCGTGCTTCTCTTCCAGCGGCACGAGACGCCGGGGCCGGCGCAGATGGTTCAGGAAGGTGGTGTAGGCGATGCGGAACAGCCAGGTCGAAAACTGCGACCGCCCGTCGAACCCCGGCAGCGCGTCCCAGGCCTTGCGGTAGGTGTCCTGCGTGAGGTCCGCCGCCAGATCGGGATCGCCGCACAGCCGGCGCAGCAGGGCGAAGACCCCGCGGTAGGTCCGCTCCACCAGCCGCTCGGCGGCCTGGCGGTCCCCGGCCGCCAGGGCGGCCAGCAGCCGCCCTTCCTCTCCTGCCTCGGCCCGGTTCCGCAAACCGCCTCCCCAGGTGCTCGTCGAGACTGCTGTCCGTAGAGTGCCCATCCTACCTCTTTGGACACCGGGCGCGGGCGAGAGGAAACCGACCGCGCGCATTGGCGAATTCGAATTTCATGTGCTAACTTTGCAGATCTCCGAGGTTATATACCTTGAAGATATCGACCCAAGGGAGAGACATCATGAAGAAAAGGGCGAAGAAACTGACCCTGAGCCGCGAGACGCTCCACAACCTGGGACGGATGAGCCTCGCGCAGGCCGTCGGCGGGGCGAACACCCACGAATTCCAGACCGGCTGCGCCTGTACCGTCGGATGCGGCACCAATAGCTGTGGTTGCGGCACGGGGAGCTGCGGCTGCGGCACGAACACCTGCACGATCGGCAACACCCACGAGATCGATTCGGGTTGCGCCACCAACTGCTGAATCGTTGAGGAGCGGCGGGCCATCCCGCCGCTCTACCTCCCTAGGCAGGAGCCGGGAACCACTCGCACAGACATCGCCTCAACTTCAGGAACGCGGGATCGGTGCAGCGGTCGGTGCTGACGTTCTGGGCCAGCTCGAAGTAGATGGCCGAAGATCGTGGCTTGCGGACGGTCCACAAAGCCAGCTCGACGGCTTCCTTCGGTCTGGCCGGCTTGGCGACTCCCGCTTCCAGAAGACCTTTCTCCTGAAGCCAGCCCCGTAAGGGAGCCGAGCCTCTCTCCCAGCCCAGAACCCTCTCCACGTGAGGCGAGTCGCTCCAGACCCAATTTTCAAGCTCCGGAGAGATCACGACAGCGGCCGCCCGGTCCTCCCATCCAGACTGAGCGAGCCTCTCCTCGAGCTGAGACTCCAGCACGGAGCGCTCCGCCGCCAGCCACCTTGGGCACAAGAAGGTACACTTTGGGCCCGAGCACCAGTGTAGCCTCGGCAGAAAATCTCACGTTTGTTTTTTGAAATCGAAAAGGACACTCTGAGCAGCTGCAATGTATTCGTCGTCACGTCTACTACCTACACTATCTGAAGATACGTTGCTATATCTAACAATTTTCCCATCTCTGAATAAAAAAGCTCCCAATACTTCAAAGCCTAATTTGTCTAACTGCTTGCCAATTGGAGTACGAAGGAAAGGACCTCTTGCTCGCGCATAGCGTATTGCTATACTATCCATATTTGGCCACAAAAATCTAAAAATTGCCGGGAAAATATTTTGTTTAAGCTTCTTCCTTGCGTTATTCTCTCCAAATCCTGGCTCTGCATAAAACGTTATAAGCAATATATCTTCATTCTTCGAGAGTTCCTCAACTTCTTCCAGAGAATAAACTTGAATTGGAATGCTTCCCGCCTTCTGCTTCGGAGCTACTGCTTCGACTATCTGCTCTTGCTTGGCATGTATTTCCAGCTTATCTAGAGCAGCCTTTATGCTCTGGCTAATTTGATCTAAATGCCTCTCGAATGGTAACGCAAACGCATCAATCCGCTGCTGTGTACCCAAAAAATATTCAAGCGAGCCCGCGGTAGTGACATCCTCAATGCGGAGAGGAACAACGACGACACCCTTGTCAACAGCACGCTCGACTTCTTTCTTAATTTGCTTTGATTTATTAGCGTTCCTGGAAAGTACTAGGATCATTAAACGACTCTCAGCGATGGCATTAATGATTGCCTCTCCCCAGTCAGCTCCTGGCAGGATGTCGCGCGATGAAATCCAGCATTGAATTCTGCGCGACTCTAGGGCTGAACACACAGCAACTGCCTTGGAGCGGTCCTCTGATGAATGACTTATAAAAACGTCATGGCTCATAGCCTACCTCCAATATTAAATGTGGACCAAATCACCGCAGGGACATAATCACGTCCAAGAATCTTGATTTTCCTGCTCGCGCTCGGCTCGACCAGAACACGAAAAGGCGCCAAGCGGCTGGCGGATGTAGTGAGGCAGCGGTAGTCGGGCGCTTCGGCCGGTAATCATGGTCCAGCGGCTATTATACCGCTTTACCGGTCCTACGCCCCCGTCCCCTCCAGCCGGCTCGCCACGATCCGCCCGCCCGCGGCCATCGCCGACCTTTCCCGGGCCACTGAGAGGGCCTTCTCCATGGAGTGGTGGACGGCGATGCGGTCCCGGTGCTCGCGGATTCCGGACTTGGCGAGCACCCGCAGCGGCTGCCCCTGGACCCCTCCCAGGACCACGAACATGCCGAGCTGGTGCAGGCGCGAGACAGTCGACTCCAGGCTCACCAGGCCCGTGGCGTCCATCGCCGGCACCGAGGCGAGGTCGAGCACCACGACCTTGATCCCCGTGGGTACCCGCTGGAGCGCGCTCATCGCCTTCTGCGCCGCGCCGAAGAAGAGGGGACCCGCCACCTCGTAGATCAGCACGTCCCGGGGCATCCCCTCGGTGGCGATCGGGTGCTGATCCACCAGGCGGATATTCGAGACCTCGGCCATCCGGCGCATGAAGAGGAGGGCCGCCAGCAGCACCCCCACCGTCACCGAGATCACCATGTCGAAGACCACCGTCAGGCCGAAGCAGGTGAGGAGCACGATCACGTCGCTCCGCGGCGCCACCCGCACGGCATGAGCGAAGTGCTTCACCTCGCTCATGTTCCAGGCCACGATCAGCAGCAGCGCGGCGAGCGAGGACATGGGCAGGTAGTTGAGGACGGGCGCCAGGAGCAGCACCGCCAGCAGCACGAACAGGGCATGGAAGATCGCGGCCAGCGGCGAGCGCGCCCCCGAGCGGATGTTGGTCGCCGTGCGGGCCAGGGCGCCGGTGGCCGCGATGCCGCCGAAAAAGGGGGCCACGATGTTCCCCACCCCCTGGGCCACCAACTCGGCGTCCGGATCGTGCGAGCCGCCCGTCATGCCGTCCGCCACCACGGCCGAGAGGAGCGACTCGATCGCGCCCAGCATGGCGATGGCGAACGCCGAGGGGACCAGCTCGCGGATCAGCCCGAAGGAGAGGACGAGAGGCTTGCCGTCCGGCCCCGGCAGGTTCCACGGCAGCACCGGTTGCGGTGGGAGCTGCGGGATGCCGTCCTTGAACCGGCTGAGGATGGTGGCCACCTCGAAGCCGGGCACCCAATGGGAGAGCAGCGCGGCCAGGATTCCACCGAGACCCAGGGCGATCAGCGGCCCCGGCACCTTGCGGGTGACTCGCGGCCAGAGGATGAGGATGGCCAGCGTGAAGAGGCCGATCGCCAGGTCCGGCCAGCGCAGGGTAGGCAGGGCCTGGGCCAAGGCGCCCACCTTTTCCAGATAGTGCTCGGGCATCTTCGCCACCGTGAGCCCGAGGAAGTCCTTGAGCTGGAGGGTGGCGATGACCACGGCGATGCCGGCCGTGAATCCCGTGGTCACCGGGTAGGGGACGAACTGGATCAGCCCGCCGAGCCGCGCCGCGCCCATGATCACCAGCAGGATGCCGGCCATGAGCCCCGCCAGGATCAGCCCACCGAGGCCGAACCGGGCCGAGATCGGCGCCAGCAGCACCACGAACGCCGCCGTGGGACCGCACACCTGGACCATCGATCCGCCCAGGGCCGCGATCACCGCGCCGGCCACGATGGCGGTATAGAGGCCGTGCTGGGGCGCCACCCCGGACGCCACCGCCAGAGCCATGGAAAGCGGCAGGGCCACGATCCCCACCACGACGCCGGCCAGCAGGTCCGACCGCAGGTCTTTCGTGGAGTAGCCGTGGCGCAGGGAGGCCCGCAACGCGGTACCGAGCCGCATGGGAAAGGATTGGACCGCTCCGGAAGGAGCTTCATAGCGGCGGGGCATGGGGACCTCTGGGGCTAAAAGCTTATTCGGGGGGAACTATAAGGGAAGGGGGCGAGAGGTGCTACTGCCCGGTGGGGTGGGGGAAGAACACGGACGAGCACGGACAGACCACGGACCCCTACACGGACGAGAAAGATGGCGCCTTTTCTGTCCCTGTTCGTCCGTGTTGGTCCGTGTCGCCCTTTCAGGGCGCCCCCTCTCCCCGCACCAACTGCACCAGCACCTCCATGTGCCCCGTCTGCGGGAACAGGTCGAAGAACACGAAGCTCTCGATGCGGTAGACCTTCTGGAGGGTGCGCAGGTCGCGGGCGAGGGCGGCGGGGTGGCAGGAGACATAGGTCAGCCGCTGGGGCGGACGGCTCATCAGGGCGTTGCGCACGTCGCGCGAGAGGCCGCCGCGGGGAGGATCGACGATCACGCGGTCCAGCCCCTCGGGCATCTTCCTCACCCAGCTCTCGACCACCTGGCTCACCGTCTCGACGTTGGTCCCATGATTCCGCCTCACGTTGAGCCGGGCGTAGCGCGAGCTGATCGGGTCCGACTCGACGGCGGTCACTTGGGCGTAGCGCCGCGCCAGCGGCAGGCTGAACAGGCCGACCCCGGAGTAGAGATCGACCGCCGTCTCCCCCGTCCAGGGGCCGACCGCGACCTCCACGAGGCGCGGCAGCAATCCCCGGTGGCCCTGGAAGAAGCAGCGGGCGTCATAGGCATAGAGGAAGTCCCCCACCTGGGTCGACACCTCGCCGTGCGGCAGGCCTTCGATCACCGGCGACACGGTGACCGCGCCCTCGTCCCCCGCCGCGAGGTCGATGCGCGGCGGCGCCCCCTCGCCGAGATGGGCGGGCAGCTCGCGCAGCAGCTCCTCCAGATCCGGCACCAGCAGCGGACAGCGGGAGACCGGGATCAGCTCGTTCGTCCCCCGGGCGTGATACCCCACGAGAATGCCGCCGGTCGCGGGATCGGGCGCCGTATGGACCTGGGTGCGCAGGCGGTACCCCCAGGGCTCCCCCTTGATCACCTCGGCGTCCGCGGGGACCTCGACGTGTCCCAGGTACTCCAGCGTCTCGCGCACCGCAGCCACCTTGAGGCGGGTCTGGGTGTCGTCGTCCAGGTGCTGGAGATCGCAGATGCTGGAGCGCGAGAGCTCCGGGACGGGATCGGGCCGGCGGTCCGGCCCGGGCTCCAGGATCTGGACGATCTCCCCCCGGCCGTAGTCCGGCTTGCGCTCGACGATCCGCACCCGCACCAGATCCCCGGGCGCCGTGCGGGGGACGAAGACCGGCACCCCCTGGAACCGGGCGAGCCCGTCCCCCCCGGCCACCAGCTTCTCGATCCGCGTCTCGATCTCGGTGACGTCGATTAGGCGAGCACCTGGAGGAGAAGGGGGCGCCGGCACGGGGGGTGGCGGAACAGGGGGCACGATGCGCGCCTTCCCCTCGAGGACTTTCTTGGCGAAATCGTAGGCCTCGCGCCGCGCGGGCGGCGGCGGACCCCGGCGGTCATCCCGCCGGTCGGCCCGGAACGGCGGCCGGCGTTCCCCGCGGCTCTCCCCGTCCTGGCGCGGCGGACGGGGCGGACGGCCGCTCTCCGGCCCGCGGTCCCGCCGCTGGCCCGGCCCTCCGGGCCTACCCGGTCCCCGTCCCCGGCCGCCTCCCGGACCGCGTCCGCCGCCGGGCTTTCGTCCGCCCCCTTGGGGTCCTCTCATCCTTCTTTCCCCTCTACCAGAATGTGGATCCTCGGCGCCAGCTCCGGCAGGCGCCGCTCGACCTCGGCCCGCAGATCCTCGACGCGGAACCGACGCGACAGGTGATGCAAGACGATGGCCTCGTTGTGGAAATCCGTCGCCCGGCGCTCGATGTCCCCCAGGTGGAGATGCTTGAAGCGCTCCCCCTTGTCCCGGTGCTCCTCGCCGAGGAAGGTGCACTCCACCATCAGCACCCGGCCGCGGAAGATCCGCGGCTCCATCTCGAAGATCCGCGGGCCCGTGTCGCCGCAATAAGAGAGCCAGAGATCCTCGACCGTCTCCGCGGTGTCCACCCCCCGGCCGCGCAGGGCGATCAGCTCCTCCGCCGGCAATCCCACGAAGGCCGGGGCCAGCCGCCGCCGCCCGCGCCAGAGGTGATAGCCGAGACTCGGCACCACGTGATCGACGGCGAAGGCCTCCATGGTCAGCCCCTTCCCCACCGGCACCCGGTCGCCGGGCGCCAGGGGGTGGAGATCGTACCGGTACCGGGCCCCCTCCAGCTTCTCCGCCGCGGCGATGAAGGCGCCCAGCGGCTCCACGATCTCGGCCGGACAGAAGACCCGGGTGTGCACCAGCCGGTGGAGCGAGCGCTGGGAGAGGACGTAGGGGAGCCCCAGCGCGTGGTCCAGATGGCCGTGCGTGAGAAAGACGTCCGGCGCGCCCGCGAGCTGCAGCGCGCCCCGGCCCACGTCCAGCGCCAGCCCCGGCGGGTGCACGCGGAACCAGTTGTCGTCGCCGGCTCGCGACCAACCTTCGATGCGGAGGTCACCGAAACGGAGCTCGACGGGTCGCATGCAAAGGCCGGTCAGATCTCCCGGTACAGCCAGCGGCGGAGCGGGCTGAGGCGGCTCTCCACGCTCTTCCAGTCGGGCTCGATCAGCCAGAGGGCCGCCGCCACCGAGGAGAGCAGCGAGTTGCCGTCCTGGGGGGTGAAGCAGAAGCCGTAGACCTCCCGCTTGCGCCGCACGGTGAGGGTCGGCACCACCGCCACGGTCTGCGAGAGGATGCGCCCGTAGTAGCCGTGGTCGCGGCCGAAGCTGAAGATCAGGTTGGCGTACCGCTTGTCGGTCAGTGCCACCAGGGGGTTCTCCCGCAGGCGCTTCTTGACCTCGTCGAGGGTGATGTCGCGGTCGAGCTCGAGATTGAACCAGATCGAGTGCATGTACTGGGTGTTGAGCTTGACCGCGCTGGAGAAGAGGTCGAGATCCAGGTCGAGCGTCTCGAACACGTGATGGGCGTCGCGCGCGTGGTGGGTGCCGAACTCGGGGTCGTCGTGCTTGCCCACGTTGGGGGCCGGGATGTAGGAATCCGACTGCGAGATGTCGTTCGCCCGCCGCATGCAGACGAAGGTCCCCCTGCGCAGGCTGTACTTGCCGTCCTCGTGCGCGAGCGTCTTGATCAGCGTCGTGATGTTGTGGGTGTTGCAGGAGACGATCTGGACGAAGCGGTCCTCGCCGGGCACCAGCGTCTCATCGTTGATGCCGCGGGCGTAGGGCTTGCCGAAGCCGAATTCGCTCCCCTGGGCGAGGAAGCCCTTGGGGCCGGTCAGGTTCTCGTAGTACTTCTCCTTGTTCTCATTGCCGGCCGGAGTGCAGTCGACGACCACCGTGGCCCGCTCCAGGGCCTCCCGGGACTCGAAGCCCACCTCATGGCCCAGCTTCTCGAACTCCGAACGGACGTCCTCGTCCACCGCCAGCTTGGCGCCGCGCTGGATCAGGTGGTTGAGCTTGGCCCGGTCGGACGCGAGCGGCGTCCGCTTGTGGAAGGTGACCTCATCGATTCCCATGCGATCCCGGAAGTCGGTGAAGAGACCGAGCAGGGGCTCACCGATCGTGCCCGTGCCCACGACGTGGACGATCTTTTTCATTGGTACCCTCTCGAAAACAACGGTTGAAAGCGAAGCGAAGGAGCTGAAACCTGTTACGACGGGCGCAGAGTAGCACAGGGTGTGCCAGGGAGGCCCTTGGCACCCAAATTGACAATCTATAGTAAAGTCTCTATGCGATGACGCCCGCCCCCTCAATCCGCCGGATTCCCATCTCCCACCTCCCCGTGCTTGCCGCCGCCCCGCCATTCGGAGTCGCGCCGGGCGAAGGCGTCGAGCTCCCGCGGCACCTCGATGAGGGTGCGGGTGACGTTGGGGTCGCAGATGTCGTTCTCGCACTCGTAGGTGTAGACGTTCCACTCGTCCCGCCGGCTGAAGGCGGACAAGGTCTGATAGGTGTTGCAGTTACCGCACTTGATTGAGATGTTGCGGATGTTGATCATCTCGTCGGCCATGAGAACCTCCCGGGAGACATCTTTTCACGATGGCCCGGCTCTTGCACTATCGGGCCGCGCCATGAGAGTAGCACCGCGCCTTGGGGCGTTTCTGGCCTTGACGGCGAGTCTGCTGATGCCAGGATGGCCGGTTGTCGCCCAGCAGCAGCCGCAGGCCCCGGAATTCACGTACGAGGTCTCGGTGGGCCTGGTGCTCGTGCCGGTGGTGATCCGCTCCGGCGCCGGCTACGCCAACAAACTGGAAAAGAAGGACTTCCAGCTCACCGTCGAGGGCAAGCCGGTGCCCATCGAGAGCTTCGAGCGCCGCTCGGACGCGCCGGCGAGCCTGATTTTCCTCCAGGACCTCTCCGGCAGCATGGCGAGCGGCGGCAAGCTGGGGATGAGCCGGGAGGCCCTGCGCTTCTTCCTCGACAAGTCGCTCCCGGGCGACGAGCTCGCCATCGCCACCTTCGCTGGCGGTCAATTCGATGTTGAGGTACCCTTCACCAAGAACCAGGGGGCCCTGCGCGAGGCGAGCGAGCACTGGGAGGCCTACGGCACCACCGCTCTCCACGACGCCGTGGCCCGCATCCCCGAGATTTCCCTGGAGGGACGCAACCCCAAGCGGTTCGCCCTCCTGATCACCGACGGTGTGGACAACGCCAGCCGTCTCAGCCCTGAGCAGGCACGGGCGATCGTCCAGCAGGCGCAGCTTCCCACCTACGTGCTGGGGCTGGGCTCGGGCGATCCCTATGAGCTGAACCAGGCCGGCAAGAAGCTCTACCGCTACGCCGACGTGCTCAGCCTGCTCGCGGCCGTCACCGGCGGGCGGTACTACCCGATCACGAAGCACGAGGACCTCCAGAAGGCTTTGGCGGAGATCCTCGAAGACGTCAGGCATCAGTACGTGCTGGGATTCTCGACCGGGGACGGGGCGGTCAAGCTCCGCTCCCTCACGGTCGAGGTCAAGAAGAGTCGCGACCGTCAGGCCGTGGTCTTCCGGCGCGGCTACAAGGGAACCCCACCCGCGGGAACCCGCGCGGGTGGCTGAACCGCAACCGAGGCCCCCGTTCCCTTCCAGGAACGGGGCCCCCGAGCCAAGGGAGAAACACTATGAGCATGAAGCCGTGGATGATTTCCGTCTCGCTGGTCGCCGCCCTCATCGGCACTACCGGCTGCGCGACCAAGAAGTACGTCAAAGAGGAGACCGGCGCGGTCAACACCCGGGTCGACGAGGTCCAGGGGCAGGTCGAAGAGAGCCAGACCCGGCTCAACAAGCACGATCAGACCCTCGCCGCCCACGAGCAGCAGATGGGCCAGATCTCGCAGACCGCCCAGGACGCGCTGCGCCGCGCCCAGGAGGCGGGCAAGCTCGCCGAGGGGAAGTTCCTCTATGAGACCGTGCTCACCGACGAAAAGGTGAAGTTCGGCTTCGACACCTCCGACCTCTCCCCCGAGGCCAAGGCCGCCCTCGACGACTTCGCCTCCAAGATCAAGCAGGAGAACAAGAACGTCTACGTCGAGATCCAAGGGCACACGGACAGCGTCGGCTCGGCGAAGTACAACGAGGAGCTCGGCCTGCTGCGCGCCGAGTCCGTCCGCCGCTACCTCAACCAGAGCCAGAATTTTCCCCTGCACCGCATCAACGTCATCTCGTACGGCAAGACTTCGCCGGTCGCGGACAACAAGACCCGCGAGGGGCGCGCCCAGAACCGCCGCGTCGCGCTGGTGGTGCTGGACTAGGGAAGCCTGATGGGGCGGCCACACAGGGCCGCCCCTACGCCGCCTCAGCCCTCCCGCTCCCACGACACCCGGCGCTTGTCCGGCACCCTCATCTTGAACTTCCGCCCTTCGATGGTGCCGGAGACCATCGCCACCGGCGGGCTCTCCTGCACGAGCTCCACCTTGGTGATCTCATAGCCCGAGATCTTCCGGTGGTTGATGTCGAATTCGTCGCGCCAGTCGGAGAAGTGGTCGTAGGCCTGCTCGAATTCGCCCTGGTCCTGGATCGCGTCGAGGCCTGAGTCCCACTGGCAGATGGCGGCCTGGAAGGCGAGGCTGTTGCCGTCCCCGTCCTTCTTCAAGCCCTCGAGGATCTTCTTGACCCGATCCTGCGCCGCGGCCTCGGGGGACCCGGAAGCCAGCGTCTCCATCGTCAGGCCGTCCAGCTTTTTCTTCATGAAGTCCTTGCCCGCCCAGAACAGGGCTCCGGCCACCAGCAGAAAAATCACCAGTCCGCGCATTGATCCTCCCTGCCGTGGGGATGCCACGGCCCGATCTCACGTTTCGAGGGGTCGATCCATTTCTACCACAGGTGACCTCTCCGGGAGAAACATTTCGTCTCTCCCGGAGGACCAATGACTTAAAGAAATGAAGAACTGGAAGGAAGGGAGGAGGATCTATATCTCAGGGCGACGGTCTTCCAGGGATACAGACCGCCGCCGCGGGCAGGACGCCGGCTTACGAGCCGGCCTTCTTGATGAGCTGGCGCAGGGTGTCGCCGTCCGCGATGCCGGACTGGATGTAGGAGACGTTCCCCTTTTTGTCGACCACCAGCAGGGTGGGAAGGGCGAAGACGCCGAGCTTGCTGGCGGTCTGCTGATCCGAGTCGAGCAGCACGGGATAGGGGAACGGCTTCTCCTTGAGGAACTTCTTCACCTCGTCCGGAGTCTCCCCCACGTTAGCGGCCAGGAACTGGACGCCGCGCCCCTTGTAGTCGCGATAGACGGGCTCGAGGATCTGCGCCTGGAGCCGGCACGGCAGGCACCAGGTGGCCCAGAAGTCGACCACCACCACCTGGCCGGGGAAGCTCCGGGGCCCCAGCGTGCGGCCGTCCACCGACGGCAACTGGAAGTCGACCTTCGTGCCGGGAGCCGGGGGCTTGCCGGCCGCCGCCCCCTTGCCGGCGGTCGCGCCGTCCTTGCAGCTCAGCAGGAGGAGGGAGATGAAAACGGCCGCCGCCAGGACCGGGCGCCGGGAACGAAGCACGTGGGAGAAGGTGTTGATCATCATGGCCTCACAAGGATAAAGGATGGCGGCCCGCCCCCGGAAGCCGGGGGAGCCCGAGGGCGGAAACAGGAGACGGGGCGGCGAAAATCCCAGCGGCCCCACCGCTTCCCGGATGCCGCCCTCCAATGGGCGCGTCCTCCCCTCTCTTTCTCAGGTCGTGCCCACTGCTCCCGCGTCTCTGCCCAGCCGAGGGGAGGTATTGCCCACTGCTTCGCCGGTCGGCCCCTCTCGTTCTCCGGCAGCGCCCACTGGTGGGGCGCATGCGCCCTCTCTTTCTCCGGTCCTGCCCACTGCTATTGCGGTCGGCCCCAAGAGAGGGCAGAACGAGAGAACCAGAGGGCAAGCACCGCCCTCTCTTGGGGCCGACCGCAATAGCAGTGGGCAGGACCAGAATTCCGGTGGGCAAGACCGTGGAAGCGATGGGGCGAGGCGGGAATCGAGTGGGCGTGGAGGGAGAGACAGAGGACTGAGATTCGCGGTCCGGCGGGACAGGCAGCGAATCGGAGGGCAGACGGCTGAATCTAAATGGAAATAATTCGGGCGGGGATTTTCCCCCGCCCCTATATTAAACCTGAAAGGTTGATCCTAACTGCACCCGCTCGTCGACCCGCAGTTCAAGCACTTGTAGCAGCTCCCGTTCCGCACCATGATCGATCCGCAGTCGTGGCAGCTCGGGGCGTCCTGCTGGTAGAGGAAGGTGGTCTTCACCTGGACCTCCTGGACGGCCTGGGCCACGGTGTCGAGACGGCCGCCGCCGAGGAGGGGCATCGAGGCCGGGAGATGGTCTCCGGCGAGGTCCTCGCGCAGCACCACGCCGGCCGCGATCTTGTCCTCGCGGGAGAGGAACTTCGAGGCCAGCCAGCGGAAGATGTAGTCCGTGATCGACTTGGCGATCGGGATCTCCGGATGCTTGGTGAAGCCCGAGGGCTCGAAGCGCGTGTGGCTGAACTTGTCGACCAGCGTCTGCAGCGGCACCCCGTACTGGAGCGCGATCGAGATCGCCGTGGCGAAGGAGTCCATCAGGCCCGAGATGGTCGAGCCCTGCTTCGCCATCACCAGGAAGATCTCGCCCGGCTGGCCGTCCTCATACAGACCCACGGTGACGTAGCCCTCGAACTCGTTGATCGAGAACTTGTGGGTGATCGACCGCCGCTCGTCCGGCAGCTTCCGCCGCACCGCCCGCCGCTCCTGGAGCGGCACGATCGCCACCTCTTCCTTATTCTCCTTCTTGGTCGAGAGCGGCTGGCTGCGCTTGCAGTTGTCGCGGTAGATGGCGACCGCCTTGAGGCCCATCTGCCAGCCCTCGACGTAGGCCTGCATGATGTCCTCGGAGGTCGACTCCTCGGGCATGTTGATCGTCTTGCTGATGGCGCCCGAGATGAACGGCTGCACGGCGGCCAGCATCTTCAGGTGCCCCATGTAGTGGATGGAGCGGCTCCCCTGCGCCGGCTTGAAGGCGCAGTCGAAGACCGGCAGGTGCTCTTCCTTCAGGTAGGGGGCGCCCTCGATGGTGTCGTTCTCGTCGATGTGCTCGACGATGGCGCGGATCTCGTCCTTGTCGTAGCCCAGGCGCTTCAAGGCCGCGGGCACGGTGTTGTTGACGATCTTGATCATGCCGCCGCCGACCAGCTTCTTGTACTTGACGAGGGCGATGTCCGGCTCGACGCCGGTGGTGTCGCAATCCATCATGAAGGCGATCGTGCCGGTGGGGGCGAGCACGGAGATCTGGCTGTTGCGCAGGCCGTGCTCGTCGCCGAGGAGGACCACCTCGTCCCACGAGCGCTTGGCGGCCTGGAGGAGGTCCATGGGCACGTGGGCGGCATCGATCTTCTTGACCTCGTCGCGGTGCTTGCGCATCACCCGCAGCATCGGCCCATGGTTCTTCTCGTACTCCTCGAACGGCCCGATGGCCTCGGCGACGCGCGCCGACTGGGCATAGGAGGCGCCGGACATCAGGGCGGTGATCGCCGCCGCGTAGTCGCGCCCCGCGTCGGAGTCGTAGGGAAGGCCACGCGCCATCAGCAGGGCGCCGAGGTTGGCGTAGCCGATCCCCAGCGGCCGGAATTTATGCGAATTTTCTTCGATCTTCGGCGTCGGATAGCTGGCGTTGCCGACGATGACCTCCATGCCGGAGATCACCACCTCGCAGGCGTGCTTGAAGCTCTCGACGTCGAACCCCTTGTCGGCGTCGAAGAAGCGCATCAGGTTGAGCGACGCGAGGTTGCAGGCGGTGTCGTCGAGGAACATGTACTCGCTGCAGGGATTGCTGGCGTAGATCCGGTCCGTGTTGGCGCAGGTGTGCCAGTCGTTGATCGTGGTGTCGTACTGCATTCCGGGGTCGCCGCACACCCAGGCAGCGTCCGAGATCTCCTTCATGAGCTTGCGGGCCGGGATGGTGTCCATCGTCCGGCCGCCGACGCGGGCGCGGGTCTTCCATTCGCCATCCGAGAGGACCGCCTTCATGAAGTCGTCGGTCACCCGCACGGAGTGGTTGGCGTTCTGGTAGGCGATCGAGTCGTAGGCGCCGCCGGGGACGTTGAAGCCCCCCGGGAAGCCGGCGTCGATCAGGGCCCAGGCCTTCTTCTCCTCGACCGACTTGCAGTTGATGAACTCTTCGACGTCCGGATGATCCACGTCCAGGATCACCATCTTGGCGGCCCGGCGGGTCTTGCCGCCACTCTTGATGACGCCGGCGAAGGCGTCGAACCCCTTCATGAAGGAGACGGGGCCCGAGGCGGTGCCGCCGCCGGCCAGGGGCTCGCGGGCGGAACGCAGCTTGGAGAGGTTGCTGCCGGTGCCGGAGCCGTACTTGAAGAGCATCCCCTCGGTGTGGGCCAGGGTGAGGATGGAGTCCATGGTGTCGGAGACCGCATTGATGAAGCAGGCCGAGCACTGGGGCCGGGTCTCGATGCCGACGTTGAACCAGACCGGCGAGTTGAAGCAGGCGTACTGGTAGAGGAGGATGTGCTTGAGCTCGGCGTGGAAGGTCTGGGCGTCCTCCTCGGAGGCGAAGTAGCCGTCGGTGCGCCCCCAGGCGGTGATCGTGTCCACCACCCGGCCGATGAGCTGGCGGACGCTGTGCTCGCGGTCGGGTGTGTTGAGCTGCCCCCGGAAGTACTTGGAGACCACCACGTTGGTCGCCGTCTGCGACCAGAATTTGGGCATCTCGACGTCCTTCTGCTCGAAGACCTTCTCCCCCTTCTCGTTCGAGATCACGGCATTGCGCAGCTCCCACTCGACGGTGTCGAAGGGGTCCACCCCGGGCGTCGTGTAGTACCGTTCGAAGCGCAGCCCCCGCGCCGGGACCGGCTCGGGAGCCACCTCCTTCCTGGGAGCGCTCACGCCGGTCTCCAGGGCCCGGGCTCGGACCGCTGCTCGGTTGCCTCTCACCTCGTCGGCATGCAAGGGGGAATGGGGCTCCATGCTCTCTCTCCTCGATGTGGCTTTGGGTTGATCTCAGCGAGGTCGTCAGCCTCGCAAGGTTTGCAACCTGCGTAACGTTCGTCATCTACGCTACGCTTGCCCCCAGCGGGAGTCAAGAGGAAAACCACAAGATGTTGTGGGCTGTCACAAGAGCCGCCCCAAGAAGTGGGGAGAGAGCAGAAGAAAGTCTTACAATCCACACCTTCCTGACAGGATTTCCACAGACGGATTTACGCGCTCCCTGGGAGCGCTTGTGGAAATCTATATGTAGGGCTGGGATGGGGTGGGGGCACCAGATGGAGGGGCGGCCGGGCGGGTCCACCCCTCCAGGAGCCGGGGGATCAGATGAGAGTCAGCCCCGCAGGGGCGGCATTCACGGCGTCGCCTTCTTGCCGCCCTTCTTCGCCTCGCGGTAGCCGGCCTTGACGGCGTCGGCCTCGGTCATCCACTTGCCGTTCTTGGTCTTGCCATACCAGGGGTCGCCCTCCCGGTGGAAGACCTTGGTATCAAGGTTCACCCATACCATGCCGGGGGACGGCGGGGTCTGGGGCTGGACCGTGGACGGCGACGGAGCGGCCTTCGGAGCGGTCTTCGGCGCGGAGGCGGCGTTCGGGTTGATGGGCTCGACGGGCGCCGAGTTGCCCGAGGCCATCGGCCCGCTCACGGTCACCAGCGGGGTGATCTGCTGGATGACCTTGGCGGAGACGCCCGCCCGGGAGAGATCGGCCACCGTCTTGTAGGGACGGCCGGCGATGATCTTCTTCGCCGTGGCCGGACCGACGCCCGGCAGCGCCTCGAGCTGCGCCTGGGTTCCCGAGTTGAGGTCCACGGGGCCGGCGGCGGGCGGCGGGGCCGCCTTGGCCGACTTCGCGGCCGGCGCCGCCGGAGCCGCCGGAGCGGCGGGGGCGGCCGGAGCCGCGGGCGCCCCGCTCACGGTCACCAGCGGCGCGAGCTTCTGGATCCCCTTCTCGGAGAGGCCGGCCTTGGAGAGGTCCTTCACTGAGGTGTAGGGGCGGGCGGCGATGATCTTCTTCGCCGTGGCCGGGCCGACGCCCGGCAGCGCCTCGAGCTGCG
>DASXJP010000094.1:0-2313 GCA_036497345.1 Thermoanaerobaculia bacterium
TCTGGGTCGAGGCGCTGACCTTTCCCTCCACCGCCAAGTAGGTGAGAAGGCGTTGATCTCCGTCTCTCCTATCTCCAGGCCGAATCCCTCAACCGGAGGTCATCGCGCGGAGCGCTCGGGAGACGGGGCCACGGGCTCAGGGCTTGGAGGTATCCCCGGGGCGTTAAATGCGGGAGAAGAGGGAGAAAAACCCTTCGGGGTCGTCTTGGGCGGGCGGTTCCCCTCTCCCGGTGAGGGGGGGGTGGGAGGGGAAGGGAGAGGGGCAGGGGTGAGGGCCCGGGGTGGTGAGCGCTCTCCCGGCGCGATAGACTTAGGGGCCGGGCCCCCTCGCCCCGTGACCCCGGATGGAGACCGCGACCCTCACCCGAACCTGGACCCTGCGCCTGCCCCGCGAGCGCTCCCTCGAGCTGGGAGGGCGCCCGCGGGTCATGGGCATCCTCAATCTCACTCCCGACTCGTTCAGCGACGGCGGCCTCTGGCTCGATCCGCCCCAGGCCGTGGAGCGCGGCCTGCGCATGCTTGAAGAGGGGGCCGAGATCCTCGACCTCGGCGCCGAGTCGACGCGCCCCGGCGGCGGGGTCTATGGGGAAGGGGCGCGGACGGTGGCGCCCGCGGAGGAGGCGGACCGCCTGCTGCCGGTCCTGGAGGCCCTGCGCGCCGCCACCGACGCGCCGATCTCGGTCGACACCCGCAAGGGGGAGGTGGCCCGCCAGGCCCTCGCGGCCGGCGCCGACCTGATCAACGACGTGACGGCCCTCTCCGACTCACGGCTCGGCGCGGCCGTGGCGGCGGCGGGGTGCCCGCTGGTGCTGATGCACAGCCGCGGCGATCTCGCCACCATGCAGCGGGGGATCCGCTTCCACGATCTCCTGGGCGAGGTGCGCGCCGAGCTCGAGGCGGCCGTCCGGCGGGCGGTGGGCTGCGGGATCGCGGAGGAGCAGCTCGTGCTCGACCCCGGGATCGGCTTCGGCAAGACCTGGGAACAGAGCCTGGCGCTGATGGGCCGCCTGGACGAGCTCCAGCCCCTGGGCCGGCCGCTCCTCCTCGGCGCCAGCCGCAAGAGCTTCATCGCGCGGGCCGCCGCGCGGCCGGACGCGCCGGAGGCCACCCCCGAGCGCCGGCTGGGCGGCAGCCTCGCCGCCGTGGCCTGGGCCGCGTCGCGGGGGGCCGCCATCGTGCGGGTGCACGACGTGGCCGAGACGGCGCAGCTCCTCGACGTCTGGCACGCCATCGCGCGGCAAAGGGTGGGCTCTTGATCCTGCGCTTCCTGGAGATCCTGACCTGGCGCGACCTGGTCGACGTGCTGGCGGTCGCGATCATCATCTACAACCTGCTGCTGCTGATCCGCGGCACCCGCGCCGTGCAGATGGTGCTCGGGCTGCTGTTCATCGGTCTGGTCTACTACACGGCCGTGCTGGTGGAGCTGCCGACCCTGCAGCGGATCCTGGAGAACCTGCTGATCGTGCTCCCTTTCGCCGTGATCGTGCTCTTCCAGCAGGAGATCCGCCGCGCCCTCGCCGACTTCGGGCGCAACCCGCTCTGGGGGCTGGCCAAGCAGCAGAAGGTGGTGGCCTCGTTCGGCGAGATCGTGCTCGCCGCGACCACCCTCTCCACCCGCCGCATCGGCGCGCTGATCGTCATCGAGCGGCTGCACGGCCTGCGCAACTACATCGAGAACGGCATCGAGATCGACGCCGTGGCCTCCTACGACCTGCTGATCAACCTCTTCCAACCCGACACCCCGCTCCACGACGGCGCGGTGATCATCCAGGACGACCGCATCGCCGCCGGCGGCTGCTTCCTGCCGCTGACGGCGAACCCGGAGCTCTCCAAGGAGTACGGCACCCGCCACCGCGCCGCCCTCGGCATCACCGAGGAGACCGACGCGGTGGCCGTGGTGGTCTCGGAGGAGACGGGCACGATCTCCCTGGCCTACAACGGCGAGCTTACCCCCGACCTCGAAAGCAACAGCCTGCGCAGCGCCCTCTACCGCTACCTGGTGACCGACCTCTATCCGCAGGAGAGGGCGCGATGAACGAGTGGGTGCGCACCTGGGGGCTGCGGCTGCTGGCGCTCGGCATCGCCGTCGGCATCTGGTTCAACGCCTCGGTCGAGGATCGCCTGGTCACCAGCGAGAAGGTGGTCGAGGCGGTCGTGGCCTACAGCCGGCCCAGCGGGTTCATCCTCGTCAATCCGATGCCGAGCGTGAACATCCGGGTCAGCGGCACCAAGAAGGCGATCCGCCGGCTCAGCCCCTACATGGTGAACGTGAGCGTCGACCTCGGGCAGCGCCAGAGGGGGGTCTCCACGATC
>DASXJP010000095.1:0-5740 GCA_036497345.1 Thermoanaerobaculia bacterium
GTCTTCACGCTCCTCGAAGCCGGGCTGGAGTCCAAAAACCGGACCGTGATCGAGGTCCTGAGCCAGGGCCTGCCCGCGCCCGCCGGCGACTCTCTCGAGCCGGAGATCGTGGCCCAGCTCCTGAAGATGGGGAGCAAGGTCTTGAGCGGCCAGGCGAATCTGCAGGTGCTGACGCTCAAGCAGTTCCGGGACGCCGAGCGTCCGCACCGCGCCTGCTATCAGTCCCTGGTCCTCGAGCCGTGGACGCTCTTTCAGCGGCGCCCGCCCGAGCCGCTCGGCGCCGGCACGCGGGTCCGGATCTACCGCTATCCGAGCCTCCCCCTGGCGGTGCCTCTGGGTCTCATCCAGGCCACGCGGCCGCCCAGCAAGCTGGCGGACCAGGTGCTCGCCGACGTGCTCACACCCGACCACCCGTTCAGGATCGAGCTGGACATCTACATGGCGCGCTCGGAGGTGCTCTACCGCACCGCGGGCTCTCTGCCGTGGATCAAGGTCGAGAACCGGGGCCGGGACGTCCAGCCTTCGCGCGTGGCCGTCGAAGAGATCGAGCGGTCCCGGGAGGTGTTTCTCGACGGTCCCCAGCCGGTGATCGAGACCCTGCTCGCGAGCGCCGGCGCGGAGGCCGCGCAGGAACGCGGCGAGGGGGCCGCTTGAAGGCCCGGCGCCGGTCCGCCGGCGGAGAGACGCGTCCGGCGCGCCCCATCGAAGTCGCCATCGTGGGCGGCGGCTGCGCGGGGATCACGGCCGCCTTCGAGCTCACCCGCCCCGAGCACCGCGGGCGCTACGAGGTGACCGTCTACCAGCAGGGGTGGCGGCTCGGCGGCAAGGGGGCCTCCGGCCGCGGCGAGCACGGGCGCATCGAGGAGCACGGGCTGCACGTCTGGATGGGGTTCTACGAGAATTCCTTCCGGCTCCTCCGCGAGTGCTACGCCGAGCTCGGCCGCGATCCCCGGACGCAGCCCATGGCGAGCTGGCGCGACGCCTTCTTCCCTTCCCCCTGGATCGGCCTCACCGAGGAGCGGGAGGACGGCGGCTGGGACGACTGGACCGCCTTCTTTCCTCCGATGCCCGGCCTCCCCGGCGATCCGCTGAGCCGGGAAAACCCGCTCTCGGTGAGCGGCTATCTGGTCCACGCCGTGCGGCTGCTGGCGACTTTGATCGAATCGGCGCGCCGCCGCCAGGGGGCGGCCGCGGGGAGCGGGACCAGCGTGCCCGAGCTCTCCGCCCTGACCCCCGACGCCGTCCTCGACGGCCTGGCGCGCCTCGTCCGCTATGGCCACCTGGCGACCCTCGTCGGCGTGGCCGAGGCGATGCGCGGCCTCGACGTCCTCTTCGGCGCCTGGAGCCGGCACCCGCCCGGACGGGGCGCGGCGGCGGCGGCCCTCCGCCCGCTGGAGAGCGTGATCCGGAGCGCCACGCGCCTGCTCTCGGAGCTGGCGCGCGGCGACGCCGAGCTGCGCCGCGCCTGGGCGATCCTCGACCTCCTCCTGACGGTGATTCGCGGCTCCCTCCGCTTCGGCCTGGTGACCGATCCGCGCGGCTTCGACGCCGTCGACGACTACGATTTCCGCGAGTGGCTGGCGCTCAACGGCGCGTCGCGCGCCATCCTCGACTCCGCCTTCCTGCGCGGCGTGGGCTACGACGAGGTGTTCGCCTACGAGGACGGCGATCCGGCGCGGCCGCGGATCTCCGCCGGCCAGTCCCTGCGCACCTTCCTGCGGATGCTCTTCACCTACCGCGGCGCCCTGTTCTGGAAGATGCGGGCCGGCATGGGGGACGCCGTCTTCGCCCCCTTCTACGAGGTGCTGCGGCGGCGCGGCGTCCGCTTCGAATTCTTCCATCGCCTGGAAGCCCTGCGGCTCGTCTCCCGGGACGAGCTCCGCCCCGGCGAGCGCCCCTGGGTGGAGGCCCTGGAGATCGACGTGCAGGCCACCGTCCGCTCCGGCGCCTACGAGCCGCTGGTCGACGTGCGCGGGCTCCCCTGCTGGCCGATGCGGCCCGACTATGCCCAGCTCGCGGACGGCGAGCGCCTGGAGGCCGAGGGGTGGAACCCCGAGTCCTGGTGGGACCGCCGCCAGGTGGGCCGCAAGACCCTGCGGGTGGGGGAGGACTTCGACTTCGTCGTGCTCGCCGTGGGCCTGGGGGCGATCCCCCACGTCGCCGCGGACCTCCTGGCCCGCGACCGGCGCTGGCGGCGGCTGGCCGAAAACGTCAAGACCGTCGAGACCGGCGCCTTCCAGCTCTGGCTCCAGGAAGACGTGGCCGCGCTCGGCTGGCCCGGCGCCGAGGGGATCATCCTGACCGCCTACGTCAAGCCGTACGACACCTGGGCCGACATGACCCACCTGCTCTCCGAGGAGCGCTGGCCGCGGGAGCGGACCCCGCGCTCGCTCGCCTACTTCTGCGGCGCCCTGGAGTCCGGGCCGGAGATGCCGAGCCGCGACGACCTGGAGTACCCGGCCGTCCGGCGCGAGGCGGCGCGGCGGGAAGCCGTCCGTTTCCTCGAACGCCACGTCGGGCACCTCTGGCCGCGAGCGGTCCGTCCCGAAGGCGGCTTCCGCTGGGAGCTCCTGGTGCCGGGAGCGCAGGGCCCGGCCGGCCCGGAGCGCTTCGCGACCCAGTACTGGACGGCCAACGTCAATCCGTCCGACCGCTACGTCCTGACCCTCCCCGGCACGGCGAAAGACCGCATCTCGCCCCTCGACAACACCTATGACAACCTGACCGTGGCCGGCGACTGGACCGCCTGCGGCCTGACCCTCGGTTGCGTCGAGTCGGCCGTGATCTCCGGCCGGCTGGCGGCGCACGCCCTGTCCGGCTGGCCGCGCCTCGAGGACATCGTGGGCTTCGATCACCCCTGAAGGGATTCTACGAAGGAGAGAGCCATGCACCGCCCGCGCCACAGACGCCGAGACCCCCAGCGCACCGGACCGATCCGCAACACCGGAGGAGCCTGGGCCCAGGGGGAGCCCGGGACCGGTCCCGGGGAGCCGGAGGACGACGACCCCGTCTCCTCCGGAGTCCGCGAAGGCTATCGCCTGATCGACGAGCAGATCCGCCGCGGCCGCCGCGTGGCGCGGGCGCTGGACGACGAGCCCCGGAGCCGCGACCCCCGCGGCCGGAGAGACCGGGAGCCTGGCTACGAGGAGCCGCGCGGTTACGACGACGAGCAGCCCTGGGGCGGGAACGACCCGTTCCGCCTCCTCGGCATGCCGATGCGCCACCTGGACCGTCTGGTCCGCGAGATCCTCCGCCAGATCCGCTCCGCGCGTCCGGACCCCTTGCGCCTGGCCGGGCTGCTCGTCCAGCTCCAGGTCGAGGCGTTCTCCGAGCTCGCCCGCCTCGGCTTCGGTGCCCTCGGCATGGGCTCCCGCTGGGGGGACGCCTTCCAGGAAGACGTAAACCGGGTCCGGCGCGACGTCGACGAGGGCCTGCGCGAGATCGAGGAGGACGAGGAGGACGAGGAGGAGGGTTATGAAGAGTGGGAGGCGGAAGAAGAGCGCGAGGACGAGCCCTGGGAGTGGCCGGCGGCTCCGAGCGCGCCGGCCGTGATCCGCGCCTCCGTCCCCATCCCGATCTACGTATGGTCCCATGAACGGACGGAGATCCATCTCGACCTGCCTCCCGGCGCGCAATCCCAGTCTCTCGCGGTCGAGCCCCCGCTGGCCGTCGGCGCCGGCGAGCCCCCGGTTCCGGCCTTCGCGGCGGAATTCGTCGCGCTCGCGGACGGACCGACCATCCTCCGCGTCGAGGTCCCCCGCGAGTTGCCCGCCGGCCTCTACCCCCGGCGGATCGTGACCCGCGCCACGCGCGAGCCGGTGGGAACCCTCACCGTCCAGGTCGGCACCCTCCCCACGCCCCCGGAAGGGACGCGGCCGTGAGAAACCGGGAGACGCTCATCCAATCCGTGCTCCAGGAGTACGGCGCGCTCACCCGCCAGGCCCTGCGCCGCTACCTGCCGGCCCTCGAGCCGCGGCGCTACCTCTACGACCTGGTCGCGGACTACCCCCGCCGCGGCGGCAAGATGATGCGCCCCAGCCTCTGCATCGCCACCGCCCGGACCTTCGGCGCGCGGGCGGAAGAGGCCCTGCGCGCCGCCGTCTCCATCGAGCTCTTCCACAACTCCCTGCTCGTCCACGACGACGTCCACGACGAGAGCGAGCTGCGCCGCGGCGCCCCCACCCTCCACGTCCTCCACGGCGTGCCGCTCGCCCTCAACGCCGGGTCCACCCTGGGGATGCTCAGCCTGCGCCCCCTCACCGACTACCAGTTGGGCTTCGGCTTCAAGGTCCCCGTGCTCCTCGTCGAGGAGCTGGCGCGCATGGGCCGCGAGTCCGCCGAAGGGCAGGCCCTGGAGCTCGGCTGGCGCCGCGACAACGTCGTCGACCTCTGCGACGCCGACTACTTCGAGATGGTCCTCAAGAAGACCTGCTGGTACACCACCATCTCGCCCATGCGCCTGGGAGCCCTCATCGGCTGCCGCGACATGCTGCCCGAATTCGACACCCTGATCCGCTTCGGGTTCTTCTTCGGCACCGCCTTCCAGATCCGCGACGACGTCCTCAACCTGATCGGCGACGAACGCTACGGCAAGGAGATCTACGACGACCTCCTGGAAGGCAAACGCACCCTGATGGTGATCCACCTCCTGGCCAACGCCACGCCGCAGGAGCGCGAGCGCGTCACCGCCTTCCTCGCCTCGCCACGGGCCCAGCGCGCGGGAGAGCCCGTGCGCTGGGTGGTCGAGCGGATGCGCCACTACGGCTCCATCGACTACGCCCAGGAGGTCGCCAACGGCCTCGCCGGAGCCGCCCTCCACGAATTCTCGCTCCTCTTCGACCGCCTGCCCGACTCCCGCGACAAGCGCTTCCTGGCCGACCTGGTCACCTGGGTGCTCGAGCGCACCTCCTGACCCCGAATCCCGCGCCGCTCGCCCCGAATCCGGAGCCTCCGCCTTTCGAGGCGAGCGGCTCGCCTTGCGAGGCGGATGAGCCGCCCTGAATCCGGAGTCATCCGCCCCGAATCCGGAGCACCCGCCTTTCGGGGCGAACGCTTCGCCTTTCGAGGCGAGCGGCTCGCCTTTCAAGGCGGACGGTTCGCCTTTCAGGGCGAGTGGCTCGCCTTTCAAGGCGGATGGCGCACGCCGAAAGGCGGATCGCCCACGCCGGAATCCCGGAGCCCCCCGCCGCGGCGGCCCCCTCAGACGTCGTACAGCTCGACGTCCCGACCCGATCCCAGCCCCACCCGCGCGATCCGCAGCCGCAACGGCAGGGGGCGCCCGAGCGGCTCCGCCAGATCGGTCCAGGTGGCGAACCAGCGCCCGGCGAAGTAAACCACCTGCAACCCCGAATCGTCCGGAGTGTGCGCACCCTCGTCGCCGGCGAACTGGATCTCGACGATCCGGTCATAGAGCTTCCGGCGCGTGCTCTCGCTGAACCGTGTGAGGTCCAGCTCGGACGCCGTCTCCGCCATGATCCCTCCTCCTCCGGGGCTGGCTCCTCGTCTCCCCAGAGCCGTGCGAAATCCTCTCAACTGAGAATCCTCACGGCAATGTCATACCATCTATCCGATATTGAGTCAATGCAAATCAGTGTCGGTCAGTTGCGTTCCAGGACGCGCGGAGGTAAGCTCTTCTGACATGAAGGCTCAGAAGACGGAAGAGAGCCCGGAGGCCCCCGCGTCCACGGAGGTCCGGCAGCTCATGGACCTCCTGCGCACGCTGGCGCGCGCCATGGGGTTC
>DASXJP010000096.1:0-26161 GCA_036497345.1 Thermoanaerobaculia bacterium
GCCGTCTTGTCCACGGATGCCGTCACCACCCGACTCCCGTCTGGGCTGAACGACGCAGCAACGACCCCAGCCGTATGCCCGGTGAGGGTGGCAATGGGCCGGCCGCTGGCTGCGTTCCAGATCCGCGCCGTGTGATCTTTGGACGTCGTCACCACTTGAGTCCCATCGGGACTGAAGGACGCGTCCCCGACCAGATCCGTGTGCCCAGTGAGGATGGCGATGGGCTGGCCGGTGGCCGCGTTCCAGATCCGCGCCGTCTTGTCTACAGACGCCGTCACCACGCGAGTCCCGTCCGGGCTGAATGACGCGTCCTCGACCTGATCCGTGTGTCCGGTGAGGGTGGTGATGAGCCGGCCGGTGGCTGCGTTCCAGATCCGCGCCGTCTTGTCTACAGACGCCGTCACCACGCGAGTCCCGTCCGGGCTGAATGACGCGGTTGAGACCGCACTCGTGTGCCCGGTGAGGGTGGCGATGGCCTGGGTACCGCCAGCGTTCCAGATCCGCGCCGTGTGGTCCGAGGATGCCGTCACCACCCGAGCACCGTTGGGGCTGAATGACGCGGCAAAAACCCGACCCATGTGCCCGGTGAGAGTGGCGACAGGCTGTCCGGTGGCCGCGTTCCAGATCCGCGGCAGGTCGTCTGAAGACGCCGTCACTACGCGAGCACCGTCGGGGCTGAACGATGCGGCCTCGATCCGACCCCTGTCTCCAGTGAGGGTGGCGATGGACTGGCCGCTGGCTGCGTTCCAGATCCGCGCCGTACTGTCAGAGGACGCGGTCACCACCCGAGTCCCGTCCGGGCTGAACGACGCGGCCCAGACCCCCTCCGTGTGCCCGTTGAGGGTGGTGATGAGCTGGCCAGTGGCGGCATTCCAGATTCGCGCCGTCTGATCCGCGGACGCCGTTATTATCCGAGTCCCATCCGGGCTGAACGACGTGGCTTGGACCTCCATCGCGTGCCCGTTGAGGATGGCGATGGGCTGGCCGGTGGCCGCGTTCCAGATCCGTGCCGTGTGGTCGTCGGACGCCGTTATCACCCGAGCCCCGTCCGGACTGAACGACGCGGCCTGGACCCCCTCTGCATGGCCGGTGAGGATGGCGATGGGCCGGCCGGTGGCCGCGTTCCAGATCCGTGCCGTGTGGTCGATGGACGCCGTTATCACCCGAGTCCCGTCCGGACTGAACGACGCGGCTGAGAGCCAACCCGTGTGCCCGACGAGGATGGCGATGAGTTGGCCGGTGGCCGCATCCCAGATCCGCGCTGTGTGGTCATCGGACGCCGTCACCACCCGAGTCCCATCCGGGCTGAACGAGGCGACCCTGACCGAAGCCGTGTGCCCGGTGAGGATGGCAATCTCCACGGGTTCGCTTAAAACCGTGCAAAGAGAGTTGCTGGCAGAAGGTGTTGAGTCGGGTTTCCGGACTTCCAGAAGGACCAAGGCGGCCTCGCCAGGGTGGGTTACGGCGAGGTTGGCGGCAAGGGCCGCGTTCGCTCGGCTCCGAGACCGTTCCTCGGAAAGGCGCGCTTGGTGACCCTGCCACAAAGCCCACACGGCGACCCCCAGGATCATCGCGACGGCGACAACCGCCGCGAGCTCAAGGCTGCGGCGCTGGCGCCGGCGGCGGGCCGCCTGCCGGTGGCTGGCGGCGACCAGCCGCTCCTCGTCGGGCGTGCGCACGCGCATTCCCCACTGCCCGGCGACCACCTGGGCGAGGTCAAACGCGTCGAGCGGCGGGCCTGTCTGGCCGCCCTCCCACTCCCGGGCTCGTTGTTCGAGAATGCGTAGCGCCCGCTGGCCTGGCAGGTCCGAGGTCTCGAAGCGGCGCCTTACGAGGGGGGCCAAGGTGTCGTGAGCCAAGCGGGTCGTTCGTGATCCACCCCCGGGGTTAGGAGCGGCGATGGTGAGCAGATAGCGGTCCTGGCACCGCTCCAAGAGCTCGGTGACTTCCTGTGATCCACCGTACCGCTCGGCAACCTCCTTGACCGTCCGGGTTTCGGCAGAGCCCAGGGAGGTTGTATGGAACGTCAGGAGGTCGAGGACCAATCCTGAGCTCACGAGCTCCGGGCGAGAGTCCGCCAGCCGCTGGATCTGCTCCGCGAGGAAGTCGTCGAGCAGGATTCCACGGCGCTTCATGTCCCAATAGAGCTCGACGGTGAAGCGGGGGGCGGCAGGGCTCGCTTGGATCGCCTGCGACCACATCTTGGTCAGCAGGATCTGCAGCGCCGGGGCGATGGTGGCGTCGGGATCCGCGAGCAGATCGGCGGCAAGCAGCCCCGGCAGATCGGGCTCCACCTCCAGACCATAGTGGCGTCTCATGAGCGCGCTCGACGGGAGGCCGGCCGCAGCGCCGGCGATCCCCTGGTGGTCGAGGTGCGCCAGCTCCACGCGGTGATAGGGGAGCCCAGCGGCATCCAAAAGCCGCAGCACCTCCGCCAGCCACTCCTTGCGGAAGCTGAGGAGGAGGCGGCCCCGTGGGCGGGCTTGGCGCGCCGCGAAGAGCGGGCGCAGAGCGGCGGCGAGCTCTGCGGCCTCGGTCCCTCCCGGAAGCGGTTGGGTCCACGCCTCCTCCGCCTGGTCGAGGATGACGATCAGCGGCTGGCCCGTCGAGGCCTCCCGCAGCCGCCAGGCCTTAGCGGTCGGGGTCTTCTCTGAAGCGGCCGCGGCGCCCGCGAGCCCGCGAGCCAGAGTGCCGGCGAGACCCTCGGCCCCGTTCCGTCGCAGATAGAGCACGTCGTAGGCCCTCTCCAAGCGGGGTTGGAGACCCGCCGCAAGGAGGGACGACTTGCCGACGCCGGCAGCGCCGAAAAGCAGCACGATGGGGGCTCCCTCCGACAAGGTCAGGGCGTCGAAGAACTCGCGAATCTCCCGATCTCGGCCGAAGAAAACAGTGGCCTCTTCACGGGAGAACGGAGCGAGATGCCGGAAGGGAGAGGGTGGGAAGTCGAGCGCTGGCAGGGAGGGCAACCCGAAGAGAGGGTCTCCTGCCGCCTGCGGCAAGCTCCAGCGGTCGAGGCTTTCTTCGGCACCCGGGGCATGGTAGAGATCCCAGGGCCACCTGTCCTCGGCCGGCCGTGGGGTCCCAGGATCGGCACCGAGGTCCCTCCATACCCGCGCGCCATACCGCGTTTGGACCGCCGCGCTCGCCTCGGCATAGGCGGTGCGGATGGAGCTGCCGGAGGCGAGGGCCGTATAGAAGCACGCCGAAAGCTCGGTCGCGACCTCGTCGTCGATCGCCTGGGAGGTGGCGATCACCCCGGGGATGCCGGCGTCGAGGAGGTCTTGGACGTGCCCTCTAGAGGAACAACCGTTGAGAAAGACCAGCTTGAGCCCCCTCTGCTCAGCGAGGAAGCGGGCCAGGCCAGGAGCGTAGGCCACCGTAGCCGCCCCCTGCCGTGATTCGAGCAGTAGGGCGCCGCTTCTGGCGTGGCCGCCGAAGTGGAAGACCGCGATCCGGTCGCGGTAGGCCGGGTCCTGAAAGACGCTCAGCACCTCGTCGAGGGTGGCATTGGCCCGCTCGACGACCTCACAGAGGCCGGCCTGCACCGCCGTGGCCATGGCCGCGCGCACCAGGCGCTGCTCCTCGGGGAGGTTGCGCAAGTAGAGCGCCGGTTCGACCCGGTCGTTGGCGAACGCGAACAACAGCACGACCGGCCGGGGTGTGGGAGTCATGGGGGTTGGAGTATAGAGGGCCACGGCTCCGATGAGGAGGAGACCGTCGGGCTTGCGGACCCGGAGGCAGATCACCCGGCGCCGCCCGGTTCTGAGACACCTTGCGGCGCCCTAAGTACTTCCCACCATAAATACGGTAGCGCATGAGCCGGTCGGCGTCCGGCTTGGCTGCAAGATCGGTTATCGCGCCCCGGTGGGGCTTGGAAGATGGCTTTGGACCGATCGGAACCCAGCCCGTTGGGCTGGGCTAAGGCAGCCCGGGCCTTCAGCCCGGAAGGCAGACGATTCCTCCGGAGCTCGGTAACTCTAGCCCTGGATCCCGTTTCCGGCGTCAGGTCGGCTTGAGGCCCGAAGGGGCCGCTCTGACTTAGCCCAGGCTCTCCAGGCCCGTTTGGAACAGACCTCCACAGCTTCTTCCCAGGGCTGGAGAAGCGTCTTCGGTCAGGCACGAAGAGAAGAGGTGGAGTCGGTCGACGCGATGATCGCCCAGGAATTCGAGCACATCGATCCGGATGAGTGGCGGTGATCCTCGACACCAACGCCGTCTCCGCTCTTTTGGCCGGTGATCCCGCTCTTGGCTGGAGAAGGACCCAAACAAAAGGGGGAGCTTGTGCTCCCCCTGGGACGACCTCCGCTGAGCTTCGTCTAGAAGTCGAAGCGGATGCCGAGCTGGAAGTAGCGCGGGGTGCCCACGCCGTCCTCGACGCCGAAGTTGCCGTTCCTCGTCGGGTTGACCCCCAGCGACGGGTTGGCGCCGTAGGTCTGGTTGGCGGCGGTGACGAAGCGGTTCGCCGCGTTCGAGCAGTTGTAGCACTCGGCGAAGAGCTGGAGGTTGCCCTCCCAGATCTTGAACCCCTTCGAGAGCCGCAGGTCGAGCTCGTAGAAGTCCGGCTGGCGGAAGCTGTTGCGGTCGAAGTGGACGCCGTCCACCGTCGGCCGGTCGGTGCCGCTGTTGCCGTCGAGGTTCAGGTCGCGGCCGGCGAGACCGGTGTAGGGCGAGCCGGTGATATAGCGGAACGAGCCGGAGAGGCCGAGGCCCCACCACGGGGTCTGCCAGACGCCGTTGACGATGCCCTTCCAGCGCTGGTCGCGGTTGGAGTAGCCGTAGTTGAGGTCGAGGTTGTTGAAGTCCTCGGGCTGGATGCCCGAGAAGTTACGCTCGTTGGAGTCGTTGTCCTTGTCCTTGGAGTAGGTGATGGCCGCGTAGAGGCTGAAGCTGTCGGCGAAGCGCCGGTTGAGCGTCGCCGTGACCCCGTAGTACTTCGACCGCGCGTCCGAGAGCAGGGTGGTGATGCGGGCGTAGTACGGGTCCGGCGTGGTCGTGCTGTAGGCCGGCAGGCCGTTGGGCGCCGTGGCGCCGGAGTAGACCCGGTTGATGTCCGTCAGCCGCTCGAGCTGCTTGCTCTCGGCGTAGGTGAGGTCGAGGGCCAGCGAGGTGCGGGCGAAGACCTCCCGCTCGGCACCGATCGTGACGCGGTCAGTGTAGGGATTGTCGAAGTTGGGGTCGATCGCGAAGACGCCCGGCTTGACGACGCCGGAGTGAGAGAGGTCGAGCGGCGCGACGATCGTCGGATCGAAGGCGCTCCCCCAGCCCGGGGCCGGACTGGCCGTCGGACCGTTCGCCCCGGCGAAGATGTCGTACTGCGTGGCCCGGATGCCGTTCGCGGTCAGGAGCTGAGCGAAAAGGATGGCCGGGGTGCGGCTCCAGTAGCGGCCGACCGAGCCGCGGACGGCCGTCTTCTCGTCCGGCGCCCAGGAGATGCTGACGCGGGGCGAGAGGTTGTTGTTGGAATCCGGGATCTTGCTGTTCAGCTTGAACGAGCCGTCGGGGTTCCGGTCGTTCTGATTGAGGACCGCCGCGTTCGGGTTGTCCAGGTTCTCCCAGCGCACGCCCGCGGTCACCGTGAGGTTGGGCCGCACGTACCACTGATCCTGCAGGAACAGGGCGGATTCCTTCTGGCGGAACTTCGCCTGCCCCGCCTGGTCGGCGGTCAGGCCGTTGAGGCCGGCGAACTGCCGGTACTCAGCCCACTTGCCCGCGAGCAGGTCGGCCTGGTTGTTGAAGATGTAGACGCCGCGCCAGTTCCCCTTGAAGATCTGGTCGATGCCGGTGTCGTTGTAATCGGCGCCGCCCTTGATCACGTGCTTGTCGAGCAGGTAGCTGAGGGTGTCGCCGACCTCCTTGCGGTCGTTGGTCGAGGTGATCGGCAAGAAGCTCACCTCACCGTAGGTCACGCGGGGGGAGTTGAGCTGGACCTCGGTGAGGCCGAGCCCCTTGTCCTCGCGCGGGGTGTCCTCCGTCACGTAGTTGACGTTGAGGTCGTTCAGGACGTTGGCGCCGAATTGGCCGGAGTACTGGCCGACCCAGGTCTTGGCCGTCATCCCCTCGATGCCGTTGTGGCTGGCGGCCTGGTTCTGCGCGTTGGAGGTGCCGTTCTCGCCGTCGTACTTGGCGATGTTGCCGCGCACCGTGACCCGGTTGGCATCGTTGAGCTGGTAGTCGAGCCGCCCGAAGGAGACGTTGCCGTCACGGGTCTGCACGTAGTTGTTCGGCGAGGCGAACGCTGGGAACTGGGCGAAAAACGCCGGGTTGTTCACCGACGACGTGATGGGCACCGTGATGTCCTGCTTCTGGTTGTCGTAGGAGAAGAAGTAGAAGAGCTTGTCGCGGACGATGGAGCCGCCCAGGGAGGCGCCGAACTGGTCCTTCTTCTGGTCGGCCGGCTTGGTGGTGCCGGTGAAGACCTGCCCCGGCGCCAGATGAGGCTTGGCGAAGTCGGAGATCAGGCTCTGCGGCTGGTCGTAGTAGAAGCCCGAGCCGTGCAGCTTGTTGGTGCCGCTCCTGGTGATCACGTTGACGAAGCCGCCGCCCGAACGGCCGAATTCGGCCGAGGCGCCGTTGGTGATCACCGAGAACTCCTTGATCGACTCCTCGGAGAGCGACAGCGGGGCGCGACCCTCGGCGGCGCCGGTGGTGCCGCCGAAGAAGGCGTTGTTGTAGTCCACGCCGTCCACCGTGACGTTGGTGTTGATGCCGCGCTGGCCGGAGATCGAGATGTTGCCGCGCTCGGAGTCGAAGCGGGTCTCCGGCGTGAGCAGCACGAGCTGGCGGAAGTCGGTGCCGGGGGTCGGCAGGTTCTTGAGCTGCTCGGACTGGATCGTCGTCGAGACCTGGGTGTTGGTCACCTCGACGGTGGGCGCCTCGGAGGTGACGGTGATCGTCTCCGAGATGCGGGCGCTCTGCAGCGTGAAGTTCACGGTCGGCGTCGAGCCGATGAGCAGGCGGACGTTCTCGGCGGTCGCCGTGGCGAAGCCGTCGAGGGACGCCGAGACCTTGTACGTGCCCGTGGGCAGGTTGAGGATGCGATAAAAGCCCTGGGCATCGGAGACCTCGGACAGCCGGAGGCCGGTCTCCGTGTTGACCGCCTCGACGGTGACCCCGGGCAGCGGGGACTTGGACGAATCCTCCACGGTGCCGGAGATGCGGCTCGTGGTGACGTCGGTCTGGGCATGGGCCGCGCCGGCCAGCCCGAAGAGGACGAGCAGAGCCGCCAGAGCACACAACCAGCGGAGCTTACAGACACGCACCATAAGTGAAGCCCTCCTTTGAAGTGCGTAAGTTTCGAGTCGCGCAGATTCTATATGGGGGCCCGAAGTGTCCGGTGCGACCTTCCTGTGACAGGCCCGCGGCGTCCGGGCACCTCTCACCCCTGTGCTAAGCTTTGTCCGCGAAAGCGGTGACTTGAACGCCGGGGATTATACCCCGGGAACCGCTCCGGCAACCCCCTCTTTTTTTACGAGAGCGCGAATGCGGCCTGACGATCCGCCCCTGGTGAGCGTCATCATGGGGAGCAAGTCCGACTGGGAGACCCTCCGCCACGCGGACGAGATGCTCACCCGCTTCGGCGTCCCCCACGAGTGCCACGTGGTCTCCGCCCACCGCACCCCGGACTGGATGGCCGAATTCGCCCGCGGCGCGGAGGAGAGGGGGATCCAGGTGATCATCGCCGGCGCCGGCGGCGCCGCCCACCTGCCCGGCATGGTGGCGGCCCAGACCCTCCTCCCGGTGCTCGGCGTCCCGGTCCAGAGCCACGCGCTCAACGGCCTCGACTCCCTGCTGTCGATCGTCCAGATGCCCTCCGGCGTGCCGGTGGGGACGCTCGCCATCGGCAAGGCCGGAGCGGCCAACGCCGCCCTGCTCGCCGTGCGCATGCTGGCCGTCACCCGGCCGGAGCTGCGCGAGCGGCTGCGGGATTTCGTGGCCGAGCAGACCCGCCGGGTGCGGGAAGAGACCCTGCCTTGACCTCCCCTCCGCGGGTGATCCCCCCCGGCTCGACCATCGGGGTCCTGGGCAGCGGCCAGCTCGGCCGCATGTTCGCCATCGCCGCGCGGCGCATGGGCTACCGGGTCCACACCCTCTCCCCCGACTACGACACCCCCACCGGCCAGGTCGCCGACCGCGAGGTGCAGGCCGCCTATGACGACCTCGACGCGGTGCGCGATTTCGCCCGCGGAGTGGACGTGGTCACCTTCGAGTTCGAGAACGTCTCCGCCGCCGCCACCGAGGCCGCCGCGGAGCATGCTCCCGTGCGGCCGGCCGGCTCCGTGCTCCACACCACCCAGCACCGGCTGCGCGAGAAGGGGTTCCTGGCCGGCGCGGGCTTCCCTGTCACCCCGTTCGCGGCCGTCCGCTCGCTGGACGACCTCCGGGCCGCCCTCGCCGCCCTGGGTACCCCGGCGGTGCTGAAGACGGCCGGCTGGGGGTACGACGGCAAAGGGCAGGTGAGGATCGCGGCTCCGGGCGAGGCGGAAGCGGCCTGGACCTCCCTGGGCGGCCAGGAGGCGATCCTGGAGGCCTTCGTGGATTTCGACCGCGAGGTCTCCGTGGTGGCCGCCCGGGGGCTCGACGGCTCCTTCGCCCATTTCGGGGTGATCGAGAACCGCCATCACCGGCACATCCTCGACGTCTCGACCGCGCCGGCCGCCATTCCCGCCGGAGTGGAGCGGGAGGCGGTGGCGATCGCCCGCGGCATCCTGGAGGGGTTGGGAGTCGTGGGCGTGCTGGCCGTGGAGATGTTCCTCACCCGGGACGGCCGCCTGCTGGTCAACGAGCTGGCGCCGCGGCCGCACAACTCCGGCCACCTCACCTTCGACGCCTGCGTCACCAGCCAGTTCGAGCAGCAGCTCCGGGCCATCTGCGGCCTGCCGCTGGGCTCGACCGAGCTCCTCCGCCCCGCCGCCATGGCGAACCTCCTGGGCGATCTCTGGTCCGCGGGCGAGCCGGACTGGGAGGCCGCCTGCCGCTTCCCCGAGGTCAAGCTCCACCTCTACGGCAAGGCCGACGCCCGTCCCGGCCGCAAGATGGGCCACCTGACCGCCCTGGCGGCGACGGTGGAGGAAGCGCGGGAACGGGTGACCGCGGCGCGGGCGGCGCTGGCCGTTCAACGCCCTTGACCGCCCTGGAGGGGCGGTCCCCCAGCTATTAGAGAATAGATAGAGGCGAATTCAACCCCGGGAAGATCTCGCGACGAAACTTCGTTTTGTAATGCGCGTAGTAAGGTTGGACATCTAGTCTTCCAGTTGATCCCTTCCGATCGGGGACGGGATATATCCAATCGACGCGAGAGGGATCTCATGACGCACATCACCCCCCAGGACCTCCAAGCCCTCGTCGGCGGCGAGCTTTCCCGCCAGGCCGCGCGGACCGCCGTCGCCCACCTGCTGCACGGCTGTGGCGACTGCCGGAGCCAGGCGGCGGACCTCTGGCATCTCGGCCCGTCTCCGGCGCCCCCCGAGGACGCCTACGACGCCGCCTTGGACCGCCTCTCCGCGACTCTGGAAGGCGGCAAGACCGGGGCCGAGGTGGAGGAGCTGCTCCAGCGCGCCTGGTCGCTGCGCCATGACAAGCCGGAAGAGATGCGGCGGACCGCCCGCCGGGCCGTGATCGCCGCCAGCGGCCTCTCCTCCCGGACGGAGCTCATGAGCCGCGCCTGGGCCGTCTACGGCAACGCCTGCCGCATCGCGGGCGATCTGACCGAGGCCCAGCAGGCGCTGGACCGGGCCGCCGCGATCCTGGGGCCGGAAGGCGGGAACCCGGAAGACCGGGCGCGCCTCTACGAGCTTCAGGCTTCGCTGGAGTCCGCCCGCGGCAACAACGATCTCGCCCTGGCGGCCCTGGACGCCGCCTACGCCCTCCACCAGGAGCGGGGGGACCGCCACATGGCCGGACGCGCCCTCATCACCAAGGGGCTCTACACCGGCTGGGCTGGCAGGTCCCGCGAGGCCTTCCGCATCACCCAGCGGGGGCTCGACATGGTGGACGAGGCCCGGGAGCCGGAGCTCGTCCTGGCCGCCATCCACAACCAGATCTGGTTCCTGGTCGAGAGCGGCCGCCTCCGCGAGGCCCGCAGCCTCCTCGGCGCGCGCCGCGACGAGCTCGCCACGGACGAGGCCCAGCGCCTCGACCTGCTCTGGCTGGAAGGCCGGATCCGGGCCGGCCTGCGCGACGAGCGGCGGGCCCTCCTGGATCTCGAAGCGGCCGAGCAGGGCTTCGCCGCCGCCGGACGGCGCTCCCAGGCCGCCAACGTGAAGCTGGATCAGGCCGTCATCCACCTCCGCAAGGGGGACAGCGCGCGGGCGCTCACCCTGGTCCGCGCCGCCGAGGACGCGTTCCTCCAGCTCGAGACCCCGCAGAGCACCCGCATGGCCCTGGCCTTCCTGCGGCAGCGGCTCGCCCAGCGCGCGCTCCCCGCGCCGGTGGTCCTCCGCCTCGCCGACATCATCCGGCGCGGCCAGCATGGAGCTCAGGGGTAGGGCTCAATCGGGATGGTGGTGGTCCACCGGCAGCACGAGCCCGAGCTGGCGTAAAAGGAGAATGAGATCGTCCCCCGAGCCGGGGACGCAGGGCAGGAGGCGCGCCGCGTGCTTCCGCACCCAGGGATCGGTGGACGGCCCCGGCTCCGGCTTGCCGCGCGCGCCCAGGAGCTGGCGCCACTCGTGCCGGTGCGCGGCGGCGTAGCTCTCCAATAGATCGCGTGGGTAGTCCTCGCGCAGGATGAAGCCGAGCCGCCGGGCGAGATCGTAGGCCTCGCGGATCCCCACGTTCATGCTCTGCGCTCCCACCGGGCTGGCCAGGTGGGCGGCGTCGCCGGCCAGCCAGGCCTTGCCGTGGCCGAAGCGGCCGGCCAGCCGGCGCTCGAAACGCACCGCCATCGACCAGACGATCTCGCCGAGGTCGGCCTCGAACCAGGGCGCCAGCTTGAGCGTGAGCTCGCGCAGCTTGTCGCGCACCAGATAGGGGAACGGCTCGTCCCCGACCTCCGGATACAGCCGGCTCTTGAAACGGGGCTCCTCGAACCCCTCCCACTCGTCCACCTGCAGGCTCCAGCGATAACGCCGCCCCCCGAGCGGCCAGAGCACGCCGGTGTGGCTCCCGCTGAAGACCACGCGGGCCTCCCCTTCCGGAGGTCCGTCGGCCACCAGCTCGAAGACGGCGAACAGCTCCGCGGGCGCCATCTCCACGTAGGAAGCCTGGAGGGCGTGGCGGACGATCGAACGGTGACCGTCGGCGCCGATGAGGAATTCGGGGCGGACATCAAAGCCGTCCTCGACCCCCGCGGGCCCGTGCCGCTCCACCAGGGCCGCCGCGCCGCCGCCGCCCAGGTGGAGCTCGACGAGACGATGATTCCAGAGGACCGGCACCCCCCGACGTTTGAGCGCGCTCTCCAGCGTCCCCTCGAGGATCTGCTGGGGCAGCACGGCGACGAACGGAAATTCCGCCGGCAAGGCGGTGAAATCCAGCTCGGCCCGCCGCTCCATCCCCTCATAGAACGCCAGCCGCTCGATCCGATGGGCCCGGGCCAGGAGCTCTTCCGCGAGGCCGACCTCGTCCAGCAGGCGCAACGACTGGGGGTGGAGGGCGAGGGCGTAGCTGCGGGCCGCCGGACGCCTCTCCTGATCGACGATCTGGACCTGAATGCCCTGCTCCGCCAGGGCCAGCGCCGCCATCAGGCCGACCGGACCGGCGCCGGCCACCAGGACCTCCGGCCGCTCCTGGGGGATCTGGAGGACGTCCGCGCGCTCGAGAGGTTGGGGGGATGCGATCTTCATGATGATCCTCGCCTCTTACTATGAGCCCGCGCCCGCGATTCGCCGCCACCCCACGGGGCGGTCCGGAGGTAGTATGGGGCGCGACGAACGGGGGTGCGGGCATGAGCTGGATGATCTACGGCGCCAACGGCTACACCGGCGAGCTGGCGGCGCGCGAGGCGGTGCGGAAGGGGCTCTCGCCCATCCTCGCCGGCCGTAACGCCGAGGCGGTGGCCCGGCTGGCGCAAGAGCTGGGCCTCCAGAGCCGCGCCTTTACCCTGGGCGACGCGCAGGGGACGGCGGCGGAGCTCTACGGCATCAAGGCCGTGCTCCACTGCGCCGGCCCGTTCCTCCACACCAGCGCTCCCATGGTCGCGGCCTGCCTGGCGACCGGCGCCCACTACCTGGACATCACGGGGGAGATCCCCGTCTTCGAGACGGTCCTCGCTCAGGGGGAGGCGGCGCGCCGGGCGGGGATCGCCCTGCTCCCCGGCGTCGGCTTCGACGTGGTGCCGAGCGACTGTCTGGCGGCGCGGCTGGCCCGCGCCCTCCCCGGCGCGACCGAGCTCGTCCTGGCCTTCTATACCGAGAAAGGGAGCATCAGCCGCGGCACCATGAAGACGATGATCGAGAGCCTGCCGCACGCCGGAGCGGTCCGCAAGAACGGGAAAATCGTCCCCGTGCCGGTGGCCTGGGACGCCCGGGAGATCGATTTCGGCGGCGGGGCCGGCCGGCGCTGGGCCATGACCATCCCCTGGGGGGACGTCTCGACCGCCTACCACTCGACGGGCATCCCCAACATCCGCGTCTACTCGGGGACGCCGCCGGCGGCGATCCGGCGCATGAAGCGGCTGTCGCCGTTCCTCCCCCTCGCTGGTTGGGGACCGGTCAAGCGCCTAGCCCTGGCCTGGGTCGACCGCAAGGTGACCGGCCCCTCCGAAGAGATCCGCGAGACCGCCCGGGTCTATCTCTGGGGCGAGGCCAAGGACGCCGCCGGCCGCAAGGTCACCTCGACGATCGAGACGCCGGAGGGGTACCGCTTCACCGCCGTCTCCGCCGTGGAGAGCGTGGTCCGCGTCCTGGCGGGAAGGGTGCAGCCCGGCGCCTGGACCCCGTCCAAGGCGTTCGGGGCGGATTTCGTTACGGAACTCCCGGGGGTGGTGGCGGGGGAGGTGCGGACAGCAGATTGACCCTGCCCCAGCCCCAGGGCAACAGGATCGTCACCCCTCAACGGGAACGCCCGCAGGGCCTTGTTCCTCAGGAGGAGGAGAGGGAGACAGAGGGTGAGGTCGCAGGCCAAGGACGCTCTGGACGTTCACCACTCAAAATCTCGACCAGGAGATTGATCCCGGACGTCACCCCAGATCTCATCCGGATCGATCTCGATGTTCGCAAGATCAACTCTGCGCCGGAATTCCTGATAAGCCGCCCAGAATCCCCGGCCTTTGTTGTTAGGCAGCCGCTCAGAATTTTCGACCGCGACCATCACCGCTACCAGCTTGCCTCGCCGGGTCAGCTCGATCCGTGCTCCCTGCTCTGCTTCTTTGACCAGGCGAGAAAGACTGGCTCTGGCTTGTGTAATCGAGTATCTCTTGACCATCGTTGACCTCACGCCCCGATCCGCCCCACCCGCACGATCGGGCCCTCGGCCTCGTCGGGATTCCGGAGATCGATCGTCCCCTGGATCGCCCAGAGGTTGTCTCCTTGCGGATCGAGGAGAGTATGGGTGACCTCCCACTGGCGATCCCCGGTCTTGCGGATCTGCGTCCACTGATGGCGGCGGGCCTCGGGGGTGAAGAGGAGCTCGCCGTATTCCGCGAAGAAGGGAGCCATCGTGGCCTCGAAGCGCTCGGCGTCCCAGAGGGTATCGGGATCATCCGGGTCCTGCTTGACGAGGTTGGGCGCCTCCTCCCACTCCTTGAGCGAGAGGGCGCGGACGAGCAGGTGCATCTCGGCGCGCACGCGGGCGGTGAAGGTCTTGGGATCGGCGAGCAGCTCCTCGAGCCAGAGGATCTCGCGGGCGGTCTTGCGCTCCTTCGCCCGCACCAGGACCTCCGGGTGGAGCAGCCCCTGCCACTCCTCGAGCAGGCTGGAGTCGGTCTGCTCGACCAGGGCGCGGAAGAAGCCGAGGGCATCCCACACCCCTTCCGTCTTCGCCGGCTCGGGGACGGTCTGGTCGAGCGTCTTGTAGAGCTGCGAGAGGTAGCGCAGGAGCACCCCCTCGCTACGCTGGAGACCGTAGCGCTTCACGTAGTCCGCGAAGCTCATGTACCCCTCGAACATCTCGCGGCCGATCGACTTCGGCTTGATGTCCTCCCCGCCCACCCACGGGTGCTTCCCCCGGAACCGGTTGAAGGTGCCGTAGATGAAGTCCGAGAGCGGCTTGGGATGGGTGACCTCCTCCAGCTTCTCCATCCGCGCCTCATACTCGACCCCCTCCGCCTTGAGCTGCGCCACCAGCTCCCCCTTGAGCTTGTCGACCTGCTTGCGGAGCACGATGTCCGGGTTCTCCAGGATCGACTCGACCAGGGTGATGAGATCGGGCACGTAGCTCTCGGACTCCGGCTCCAGATCGGTGAGCGTCTCGACCAGGTAGAGCGAGAGCGCCTGGTGGAGGGAGAAATCCCACTGGAGGTCCTCGGCCACCACTGCCCAGAGATACTCGGTGGCGGTGTCGCGCCGCATCCGGATGATCCCCGAGCGGTAGAGCGAGCGCACGAGGACGGCGGCCTGGGTGAGGAGGCGCGCCTTGGACCCTTCCTCCTCATGCGAGCGGCGGATGAGGTCGCGCAACGAGTCGAAGTTGCGGAGATTGGGATCGTCCAGCTCCGCGTCGCGCTGGAGGAGGTTGAGCACCATGCCGTGGGTGATGCGGAAGCGGGACTTCAGCGTCTCCGGGGGGCGCTCGATCAGCTTCTCGAAGGTCTCCTTCGTCCAGGAGACCTCCCCTTTGGCCGGGCCCCGGACGATTTTCTTGCCGCCGCTGCGCTCGCTCTTGCGCTTCTCGATGATGTGCTCGGGCGCCTGGGCGACCACGCTCCCCTGGGTGTCGAACCCTTTGCGGCCGGCGCGGCCGGCGATCTGCTTGAAGTCGCGCACGGAGAGGATCGAGGTCTTCACGCCGCCGAACTTCGCGAGCTTGGTGAACAGGACGGTGCGGATGGGGATGTTGACCCCCACCCCCAGCGTGTCGGTGCCGGAGATGACGCGCAGCAGCCCCTGCTGCGAGAGTTGCTCGACCAGCAGCCGGTACTTGGGCAGCAGCCCCGCGTGGTGGACGCCGATGCCGAAGGAGATGAAGCGTTTGCATTCCTTGCCGTACGGGGTGTCGAAGCGGAAGTCGCCCACGGCCTCGCGGATCCTCTCCCGCTCCTCGCGGTTGGAGACTTTCGCGCTGGTGAGGGCCTGGGCCAGCTCGGCGCACTCGCGCTGGGTGAAATTGACCACGTAGATCGGCGCCTTGCCGGCCGCGATGAGGCTCTCGATGGTTTCGTGGAGTGGGGTCTCGCGGTATTCGAAGTCGAGCGGCACCGGCCGCTGCTCGGAGGTGACCAGGGCGACCTCGATGCCGGTGCGGGCCTCGACGTGCTCCTTGATGGCGGTGACGTCGCCGAGGGTGGCGGACATCAGGAGGAACCGGGTGTGCGGCAGGGTGATGAGAGGGATCTGCCAGGCCACGCCACGCTCGGGGTCCGAGTAGTAGTGGAACTCGTCCATCACCACGTAGGGGGCGTCGAGCCTCTCCCCCTCGCGCAGGGCGCGGTTGGCGAGCACCTCGGCGGTGCAGCAGATCACCGGCGCGTCCGGATTGATCGAGGCGTCGCCGGTCATCATCCCCACGTTCTCGGGCCCGAGGTCGTCGCAGAGGGAGAAGAACTTCTCCGAGGCGAGAGCCTTGATGGGGCTGGTGTAGAACGAGGTCTTCCCCTCGCAGAGCGCCTTGAAGTGGAGCCCCAGGGCCACCAGCGACTTGCCGGAGCCGGTGGGGGTGTTGAGGATCACGTGCTTCCCCGCCATGATCTCCAGCAGCGCCTCCTCCTGCGCCGGATACAGCTCGAACCCCGCCTCGGCCGCCCAGTCCACGAACCGGTCGAGGATCGCGTCCGGATCGGCGGTGCCGCCGGGCGGGACCCGGGCGATCAGGGACGGACGGGAGGGCTGGAGGGCGGGCTCGGCCATGGCAGGGGGATTGTGGCACGCCGGAACAAGTTGCTGCACTCACAGCTTGGGCGGCGTCTCAGATGGGGTATTATGACCCATACGACCTATTGGAGACAGAATGTCCAAGAACGTATCGGTCGCAGAAATCAAAGCTCACTTCGCGGACTGGGTCCGGGCGGCGGAGGCAGGAGAGTCGGTCGTCATTACCCGGCACGGCAAGCCGGTCGTCGCTCTCGTTCCAGCCGGTGAGCTCGAGCAGTTGCGGCGGCTCAAAGCTGCTGGACCGGAAAAGGGGCTCATCAGCCTCGCCGGCGGGTGGGAAGGCTCCGATGAGCTCGTAGAGAGGGTGGCAGAGATCCGCCGGAGCGGACCCAGGGATTTTTCCGGCTTCGGCTGATCATGGCGTTCCTCTTTGACACCGACGCAATCTCAGAGGTCTTCAAGCAGAGACCTTATCCCTCCTACCTGCGTTGGCTGGCGACGGTCCCGAGGGCCGAGCAGTACACCAGCGCGGTCTCGATCGGCGAGCTCTTTCGGGGTGCCTTCAGCTCGGAATTCCCCGAGAAACATCTGGCCAACATAGAATCTCGCCTACTCCCAACCATCACCGTGCTCCCCTATGACGTGGCAGTGGCGCGGGTCTATGGGGAGATCCAGGCACGGCTCGCCGAGTCGGGAAAAAGTCTGGCGGACGCCGATCTCCAGATCGCCGCAACCGCCATTCATCACGGCCTGGAGCTCGTGACCGGGAATTTCAAGCACTTCGAGCGGATCCCCGGCCTCAAGATCCATCGTGCCCTGATCGAGGCGCGATCCAACTCCTCCTGACCCTGCTATCATCGCCCCGCCATGAGCCTCCCCACAGCGACGGCCAGCCGGCAACGGTTGCTGCTCAACTTGAGCGGCTATCAGTGGACGGTGCTGTTCGCCGCCTGGCTGGGGTGGGGCTTCGACGTCTTCGACGGCCAGCTCTTCAACTTCGTGGCTCCCAACTGCGTGCCGACGCTGCTCGGGCTCACCATCGGCTCGCCCGCGGCCAAGGTGGCGACGCTGCAGTGGACGGGCATCCTGACCTCGGTGCTGCTGGTGGGCTGGGCGATCGGCGGCATCGTCTTCGGGCAGTTGGCGGACCGCATCGGGCGCACCCGCACCCTGATGCTCACCATGCTGCTCTACGCCTTTGGCACGGCGGCCTGCGCCCTGGCCCCCAACCTCTGGGTGCTGATGCTCTTCCGCGTCATCTCCAGCCTGGGAATCGGCGGCGAGTGGGCCGCGGGGGCGGCGATGGTGGCGGAGGTGATGCCGGAATCGCGGCGGATCGAAGCCGGAGCCCTGCTCTACACCTCGGCGCCCCTCGGCCTGTTCCTCGCCACCTTCATCAATTTCCAGATCGCCGGCGTCTATTGGCGCAACTCGCCCGAGGTCTCCTGGCGCTACGTCTTCCTCTCCGGCCTGATCCCGGCCGCGGTGGCGTTCCTCGTCCGCATCTTCGTGAAGGAGCCCGAGCGGTGGAAGGAGGCGGCCTCGTCCGCGTCCCACCCGCGCCTTTCCGAGCTGTTCACGGAGAAGTACCGGGCGATCACCCTCGCGGGATTCTCCATGGCCGTGGTCGCCCTGATCATGTGGTGGAGCTGCAACGCCTTCATTCCCGTGGTCGCGACGGGGCTTGCCCAGGCGGAGGCCAAGCTGCGGAGCCTGGACCGTTCCGCCACTCTCGCTCTGGTGGAGGGCTGGAAGAAGATCGCCACCAACTATTTCAACCTCGGGGGCCTCATCGGCACGCTGCTCACCGTGCCCGCCGCCAAGTACCTGGGCCGGAAGACGATGTTCGGCCTCTACTTCGCGGGCTCAGGGCTGGCGATCCTCGCCACCTTCGGCCTCGACCTGGCGCCGGAGACGCGGTTGGTCATGTACTTCCTGATCGGCTTGACCGTGTTCGGGGTCTTCGGCGCCTTCACCTACTACCTGCCGGAGCTCTTCCCCACCCGGCTGCGGGGCACCGGCGCGGGATTCTGCTACAACGTCGGGCGCCTGATCGCGGCCGTCGGCCCCATCCTGGTGGGGTCGATCGCGGCGCAGGGGGCCAACTCGCTCACCAGCGCCCTCACGGCCCTCTTCTACGTCGGCTTCGTGCCGCTCGCCGGCCTCTTCCTCCTCCCCTGGGCCATCGAGACCAAGGGGCGGACGCTCGAAGACTGAGGAGAGCAACCCAGTGCAACTCGGCATTCTCGGTTTCCCGAAGTCGGGAAAGACCACCCTGTTCAATACGCTGACCGCCTCGCACCAGGCGACGGACAAGTACGCCACCTCCAGCCAGACCAACATGGGCGTGGCGCAGGTCCGCGACGTCCGCCTGGAGACGCTCCGCGACCTCTTCAATCCCAAGCGCTACGTCCCGGCCACGGTGCAGTACGTGGACATCCCCGGCATCACCAAGGGGGAGAGCGCCGAGAGCCTCGACCTCGCCAAGCTCAAGACGGTCGACGCGCTGGTCCACGTGGTGCGGGCGTTCGCGGATCCCGAGATCCTCCACCCGGAGGGGAGCGTCGATCCGGCCCGCGACGTGGCGACCGTCGACCTCGAGCTGATCCTCGCCGACCACACGATCGTCGAAACGCGGCTCGAGCGGCTGGAGAAGGCGACCAAGCGGGGCCTGAATCCGGAGGAGCAGCGCGAGCGGCAGCTCCTCGCGGAGGTGATCCTGCCGGCGCTGGAGGCCGAGAAGCCCCTGCGCGAGATCGCGCTCGATCCCGAGGACGAGAAGCGCCTGCGCGGCTTCCAGCTCCTCTCGGCCAAGCCGATGCTGATCGTGATCAACGCCGACGAGACCCGGGCCGCCGAGCCGCCGGAGGCGTTCGGCGTCGAGCTCCGGCCGGCGGTGCGGGCGGTCACAGTGAGCGCGCCGATCGAGCAGGAGATCAGCACCCTCTCCCCCGAGGAGCAGAAGGAATTCCTGGCCGACCTCGGCCTCGCCGCGCCGAGCCTCGACCGGGTGACCCGGGCGAGCTACGACCTGCTGGGGGTGATCTCCTTCTTCACCGTGGGCGAGGACGAGGTACGGGCCTGGACCATCCACCGCGGTACCCGCGCCCGCGAGGCCGCCGGCGCCATCCACTCGGACATCGAGCGCGGCTTCATCCGCGCCGAGGTCGTCCACTGCGACGACCTGATCCGCCTGAAGACGATGGCCGCCTGCCGCGACGCCGGCCTGCTTCGCCTGGAGGGGAAGGAGTACGTGATGAAGGACGGCGACGTGGCCCACTTCCGGTTCAATGTCTAACCCCCCCCGGGCCTACCGCCGGCCGCCCTTGCGGGCCCAATCCGGCACGACCAGCATGTTCATCCGGCCCGTGCTCTGGATGCCCGGACGGTAGTAGACGCCGCCGGCGGGGGGCGGAGCGATCGCGGGCTGCGGCTGGGCGCCGTCCCCCTCGTCGTTGCCGTTGGGGACCTCCTGGATCGTGGGCTCCGGACGGTTCCACTCGCGCAGCCCGCGGGGCTGGATCTGCGCGCCGGGGATCGGCCGTCCGCCACGGGCCGCGGAGCCGGAGGGCGCCGTCTGCCCGGTGGTGTTGCGGCGGTCGAGGTTCTGCTCCCGCAGCACGGTGGGTCCCTGGGCCTGCGGGGCCGTCCCCTGTCCGGGGCGGCCCGGCGCGGCGGGCTGGCGCGGCGGGCTCGGGGTCGCGGCGGACTGGTCCTTGGATTCGTCGTGCGGCGGCGGCACCAGGAGGGACGCGATGCGCGAGGCGTCGTCGTACATCTTGGGCGCCTGCGGCGGGGCGTAATCGCTCTTGTAGGCGCGCAGCATCGCCTGGGTCACCAGCTTGTTGTCGACGATATTCGGGTTGACCTCGGGGAAGGCGAGCTGGGGGTCGAGCGCGAAGGCCCGGGCGTAGGAGTCGACCGCCTTCGAGGTCTGCCCGCGGACCTCCTGGATGGTGCCGATCTGGTAGTAGGCCCAGGCGTGGTTGGGATCGGCCTTCACCGCGCGCTCATAGAGGTCGTAGGCCTCGCGGATCTCCCCCCGCTGTTGCAGCAGGAGCCCGAGGTTGAACAGGGCCGACGCCTTGTTGGGATCGAGCTCGATCGCCTTGCGGTAGGCCGCTTCGGCCTCGGCGGGGTTGGGGACGAGCATCAGGAGGTTGCCGAGGTCGTTGAGCACCGCGGCATCCTGGGGCCGCTCGGCCGCGAGGTGGCGCTGCGCCTCCAGGGCCTTGGCCAGATTGGGCGGCGTCGCCGCGAGGGTGGCGATCGCCACGACCGCCGTCAGGGCGGTGAGGGAAGAGACGAGGATCCACGAGCTCCTTCTGCGCACGAATATCTCCTTCTGGTCCTTCAGGAGCCCTCACGGGCTGCCACGGGACGGGCCTTGAGCTTGATCTTGCCGTCCTCGGCGGCCAGCCGGAACTGCACCTGGGCACAGCCCGTCTTCTCCCGGATGGCGGTCACCTGCCGCGCAAGATACGTCTGAAAGCTGTCGAGGTCGAACCGGGGGCCATCCCCCGGAGAGGCGGCGAGCCCCTGATAGAGCGCCTCAGCCGCCTGCGGGTCGATGCGGTCGCCGAAGACGATCCCCTGCGCGGGATCGTAGCCCCGGGGCGGCGGCGCCGCCGCCGGACGGGCGGCGGGGTGCCTCCCCTCCTCGGTGTCGCGCAGGCGCCGGTTGAACAGCTCGTTGTAGCTGTTGAACCGGGCCTCCATGTCGCTCAGCCGGAAGTTGTCCATGGCGGTCGCCAGGTTGCTCATGCCGCGGAGCTGGCGGATCTGCGCCTGGACGCGCCCCCGTAGCTCCTCCGGAGGGAAGGGGAGCGCGCCGTTGAAGAAGCGCTCGAAGTCGACCCGGAGCTGCTGGATGTCGCGGCCGAGCTGGTCGAGGACATCACCCAGGCCCGGCGCCTGCCGCGGAGCGGGCGCGCCGGGGCGCGCCATGGCCGCTCCCGGCCTGGCGGGCTGAAACGACTGCGGATTGAGGACGCCCGCCTTCGGGCTTCGCTTCGGGTCCACGGATCTCCTAGAATGCTCGGAGCCGAATCATGACAAGCTCCATCTCTCACCCCATTATACGGGCGAGGTCCCCGAAGGGTCCAAGCCCGGCCGAAATCCGGGCCCTCAGTATATGGCCGCCGCCCGCATCCTGATCGTCGAGGACCGCGACTCCCTGCGGCGCATGCTGGAGCGGGCGCTGGGCCAGGAGGGGTACGACGTCGAGGCGGCGGCGGACGGCCGCTCCGGCATCCGGCTGCTCGCCGAGCGCCCCTTCGACTTCGTGCTCACCGACCTGAAGCTCCCCGACGTCTCGGGGATCGAGGTGCTGGCGGCCAGCCGGGCGGCCCAGCCGCGGGTGCCGGTCGTGGTGCTCACGGGCTACGGCACGGTGGGCACGGCCGTCGAGGCGATGAAGCTCGGCGCCTACGACTTCCTGGAGAAGCCGCTGGAGATCGACGACCTCGCGCGGCTGATCGAGCGGGCGATCGGCGAACGCGGCGAGGAGGCCGTCTTCCGGGTCCCCGGGGCGCCGGCGATCGTGGGCGCCCATCCGCGGCTGCGCGCCGCCATCCGCCTGCTGCAACGGGTCGGCCCCACGGAGAGCACGGTGCTGCTCACCGGCGAGAGCGGCACCGGCAAGGAGCTCTTCGCGCGGGCCATCCACGCGCTCTCGCCCCGAAGTCCAAGGCCCTGCGTGGCCCTGAATTGCGCCGCCATCCCCGAGACGCTGATCGAGAACGAGCTGTTCGGCCACGAGAAGGGGGCCTTCACCGGCGCCGACCGCCGCCAGCCGGGGCGCTTCGAGCAGGCGGAGGGGGGGACGCTGTTCCTCGACGAGATCGGCGAGCTGCCGCTCGGCGTGCAGGGCAAGGTGCTGCGGGCGCTGGAGGAGCGCACCTTCGAGCGCGTCGGCGGCGGGCGGACCCTGCGCGCCGACGTCCGGCTGGTGGCGGCCACCAACCGCGACCTCACCGCCATGGTGGAGGACGGGGAATTCCGCGCCGACCTCTTCTTCCGCCTGAACGTCTTCCCCATCGAGCTGCCGCCGCTGCGCGAACGGACCAGCGACGTGCCGCTCCTCGCCCGCCATCTGCTGCTGGAGATCGCCCGCCGGCACCACGTGGAGCCGCCGCCCCGGCTGGAGGACGCGGCGGCCGAGCTGCTGGCGGCTCAAGCCTGGCCAGGCAACGTCCGCGAGCTGGCGAACGTCCTCGAACGGGCGGTGATCCTGACGGAAGGCCCCGCGATCCGCGCCGCCGACCTGCGCCCGCCGCTGCGCCCGCTCACCGGCTCGGGGGAGCGGGAGCGGGTCCGGCAGGCCCTGATCGACGCCGAGGGGGACAAACGCCGGGCGGCGGAGATCCTGGGGATGAGCTACCGGGCCCTGCTCCGCAAGGTGAAGGAGCACGACCTCGAAGGGGTGCCCAGGTACCGGGAATGACCCGTTACGGAGGCGGAGCCTGCTCCGCCGGCTTGTCGGCCGGCTTGTCGCCCTCCCCCGGCGGCGAGCGGAAGGTGAGCGGCAGCCCGTTCACCTTGAACTTGGCGTCCGTGAAGGTGAAGACCCCGGGGAAGTTGGCGCGGAACGAGACCGAGCCGTCCGGCTCGACCGACGTCGAGGTCAGCAGCCCCTGCGCGGTCCCCACCTTATCCCCCGCCTCGTTGAAGAGCTCGACGTCGACCGAGGCGTTGATCATCATGTCCTTGGTCGTGTTGTGGATCTGCCCCTCGATCGCGAGGCCCTCGCCGGAGGGGATGTCCAGCTTCTTCCAGGTGCTCACCGCCAGCGGACCGGTCTTGGCCGGGGCCCCCTTGTCGGGCGTATCGCCCTCTCCCGGGGGGGGAGTCGGCTTGCGGAAATCCTTGTCGGTCAGCACGGCGATCTTCTTCTGCGGGACCTCGACCGGCGGCGGCGCCTCCGCCTTGACCTTGGCGTCCGCGGTGGCCTTGGCGCTGGCGTCGAGGTCCACCTCCGCGGCGCGCAGCGAGGCGAGCGCGCCGTCGTCGGCCCGGGTGAAGACCACGAGCTTCCCCTTGATCTGCCAGGTCCCCTTCGTCTCCACCCTGCCGCCGTCCTTCGTCACCAGCCAGTCGGCGCGAGCGGGCAGGGCGGCCAGCCCCAGGGCCAGCAGCCCCAGGGCGATCCCATGGACGATTCCGTTCCGGTGGCTCATCGGTTTCAATTCTCCTTCCAGTTGCGCTCGATGATACCAACAGGAACGGTCGCGTAGCGCTCATAGCCCGTATCCGAGCGCAGGCCGCTCACGCTGATCCAGTAGTTGCCGAACTTCGTCCCCTTGGGGAAGAACTTCTTCAGCTGCTGCAGGATCTCCTGCTGCGTCGCGTCGAGCTGCTCGGAATTGGAGCTGCTGCCACTGCCGCTGCCGCCCCCACTGCCGCCGGAGCCGGAGCCGGGCGCGTTGTTGGTGGCGCCCTGCTCGACGTAGGGGTTGGTCACGAACTTGGGGACGACCCGGAAACGGGTCGCCGTGCCGCCGACCGTCATCACCGAGTTCCCGTTGTTGGCGTAGACCACGAAGATGTGGCTGCTGCCGCCCAGCGCGCAGACGCCGGCCTCGAAGGTGTCCTGCGGCTGGAAGCTGGAGAAGATGACGACGCCGGCGAGACCGAAGGTCTGCGTGATCACCCGCTCGTTCGCCGTCAGGGTGAGGAACCACCCCTTGTTCTTGCCGGACGGGGGGGTGTTCACGAAATCGCTGGTGGCGCTGACGTCTCCCGCGTTGACGTCGAGCGACTGATAATTCGCCTCCGTCTTCGGCAGCGTGCCGGCCACGGCCTGCGCGGCGGTGAAGTCCTCGTCGACGATCAGGTAGAACCGGCCGACCTGATTGTCGAGGTTCCACAGGTTCTCGCGGTCGCCGGTGCCGAAGGCGAGGGCGAACTTGCTGAGCTGCGCCACATAGAAGAGCGTGGGCGTGATGTAGATCGGCCGGCCGCCGGTGTTGAAGATCGGGAACGGGTTCCAGGCGGCGTCGGTGATCCGTTTCACCGTCGCCGAGCCCACGGTGACGTTCTGGAGCGTCCCCGGCGAGCTGATGTCCGCCTTGTACATGTAGCCGGAGATGGTGCCGATGTAGATGGTGTCCAGGTAGCCGTCCTGGTCCCTGTCGAGCACCGCGGCGTCGGAGGGCGCGGAGCCCACGAGCGCGCGCTTGTAGATCGTCTGGCCGGTCTCGACGTCCACCATGTAGAGCCAGTTACCCCGCTTCGGGCTGGTCTTGTTGTCGGCGTCCATGCCGCCGCCGAAGATGGCGACGAACTTGTCCACCTGCTTGCCGCTCTCGATCACCTTGATGCGGCCGATGGTCGGCACCGACCAGGTCTGCCCGAGGTCCGTATAGCCGTTCGAGTCCTCGTCGAGCTGGGCGCCGTTGACCGCATCGGTGAACTCCCAGAGGACGGCCGGGAACGGCAGCGTGCCGCACCCGGAGACGGTGTTGTTCGAGACGTCCAGACAGGTCGGGACGGTCGCCTGGCTCGTCGGGTTGTTGCTCCCGTCGATCTGGTCGGGATGGGTCACATCCAGGGCGTAATAGCCGCTGACGAAATCCAACATCCGGCTGCCGCCGTCGATGCTGCCGCCCTCCCGGAAGCCGCCGATGGCGACCGTGCGCCACTCCCGGTCGGTGGCCGTGGGGGTGCCGTTGTGGTTGGTGTCGACGAACACGTCGGCCACCCGCGGCGTGCCGTCGACGCCGAAGACCTGATGGGTGCCCTCGGCCTGGGTGCGCACGATCGGCAGCGCGAGCCGCGGGATGTAGGAGAAGAGCTCCTTGCCGGTGCCGTCGGTGAAGGTCTGCGTGCCGTTGTCCCAGAGGCCGGCGTCGATCGCGTGGAGCTGGCCGTCGTTGGCCCCCGCGAGCAGCATCTTCCGGCGGTGCTTCTGCTGCGCCGCGAAGCACTGGTAGCCGGGGTTGGCGGTGCAGTCCGTGGTCCCCGTCTTGGCGTAGAGATTGGCGGAGAAGTAGCTGAAGTTGTCCGGCCGGTCGACGAGCACGGGGTCGGCGTGGAAGATGTCGCCGAGGACGTAGGTGATGTTGAGGTCCGGCTGCCCGGTCACCTGAACGGTGGCGCTCTTGATCTCCAGCGTGGTCGCGAGGATGCTCTTGACCCGCGTCACGGTGTTGGTGGAGTCCGTGGAGGTCACCGGCAGGGGGATGTTGAAGCCGGTGAGGAAATCGCTCCAGTCGGGGGTCGGATTGTTCTTCGGATCGCCGCTCGGCGGCGTGAACAGCCGCAGCTTGGAAGGCACGGTGCCGCTCGTCGTCACCGCCTTGGGGTAGAAGACCCGCCGCTGGGTGTCGCCGGTGCCGAGGCGGAGCGTCGCCGTGCTGACGGTCGTGGCGAGGTCCGCGGGGGTGGGCGCCTGGGCCTTGATCTGCGCGCCGGCGTCCCACAGCCAGCAACTCGACCGCGTGCCCCCGCCCGGGGCCGAGCAGGCCTGGCTGCGGTCCGGCTTGCCGTTCTTCAGGGGGAGGGGCTTCAGGTAGCCGTCGAGGTGGCCGTCCCAGGAGCTCACGTCGTTCAGGGGGGTGAAGCTCGACAGATAGATGTGGTCGGCGACGTCGGCCTGCACCGAAGGCACGGCGGCCGAGGCGAAGGTGCTCGACTGCTCGTTGATCTTGCCGAGCACCGACCTGAGGTCGTCCACCAGCTCGTTTTCGTCCTTCGGATAGAAGAGGTGGTCCGCGTCCGCCATGCAGCTCAGCTTGTTGCCCGCGGTGGCGGTGACGCCGAAGGCGACCACGTAGGTGATCACGCCATACTGGTCCTTGAGCAGCTTGGTGTACTTGCAGGGGTCGCCGCTGCAGGTCTCGTCACCGTCGGTGATGAAGATCAGGTACTTCTGGCGGCACCCCCACTGGGGGTCGTTGGCGGCCGCGTTCGTCTTCCAGGTCGAAAACCAGGTGTTGAAGTTGGACATCGCGGCGCCGATCGGCGTCGAGCCGTTCGCGATCAGCGGCCGGGCGTTCGGGTCCTTGAGGCGCAGGAACGTGTCCGAGTTGCTGGGAGTGTTGTTGAAATAAGTCGCAATGCGGAAGTCGGGCAGCGCGCTGGGGGTGGCGACCAGATTGGGCGCCAGGCGGCCCAGGATGGCTTGCTTCTGATCGTTCAGCCAATCGAAGGGGACCACGTCGCCGATGTAGTAGGCCGAGCCACGCGGGTCCGACGTGTTGGTGTTGGTCCACTTGAGGTTGTACCCGCCGGAGTTGTCGTCGCTCGTCGAGTCGGTG
>DASXJP010000097.1:0-5773 GCA_036497345.1 Thermoanaerobaculia bacterium
CCTCCTGGTGGGGAGCGACGACTCCTGGCAGGCGCGGCTGATCGACGGTCTCGCCGGCACGCGGCCGGACCACACCAGCGTCCTCCTCCTGCCCGGCCCGTTCGAGAGCCTGATCGGCCGCATGCGCTACCGCTGGGTGAACGACCTGCCGCTGATCGAGGTGGTGCGGGAGACGGAGTGGCGGATCAACTGGCCGCTCAAACGGCTGCTCGATCTGGTGGCGGGCTCGGGGTTGCTGCTCCTCGCCTCGCCGGTGCTGGCGGTCTGCGCGCTGGCGGTGCGGGCGACCTCGTCCGGCGAGATCCTGTACCGCCAGACGCGCGTGGGCCATGGGCAGAAACCCTTCACCCTCTACAAGCTCCGCACCATGCGTCAGGACGCGGAGGCGGAGTCCGGCGAGGTGCTGGCCCAGCCGGGGGACGCGCGTCTGACCCCCATCGGCGCCGTCCTCCGCCGCTTCCGGCTGGACGAGATCCCCCAGCTCTTCAACGTCCTCCAGGGGACGATGAGCCTGGTCGGCCCCCGTCCGGAGCGGCCCGGCTTCGTGCAGCGCTATCTGAAGGAGGTGCCCGGCTACGCCGAGCGCTTCTCGCTCGCCCCCGGCCTGACCGGCCTCGCCCAGGTCAACGGCGACTATTACTCCAGCCCGCAGAACAAGCTCCGCTACGACCTCGCCTACATGGCGAACTGGACGCTGTGGCTGGACGTGTCGATCCTGCTGCGCACGGTGAAGATCGTGTTGACGTCGCGGGGGGTGTAACTCCGCCGGACCCTCCGTTCTGGGTTAAAGTTACCGCGCCTTTTTCCGACGCAGAGAACGATCCTGGAGGAGGACGGATGGACGCTCCCGATACCAAGTCCCTGCCCGAGAACGCCTATAAGCCGCTCGCGCCCGGTCAGGTCTACATCCCGATCGTGCCCGCCGGGGCCCGCCAGGAGGAGGCGACCGTGCGCTCGGTCGGCTGGGGCCTGTTCCTGTGCGTGGTGTTCACCGTCGCCTCGGCTTATTCGGGGCTCAAGGTGGGGCAGGTGATGGAGGCGTCGATCCCGATCTCCATCCTCGCCATCGGCCTCGCGCGCACCTTCCGGCGCCGCTCGACGCTGCTGGAGAACGTCATCCTCACCAACATCGGCGGCACCGCGGGCGGCATCGTCGCGGGCGCGATCTTCACCCTGCCGGCGCTCTACATCCTCCAGCTCTCGCCGAACCCGCTGCAGACCACGTTGATCCTGATCGCCGGCGGCTGCCTGGGCGTGCTCTTCCTGATCCCGCTGCGGCGCTATTTCGTGCGCGAGACGCACGGCCAGTTCCCGTACCCGGAGGCGACGGCGATCACCGAGGTGCTGGTCACCGGCGAGAAGGGGGGCTCGCAGGCCGCGCTCCTCCTCCAGGCGACGGCCATCTCGGCGGTCTACGACTTCTTCGTCACCACCTTCCAGGTCTGGCGCGAGGTGATCGATTTCCAGTTCATCCCGCCGATGAAGGCGCTGGCCGAGCGCGGCAAGCTCCTGCTCCGCTTCGACGCCATCTCGTTCATCCTGGGCCTGGGCTACGTGATGGGCCTGCGCTCGTCGGCGATCCTCTGCGCGGGGGGCGCCCTCGCGAACTTCATCCTGGTGCCGCTGGTCTGGTACCTCGGCCGCGACGGCTTCCTCGCCGGCTATCTGAGCAAGCCGCTCACCCCCAACATGGACGCCGGAGCGATCTTCCGCGGCTACGTCCGCTTCATCGGCGTGGGCGCGATCGCCACCGCCGGCATCTTCGGCATCCTCAAGTCGCTGCGCATCATCCAGGGCTCCTTCGCGATCGCGGCCAGGGCGTTCAAGCACGGCGAGGACGAGGGCCAAGAGCGCACCGACCGCGACATGCCGATCACCATCATCCTGACTGGCGTCATCGTCACCGCCGTGGTGGCCGGGGTCTTCTTCAACACCCTGGAGGGGACGCTGATCGCCGCGCTGGTCGGCCTGCTGCTGACCCTCGTCTTCTCCTTCTTCTTCGCCTCGGTGGCGGCGAACGCCATCGCCACCACGGCGCGCAATCCGGTGTCGGGGATGACGATGCTGACCATCATCATCTCCTCGCTGGTGATGCTGCGCTTCGGCCTTTCCGGGACCACCGGCATGTTCTTCGTGATGGCGGTCGCCGGCATGGTCTGCACGGCGCTCTCGGTCTCCGGGCAGGTGATCACCGACCTCAAGACCGGCTACTGGCTGGGCAATACGCCGGCGGTGCAGGAGCGGGTGAAGTTCCTGGGCATCCTGGCCTCGGCGGTGGCGGCGGCCTTGACCATCGTGCTGCTGGCGAAAACCTTTCAATTCGGCGAGGCGGCGCCGGGGGACCTCCGCGTGGTGCTGGCGGCGCCGCAGGCTTCGATCATGAAGGCGCTGGTCCAGGGGTTCATGAGCCAGCAGCCGATCCCCTACGCCCTCTTCGCCGTCGGCGCGGTGATCGCCATCGTGGTCGAGCTGCTGGGCATACCGCCGCTGATCTTCGCCCTCGGCATGTACCTCCCCCTGGAGCTGAACACGCCGGCGCTGGTGGGCGGCTTCCTCTCCCACTGGCTGAACCGGCGCTCCGAGACGATGGGCGGCGAGGCGGGGCGGAGCGTCCGCGAGCGCGGCGTGATCATCGCCTCCGGGCTGATGGCCGGCGGCGCCCTGGGCGGCGTCTTCGGCGCGGCCCTGCGCCTCTTCCCCTGGTACAAGGAGGAGCTGATCAAGACGCCGTTCTTCGACGTCGATCCGGTCTCGCAGCTCGTCTCGGCCCTGCTCTTCGTGGGGCTCTGCTTCTATCTCTGGTACGGATCGCTGAGGCGGGGGCGGTCCGCCCGGGCATAAATCCCCGGGCGGCCCCGCCCATCCGGAAACCCGTCCCCACCCCGGGGAGCGGGGCGCGTTCTTTGCGCTCGCGCGATGATGAAACCGAGGCCTCAGCTTTCCGGTTCCATATCCCGCCGTTCCCGGTAACATCCCCGTGGCGATCGTCGCTCCGGGGCCTCCTCCGGAGCCGGGGCGGCGGGGCCAACCGGACAGGGGCTCGGCGCGCCGTAACTCTTGCGGGCGGCTGCGTTCCTAATCTGGGACGCAGACCGGACAGCACTGGCCCAGGGGCACTTCGGTATGCTCGCCAAACTCGCAGGCGGGGGGAGCGCAGGAAACCATGTTGCAGTTGAACGCGGCCTCGACCGGCACCGCAACCATGGACACGAACGCCAGCAACGTTACCATCAGGCTCATGAGCACGAACCGGATCCTCGTCTGCTTGCTCATCGGTACCTCCTCTTGGCGGCTGGCTGAATGCGCCGCCGCACGCCCATACTCTCACACCGAAACCTCAATGAAGAGGACGTGATGACGGCGCCGACGCCGCTGGCCGGCGGCGACCAGATCTTCCGCCGCGCGCCGGACGGCACGGAGACCCTGATCGCCCGCTATCTCCGGTATACCGAGCCGGACGGCTCTCACGCATTCCGCTGGGCGCTGTCCCCCCGCCTCTCCGCTGCCGACAAGGCCTACTACCGGGGGCTCATCCAGCAGGCGGCGGCGAGCGTGCAGGCCGCCGGCGGCTAGCGGCGGGTCCTGTGGGATACTTCCCTCTCCACGATCAAGGAGGATCGGCGATGAAAAGAGTCGGCAAGCTCACCCTCAACAAGGAGACCCTCTGGCAGATGGCCGCCCAGCAGGACTCGACCGTCATTGATCCCGTCAACGAGTCGTGCGTCCAGAGCTGCTACATCCAGTCCTGTGGCGGCGGCTGCACGATCTCGACAGGCTACACGTCGGACTGAGGGCCGTGCGCTCAGAGCAGGCTTCTAAGCCTCCACGCTCCGCTCCTTGACCTCCTCGGACGTGAGCCCATAGAGCGGCGGCGTGGGGACGTTCAGAAGCCCAAGCATGAGATAGATCTGCCCGCGGTGGTGGATCTCATGCTCGGCCATCGAGCGCAGCCATTTCCAGACCTGGATCTTGGCGCCTCCGGGGGTCTCGCAGCGGCGCTCCAGGTCCTCGGGGGTGAGGCCGCGGAAGATCGCCATCGACTCCTCGTGCATGCGGTCGAGGTACGCCAGCACGGCGTCGTATCCCGCGGCCAGCTCCGGGCTGTGGCCGGGGTAGCGGCTGGGCCGGCAGCGCGCGTTCTCGGCGAACATCCAGCGCTCGATGGCGCCCAGGTGGCGGACGAGGTCGCCGAAAGTGAAGGCCCCCGGCTTGTAGGTCCACTCCAGGCGCTCGGGCGGGACGCAAGTGACGACGCGGCGGGTCCGCTCCCGCACGCGCTCGAAGTATTGAAGGTCGAAAAGCGGGAGGAACGGCTCGATGCGCTGGATCTCCATGGCAGGCTGAGTGTACCTCCTGTCCCGCAAGACGCGTTTTCCGCACCCTTCATTTATGGAGCAAGAGTTAAACCTCGAAAAGGAGGTGCGTGTGAGACATTTTGTAGGGAAGATCCTCGTAGGGTCCCTCTTCGCCCTGATCCTGATGGCGGCCGTGGCACCGGTCCAGGCCCAGTTGCCGGCCTCGCCCCGCCGCTTCGTCGACTTCCTGGACGTGCGGTGCTACCAGATCACCAACCAGCCGGCGCTCGGCCTGGGGTTGCGCCTGGATCACCTGAATCCGGTGCTCACCGGGATGGGCCTGCCGTTCGAGCAGGTCACGCTGGGGACTCCGCAGCAGCTCTGTGTGCCGGTGCAGAAGGAGGCCAGCGTGCCGCCGGCGGACACCCTGCCGTTCATCCGCTTCGTCGACTGGAAGTGCTATGGCATCACGGGAAACCCGATCAACGTGCCGTTGACCCTGACGCAGCTCAACCCGGTGATGTCCGGCCTGTTCGGCCCGACGATCTCGGTGACGCTCCGGGAGCCCCAGCTGCTCTGTCTGCCGGTGGTGAAGAACAACGTCAATCCTCCCGCCAACGTCCTGCAGCTTGTGCAGGAGCTCGACGTCAAGTGTTATCGGGCCGAAAACACCAGCACCGTCACCCATACGATCAAGCTGACCCATCTCAATCCCGTGCTCGCGGGGATCGCGCCGGAGATCTCGACGGTCGGCGGGCCGCAGCAGCTCTGCGTGCCGGTGAAGAAGAACCAGAGGACGCCCCCGTCGACCATCCTCCCCTACGTCCAGTTCGCCGACGTGCTCTGCTACCGGGCGAGCGGCGCGTCGCTGGGCCAGAACCTGTCGCTGCGCCACATCAATCCGCTGCTGACGACGCTGCCTGTGGAGAACGTCTTCATCGGCGGCAGCCTGAACCTCTGCGTGCCGGTGGCCAAGAACGGCGTGTTCCCCCCGGGCGCTCCGTAGGGCCCTCATCACCCCGGCCCTCTTCTCCCGGCCTCCCCCCGCCTGACGGGAGAAGAGGGAGAAAGACCATTAACCCCAGGCGTTTAATGCGCCTTCTGCCGCGCCTCGAAGCGGCGGATCAGCTCCATGGTGGAGGCGCTCTCGGCTCCCGGACGCCGGGCGCGGCGCCAGGGCTGGTCCTGAAGCCGCTGCTTCCGCCCCAGGACCTCGGAGACCTTGTGCAGGTCGAGGTCGGCGTGGCCGGCCTTGGGAGCATGGAGATGCTCGAGGATCACGCCGACGGCTATCTTCCGGGAGGCGCTGTGCCCCAGATTCCTCGGTACCGGATTGTCCATCGATCGATGCCGCATCTCACGCCTCCTTACAATCTTCTACGGCCCAACCTCCTCCACCGTCCAAGAGCTCACCTGGTTAGACACCGGAAGCCGCCGGTAAGTTTCCTTCTCGGACCGGCGATCTCGCAAAATCGAGG
>DASXJP010000098.1:0-23121 GCA_036497345.1 Thermoanaerobaculia bacterium
TCGAGCTGTTCACCCGCTTGCGCCAGCTCGCGGTCGACCAGAAGAACGCCGGGGTCGGCACCCGCCTCGACACCACGCGGGCCGACGTCCAGCTCTCCCGCCAGCAGCAGGCGCTGCTGGTGGTGACCAACCAGCGCGACATCGCCCGGCTCGCCCTGCTGCGGGCCGTCGGCGCGGACCTCGGCGCCGGCCTGGAGCTGGCGGACGATTGGTCGCAGATCGCCTACGCGCCGCCCGCCCTGCCGGCGGCGCTCGACGCGGCCCGCCGGCAGCGCCCCGAGCTCACTCTGCTGGACGAGCGGTTGCGCCTGGCCAATCTCAACATCGAGGCGGCCCGGGCCGAGCGGCTGCCCACCGTCGGCGCGCAGGCCCTGGGGACCGAGAGCGGCAACCGGGTGCGCGACATCGAGTGGAGCCGCACGGCGGCGGTGGTGGTCAACGTGCCGCTGTTCACCGGCCGGCGGATCGAGTCCCGCGTCGCCGCGGCGCAGGCGCAGCGCGATCAGCTCCTGATCCAGCAGAACGATACGCAGCGGCAGGTCGAGCAGGAGGTGCGCCAGGCGCTCCTCGGCTACGAGAACGCCCACAGCCGGGTCGACCTGGCGAGCCAGAATCTCAAGCTCGCCGAGGACGAGCTCGAGCTGGCGAGCGACCGGTTCAAGGCGGGAGTGGCCTCCTCGATCGAGGTGGACAGCGCCCAGAACACTCTCGCCTTCGCGCGCGACACGCGCATCGACGCGCTGGCCGACGAGGCCCAGGCGCGCTTCGAGTTGGCGCGGGCCACCGGCGAGATCCGTACTCTGATGCCAACATCCAATGACAATTCTCAGCCGAGCACCCAGAAGTAGGACGGAGGGTAACGATATGAGCAGCCCATTGAGAGTCGAGAAGACCGAGCCGGTGGCGGAGCCCGCGGCCGCGCCGGCGCCGAAGCGGGGGGGAGCGAGGAAGATCGTGATCCTCTCCATCCTGGGAATCCTGGTCCTGGTGGGGGCCCTCTGGGGCTTCCGGACCATCGTCTTCTACGAGCATCACGCCACCACCGACGACGCGCAGCTCGACGGCAACATCAACCCCGTCCTCTCCCGCGTCTCCGGCTACGTGCAGGAGGTGCTGGTGAGCGACAACCAGCCGGTCAAGCCGGGGGACGTCCTGGTCAAGATCGATACCGCCGACCTCCAGGCCAAGGTGGACCAGGAGCAGGCGTCGCTCCTCAACGCCCAGGCCGCCGTTTCGGTGGCCGAGGCCGCCGTGGCCTCCGCCCGTTCCACCGCGGTCGGCGCGCAGGCCAAGGTCTCCAGCAACCAAGCGGACGTGACCGCGGCGCACAGCCGGGCCCAGCAGGCGGCGGCCGACGTCGCCCGCTACAAGCAGCTCCTCGCCAAGGAGGAGATCTCGCAGCAGCAATACGACGCGGCGGTCACCGCGGCCGAGGCGGCGCGCGCCAACACGGACGCCGCCCGCGCCACCACCGAGTCCTCGCGGGCGACCGCCCAGGCCTCGTCGTCGCAGATTGAGGCGGCCACACGGCAGGTCGCCGCGGCGCGGGCCCAGGTGGCCCAGCACCAGGCGGCCCTCGAGGCGGCCCGGCTGCAGCTCTCCTACGCGGTGATCAAGGCGCCGGTGGCGGGCTTCATCTCCAAGAAGAACGTCGAGGTAGGCCAGTTCGTCCAGGCCGGCCAGCCGCTGCTCGCCATCGTGCAGCAGGGGAACGTCCAGAACGACCTCTGGGTGAGCGCCAACTTCAAGGAGACCCAACTCGCCAGGATGCGCCCGGGCCAGACCGCCGAGATCGAGGTGGACGCCTATTCCGGCACGACCTTCCACGGCCGCGTCGAGTCGCTGGCCGCCGCCACCGGCGCCCGCTTCTCGCTGCTGCCGCCCGACAACGCGACCGGCAACTTCACCAAGGTCGTCCAGCGCGTGCCGGTGAAGATCGTCTTCACCGATCCGCCGGACCCGAAGCGTCCGCTGCGCGTGGGCATGAACGTCAACGTGACCGTGAACCTCGACTGAGGAGAGGCGCAGTCCCATGTCCGAACGCGGCGCCAACAAGTGGCTGATCACGATCACGGTCATCCTGGCCTCGATGATCGAGCTGATCGACACCTCGATCGTCAACGTCGCCCTCCCCCAGATGATGGGCAACCTGGGGGCGACGCTCGACGAGATCGCCTGGGTGGTGACCGGGTACGTGGTCGCCAACGTGATCGTGATCCCGATGACCGGCTGGTTCGCGGCGGTATTCGGCCGCCGCAACTACTTCATCGGCTCGATGATCCTGTTCACCGTGGCCTCGTTCTTCTGCGGCCACGCCACCAGCCTGTGGGAGCTGGTCATCTTCCGTTTCATCCAAGGAGCGGGGGGAGGCGCCATGCTCTCCACCTCGCAGGCGATCCTGGTCGAGACCTTCCCGCCCGAGGAGATGGGGCTCGCCAACGCCCTCTTCGGCCTCGGCGTGGTGGTCGGCCCCACCGTCGGCCCGACCCTCGGCGGCTGGATCACCGACAGCTACTCCTGGCGCTGGATCTTCTACGTCAACCTGCCGATCGGCGTCGTGGCCATCCTGATGGCCATGGCCTTCCTCCCCGATCCCAAGGAGACGCGCAAGATCACCAAGGTCGACTGGTGGGGGATCCTCCTGCTCATCACCGGGATCGGCGCGCTGCAGATCGTGCTCGAGCGCGGGCAGGCCGAGGACTGGTTCTCGACCCGCTACATCACGGTCCTGACCGGGGTCTCGCTGGTCGCCATCGGCCTCTTCATCTGGCGGGAGCTGGCGTCGTCGAACCCGGTGGTGGATCTGCGCGTGCTCAAGGACCGCTCGCTCGCCGTGGGCACGTTCTTCACGTTCGTCCTGGGGTTCGGCCTCTACGCTTCGGTGTTCATCTTCCCGGTGTTCGCCCAGAACCTGCTCGGCTTCACGGCCATGCAGACCGGCCTGATCCTGCTGCCGGGATCGCTGGCCACGGCCTTCATGATGCCGATCGTCGGCAAGATGCTCCAGAAGGGGGTGCCGGCGCAGCTCCTGAACGCCCTGGGGTTCATCTGCTTCTTCCTCTTCACCTGGATGCTCAGCCACTCGACGCTGGAGTCGGGACGGCAGGACTTCTTCTGGCCGCTCGTCCTGCGCGGCGTGGGGCTCGGGTTGCTGTTCGTGCCGCTGACCACGACGGCGCTCTCGGGGCTGCGCGGCAAGGACATCCCGCAGGGGGCCGGGCTCACCAACATGATGCGCCAGCTCGGCGGCTCGTTCGGCATCGCCCTGGTGACCACGTTCATTCAAACCCGTGCGTGGACGCACCGGACGAACCTGATCTCGCACCTCTCGCCGTACGACCCGGCCTTTCAGGAGCGCTTCCAGGCGATCACCAGCGGGCTGATGGCGAAGGGGTCGAGCTTCTTCCAGGCGCAGCAGCAGGCCTACGCGGCCATCGAAGGGGCGGTCCTCCGGCAGACCTACCTGCTCACCTACATGGACGCCTTCCGGATGGTCGGCATCTTCTTCCTCGTCTGCATCCCGATGCTGCTGCTCTTCAAGCGGCGGTCCGGGCGGCCGGGGGCGCCGGTGTCGATGCACTGAGGAGAAAGGACATAAAGGACTGCAAGGACTCCAAGGACTCCAAGGACAAACACGGACGATACCTCCTCGTCCTTGGTGTCCCTGCCGTCCCTGGAGTCCCTTATGTCCCTGCGTTGGCCTTGCTCAGGTGCAACAAGAGCTCCGCCGCACACTCCTACCTGCCCGAGGAAGGAAGCCTCGCATCGAGCTCCCGGAAGAGACCGGCCTGCCGCCAAAGATCGCGGTTGCCGATCACGTAGAGCCTCTCCTTGGCCCGCGTCACGGCCACGTTGAGCAAATTCGGCCGCCCACCGGCCCAGGCGCGGGCCCCGGTCTGGCCGGGTGCGGCGGCTCCCAGGACCAGGACCACCGCCTCCGCTTCCTTGCCCTGGAAGGTGTGGACCGTCCCGATCCGCTCGCGGATCCACTGCCGCGGCTCTTTTGTCCGCGCCAGAAGGCCACTTTCCTCGACGAGCCTGCGCAGGCGGTCGGCCACCACGACGAAGGGCGTGATGATGTAGAGGTCAGGCGCATCAGGGTTCGGATTGAGCTCCGGGTTTGTCAGCTTATCCAGGAGCTTCAGGACCGCCTGCCCCTCCTCCGGGCACCACTTCTCTTCAGCGCTCCCCCGGACGTCGATCCATCGGGACGGACCCAGGAGCTCACCGATACCAGAAGGTTTTTCCACCTTTCCCTGCACCATCAGGTGCTCGTAGGCCACCGCGTTCGAGATGCCGAACATGGGCTCGCTACACCGGCGATGGACCAGGAGCGGCGCGCCGATCCTGCGGCTCCCCTGCCGGCTTTCGAGCTCGGTTATAAAGGGGCTCGCGGCGTCGGCGAGCGTCTGGACCGAAGCGTCGTGTGCGTTGAAACGGTCCGGATCGACCCCGAAGTGCCGGCAGATCGCCTGGGTCAACCGGTCGGGAAGGGTCACGACCGGCTCGATCTGCATCGGATCGCCCACCACGACGGCGCGGCGCGTCCGGAAGATCGCTCCGACCGCCGCCTGGGGCAGAGCCTGTCCGGCCTCATCCACGAAAAGCCACCCAAGACTCTCCGGAGGAAGATCGCGGAGCATCCTCTCCACGGAAGCGAACGTGGTCGAGACCAGGGGAACGACGAGGAACAGGGAGGACCAGAGGTCCGGGATCAGCGCCCTCTTCTCGGCGGTGGGCAAGCTCCGTCCGCCAAAGAGATTCATCAGGGCTCCCAGGTTGTGGCGCAAGGGCTTCGCGGCGGCATCGATAAAGGCGCGGTGGAGAGCCATGGCGGCCACGAAGACGTCGTCGCGAAGGCGCTGCTGTCCGGCATCCAGCCAAGGCGGCGTCTTCTGTTTGTCCGCGTGATCCCTCTCCTGGAAGTCATCGTCGAGGAACCGGTCGCCGAGCCTCCCGCGCCATGTCCGCACCTCGTTTCGAGCCTCGCGGTGACGGTCCGCCGCCGCGGTCCGGAGACTCTCGGCCGACCGGCTGCGGGCCGCCGCTTCCTGGTGAGCCTTCTCCGCTTGAGCCAGCTCTTGTCCGGACTGAGCGACCGCCTTCTGGGCCTGCTCATGGTCCGTAGCCAGTGGAGCCCTGGCCGACTGCCACTCCCGGGCGCTCCGCGTCCGGAAGAGACGGGCGATCCAGCCGGGGCGGCGGCGGTCGTGCTCCGCCAGCCGCGCCTCGGCGCCGCTCCGGTAATCCTGCGCCTCGGCGTGCAGCGATCGGGCCTTCTCCCCGGCGGCCTGACAGCGGTCCAGCGCCTCACGCGCCAGCGACGACGCAACCTGCGCCTCGGCTTCCTCACGAGCGAGGCGTGGCAGGGCCGCCGCGAGCGCCCGGATCTTTTCGATAGCCGCCAGCATCTCGCGGCTCTCGGCGAGGGCGGCAAGAAAGTTGGTGCGAGCCCGGCGCCAGCGGCGCAACGCCTCTTCCGGATTCTTGGGAGGTTTCTCCTGGGTGACGATGCGCGGCGGCCGGGTCGTCCTGACCTTGGTTTCGGGATCGATCTTTTCGAGGATCTGCGGCGTGCCGGAGGCCTCCAGGAGATAGGTCGCCAGGCCGTCGTCCTCATCCCACCAGAACGTTTGCTTGAACCAGTAGCGGTTCGTTGCGTTGCCGAGGACCGCCGCGCAGAGCCCCCACGTCTCTTTGAAAAACGCGTCCGAAAGGGTCTTGAAATATCGGAGATCCGGAGCGTCCTCCGCGACAGCCTTCAGCGCCGGCAATTCCCCGCTCACGTTTTCGACGGCCTTGTTGTTGGACGACGCCACGACCATCTCGAATCCTTTGAGGCGGGGATCGAGCTCGTAGAGGTCCAACCACTTTTGTCCCAGGCTGATCTTCTCCCCAGAACGGTTGAAAGCCGTCGAGGGATCATCGAAAGTCGCCATGACCTCGGCGCGCTCGGTGACCACCGCGGCCACCAGGTCGCGCAACAGCGTGGTCTTGCCGGTCCCCGGAGGGCCGTTGATCCCCAGGATTCCTCCGGACCGGAGCTCCTGGAACGCCAGATTGACGGCTGCCTGCTGAAGGAGGACCAGCGGGTGCCTTCCTCTCCCCGGCCAGCGGGCCGGCGGTGTGAGCTTCGGAGCGACGGCCGCTTCGAGAGCGTCCCAATCCCGCAGCAAATCCTTGGTGTTTGGGGGTGTTCGCTCTCCGATATAGAGACGCAGGTTGCTCGTAGCTCGCCCCTCCGAGAACAGGGTCCTGGCGACAGAAAGATCCCGAAGAAAGAAACTGTTGAGCAGGAGTGGATCGGGAGGGTCGAAACCCTTGAACGGTGGATAGGCGCGAATGGCGAAGCGCGGTGACGCCGTGAGCTCCCGCGGCAGGCCGAGACGCTCCAGGAGCCATTCATAGGCCCGCAGGATCGTTTCCCGATCCAGAACGGGCTCGTCCTCCTCGTCTCCGGAGCCGCGGAGAATCTCGTCGAGCTCTTCCGTGAGCTCCTCCTCTTCGGTCCGCCACGCCGCGAGGGATGCCAGGTCGCCCCGCAACGCATGGGGAATACCCCAGGCGAAGCTGGAGAGAGCCGCAGCCGGCGCCTCCACCAGCCGGCCTTTCTGGTCGATCGTCACCGCGGCCAGGATGGCCTCGCCTTTCGCCACCGGGCGCTCGACCCGGGTGTCCGTATACAGGGAGAGGAGTTGCTCGATGGCGGCGCCGAAATCCACCGTCCCCAGCACCACCTGATAGAACAGCCGCTTTTTCGGCCGCACCTTTTCTCCCATCCCCTCCCAGGGAAGCTTCCCCGTTTCCAGAGAGGCGACCGCGCCGCGGTCTCCGCCCGCCAGGTCTTCGGGCCGCCGGAACGTCTGGGGTGAAAGCACTTCCAGCGACGTCCAGGCGTCGAGGATCGCCTCCGGAGAATTCGGCGGCCCGGCAGAAGGCTGGGATTTCGCGGGTCGATCCGGAGCCGGTCCGGCGACGGGCGGAGGGATAGACGGCTTCCGCTGAGTGGTCTCCGCCGATCTCAGAGCTTCCTCCACCTGCTCCTTGAGAGCCGACGCCCTTGAGGTGAAACGAAAGCTGAGCTCGTGGCGCAGGACTCTGAGGGCTTCGACGTCGCACTGGCAGCGAGGGAGCTCCTGCTCGAGCTCCTGGATGCGAAAGGCATAAAACGGACGATCTTGGGCCATGCGGCCGAAAGATAGCGCGAAGAGGGGTCGATGAGGTCGCTCTACCCTCGCTATAAGTTGTGCCGAGCAGGTTCTCCTCCGCTCAGGTGCAGCAGGAGCTCCGTCGCATACCGCCCCCGCCCATCCCCCACCCACATCTCGTCCGGCCCGGGGAGCATCTCGGTGAGGTGCAGGGTGGTCTCCTCTCCCAAGGCCCGGCGCAGCAGGTCCACGAACAGCGGCGATTCGAGATCGGCGTAGAAGGGCTTGGGATCGGCCGCCGTGTGGATGAAAACGTGCCTCGGGATGCCGCGTCGCCTGCGCCAGCGGGCCACCTCGGCGAAGAAGGCAGGGGCTTCCTCCGGCGACTTTCCCGGCGTGAAGGTCCAGCGGCGGCGGAAGAGGACGAGCCGGCCGCTCACGAACCGGGGCCAGCGGTCGATCCCGGGGATGTCGAAGCCGGGGAACCAGGCGAGCGGCTGGAGGCCCTGGCGGCCGATCTCGACCAGGAAGGAGATGAACCCCTCCGGGCTCACTCCGCTGCTGATCAGCGGCACCACCTCGATCCCTTGCGGCAGCCGGCGCAGCACGAATCTCCCCTCCCCTGAATCCCAGCGCACGGTCAGCTCGCGCAGGTGGATCACCTCGGCTCCCGCGCCCGCCTTCATGCCCGGCAGCTCGATCTCGTGGCGGAAGAGGCTCGGCCGCAGGCCCGCGTTGGCGCTCCGGCCGAGGTGGTTGTAGGTGACCTCCGCCAGGATCGCTCCCTCGCGCGCCAGCGGCTGCCAGCTCCGCAGCACCTCGCGGGCCACCGGGTTGTCCGCACCCTCCGCATGCGGGCCGCCATGGAGATGGGCGAAGCGGGCCAGGGCGATCCCCGCTCCGAAGAGGGCGTTGAGGACGAGCCGGTAGCGGCCGGCCGCGATCTCCCCGGGATTCCGGGCGGCGATCTGGAAGAGGGCCCCCGCCGACCAGACCGGCTCCGGGGGAAGGCCGTTCAGGAGGATCTCCCAATCCTCGTCCGTGATCTCGACCTCGTCCTCCCCCATCCTGGCCCGCGCGGCGAGGAAATCCCGCGTCCGCGCGAGCACCGATTCGGCCCCGGCGTCCCCGGGCGGCGCGGGCGGGAAGGCGCCGGGCCGCTCCTCCGCCTCGGGCTCGAAGAGGCCGTGGTAGAGGTCGAGGAGCGGCACGTCCGTATCCGCCGGACAGCGCGAGAGGAAGCGCCGCGCCCAGGCCTGGCGGAAGGTCAGCTCCGGATAGAGGCCGGCGAAGAGGCGCACGTAGCGCCGCAGAGGGGTCTCCAGGTCCTCGCGCACGCGCTCCGGCAGGGTGATCCCGACGCCGGACGCCGTGTCCACGCGGAACAGCTCATCCCCCTTGAGCGGATGGGCCCGCGGCAGAGGCGCCACCCGCTCCTCGATGCGGTCCATGGCGGCGACGCGCTCCTCGGGCGTGAGCGTGGGGAGAGCCGCCACCTCGCGCTCCACCGCCTCGATCTCCGGCAGCCAGGGCGCGTCGAGGCCGGCGGTCCGCATCGCCCCTGCCACGAAGGCGAGCGGGCGGCGCTCGTTGTAGGGGGGCTCGATCTCGGCGATCAGGATCCCCCGGTCCACGAGCTGCGCGAAGAACGGCGTGAGCTCCTCCACCCCGATCCCGTAGCGGCCGGCGACCGCGGCCAGGAGCTCAGGGGTAGCGAGCCCCTTCTCCGTTTCTTCGAAGAAGAGGTCGAGGATCGGCTGCGCCGGGGTGCGCGAGAGCTCCTCCAGATCGCTCTCCCAGCGCGGCGAGGTGGGGCGCCAGAAGATCCAGGCGTTGCCCTCTCGCCGCAGGGTCGGATTGGAGCGGGGCACGATCGCCGGCCAGGCGGCGCGGTCGGCGCCCACGCAGGCCGCGACCTTGCGCGCCTCGGCCACCGAGAGCAGCACGTCCAGGCGCGCCGGCAGGTTGGCTCCGGAGACTCGGGTCTCCTCGCCGCCGATCCAGGCCAGAGCGGTGGCGCAGAAGACCGAGTTGGGGCTGGTCTTGGTGGCGAAGCGGCCGGCGTAAGCGGTGAGCTTGGCCCCGGCGTGACGCTCGTCGTGCCGCCAGCGGCCGGGGTCCGCCTTCTCCAGGCCCTGGAGCCTGGCGAGCAGCGAGCGGCTGACCAGCCGGATCCCCTCCTGGAAGGTAGGGGCCCTCGCGAGCGCCAGCAAGGCCCGCCGCGCCCGCCGGAGGCCGTCCGCATGGGCGCGCTCGTACTGCTGGAGCAGAGCCGTGTGATCGGTCCGGCCGCCGAGGTGGCCGTCGATGGCCGCGGCCAGCTCCGGAGACAGGCGTGCCGCTTCGAGCTGCTCCTCCGGGACCCGCCGCCGGTTGTGGAGGGCCCGCCGCAGGGCGATCACCGCCAGCCGCCGCCGCGCCGTCTCGGGATCGTCCGCCGGCGGCTCCCCCGCCGCCTCGTAGAGGGCGTCGGTCAGCCGCTCCACCTCGGCGCCGAGACGCTCTTCCAGGTCCAGGACCGGCGCGAGCCGCGCCAGGGCCTCGGGCGCGGCCAGGGGCTCCAGCGACTCGATCGGGAACGCGGCGATACGCAGGAGAGCCAGAGCCCTCATCACCCCGGCCCTCTTCTCCCGGCCTCCCCCCCGACCGCCGGGAGAAGAGGGAGAAAAACAAAAAGCCTTTTCAAGCCCCCTCTCTCCCGTCAGGTGGGGGGGAGGCTGGGAGAGAGGGGGTTGGGGGAGTGAGGGGCCCCCCTCCATCCTCGACCAGCCGGTGCATGAAGTAGCGCAGCAGGGCCTCCGGCGTGGGATCGATCCCCAGCCGGTTGCAGTGCATGTGGGTGTAGGACCAGGCGAGCTCGGTGAGGTCCTGGTGGATGCGACCGGCGGCGTGCGCCTCGCGGATCTCCGCGATCACCGGCCGGCTCGCCTCCAGGCAGCGCTGGGCGATCCGCCACGGCTCCTCGCCCCCCCACTGCAGCTCGGGATGGCGGCTCTGCTCGCCGGTGAAGAGGTCCTGAAGCCCCGGCTTCAGCTCCTGGTAACGCTTCTCGACCGTCTCGAGCTCGGCCTCCTTCCAGGTCCCCATCTCGCTCGTCCAGCGGTAGCCGGTGGCGTAGAAGGCGAGGCGTCGCGCGCGGTCGAAGCCGAGCAGATCGAGCAGCCCCTCGGTCATCAGCAGCGACCATTCGCGCCGTGTCTTGGCGAGCAGCCCCTGCCGCTCGGCCGCCATCAGGTCGAGGCAGGCCAGCGAATCGTGCAGGAAGAGCTTCTCGGCCAGGGCCATCCCCTCCTCGCCGCCGTAGCGCTCGGTCTCCCGGTCGTACTGGGCGAATTCGATCCTCTCAACCCCCTGGAGGGCCGCGAGGTCGCGCTCGATGCGCTCGCGGACCGGCCCTTCGATCCACTCCGGCCGCCCGAGGACGCGGAAACGGATCTGCCAGCTCGGCACGTTGTAGCGGGCGAAAAAGAGAGAGTGGAGCTCGGGGGCGCCCCGCAGATCGCGCGCCGCCGGCGTCACGAAGTCCGCGAGGAGCCGCTCGTGCTGCTCGCGCGGGGCGTAGAGCAGCGTGAAGAGACAGAGCTGGTCGTTCAAAGGGAAGACCTCCGAATCGAAGCCGGGCCGGCGCACGGTTTCGCCGGCCCGGGAAGACGCCGGCTAGTTGGCCGTCTTGGCGGTGAACAGGCTGCCCGTCGTGGTGAGCGAGATCGGACAGGTGCAGCGGGGGTTGGTGCTCGATGAGCCGCAGCCCGGGTTGCACCAGGACTCGAGCTCCTGGACCTCCAGCGACAGGGCCTGCGGTTTGATTTCCTTCTCCGTCATAGGTTTGCTCCTTTCTACTTGGCCGTGTTCGCCGTGAACAGGCTGCCCGTCGTGGTGGCCGAGACCGGACAGGTACACCTGTGGCTGGTCGTCGACGTCCCGCAGCCCGGGTTGCAGACTTGCTCGAGGACCTCGAGCTCCAGCGACAGAGCCTGCGGTTTGGCTTCGGTCTTCTCGTTCATGACTGCTCCTTTCAGGCTCTACTGGGCCGTGTTCGCCGTGAACAGGCTGCCCGTCGTGGTGAGGAAGATCGGACAGGTGCACTTGTTGCTGGTCGTCGAGCTGCCGCAACCCGGGTTGCAGGTCTGCTCGAGGACCTCGACCTCCAACGCCAGGGCCTGGGGCTTGGTTTCCTTCTCCGTCATGAAGTCTCCTTTCCGGAGAGCACGTGCCCTCCAATTGGGCAAGTGCCTCGGCGCGTCCGGAGGGGGACGCTTATTGACGGTTCTGCATATCTTGTGCCGGTGCCTCCACGGCGATCCCGAACGGCGCCGCCTTCCTACCGCGCTCGTCGTAGACGAAGCGGAGCCGCTGCCGCAGGTCCGGCGGCAGGCGCCAGAATTGCTCCATCCGGATCAGGATCGGCATGCCGGGATGGCTCGCCAGCCACGCCTCGACGTCCTCCGGCGTGGTCAGCGCCCGGACGAGCCGTCCCAGCTTGAAGCCGATGATCCCGAAGATCGCCTCGTTGGAGACCACCGGCGGCAGGTAGGCCGGCACCCGCTCCTTCCCGGGGAAGTGGGCGGCGAGGGCCGCCGTCAGGTCGTCGGACCGCTTCACGGGATCGATGAGCGCCTCGGCGCCCGTCTCCAGCCCGAAGGTGACGACGATCAGGGCGGCGATCGCCCAGCGCACCGAGGGGCCTGAGCGCCAACGGCGGATCAGCCCGGCGGCCAGCGCTCCGCCCAGGATCAGGGCGACGATCCCGAGGCTGAGGAGGGCCGCCGCCGGCACCGAATTCCGCACCGGGACAGTCCCCTGGGGAAGGTGAGGTGCCCAGGCGAGCCACAGGGCAGCGGCGCCGAGGAGGAGCGGGAGGGCGGCGGCGAAGATCCCCAGCGCGAGGAGCGTCCGCCGGTCCCGGCTCGCAGGCTCCCCTGTCTTCCCCACCCCGCCCAGCCACCCCGCGGCGCAGACCGCGAACGCCGGCAGCAGCGGCAGCAGATAGACCTCCCGCTTGGTGGCCGGGATCGAGAGCAGCAGCAGACCGAGCCCCGCGGTGGCGATCAGGAGCCGGTGCCCTTCGCTCCCCGGCGTGTCCGGACGGCAGCGGCCGGACCGCAGCATCGCCGGCAGCGCCAGGGTCCAGGGGAGCAGCATGGGGGGCGCGATCAGCAGGTAGAACCAGAAGGGCTCGCTGTGGCCGAAGACGCGGGTCTCCTGGGTGTGGACCATCCGCCCCACCGTATTGCTGATCAGGCAGACCCGGAGCCCCTCCCACCCCGCCGCGCGCCACAGGGCCATCGCCCACGGCACCACCAGGAGGGCGAACACGGGGATTCCCACCGCCGCCAGCGGCAGGAGCTCGCGGACGGCCCGGCCCCGCCGCGTGGCCAGCAGATAGAGGACCGGCGGCCCCGCTCCCAGCCCCAGGGCCACGATCCCCTTGCAGAGGAAGGCGAGCGGCACGGCCAGCGCGATCAATGCCACGGCCCCCCGCCGCTCGCCGGATGAGCGGGCCGCGATCCAGAGCACGAATCCCAGATGGGCCAGACCGACGAAAAACATCAGCGCCGGATCGACCGTCACCCGGGTGGCGTTCTGGATGAACAGCACCGTGGTGGCGAGGGTGCAGGCCCCCAGGAGCCCCTCCCGCGGCCCGCCCAGGCGCATGCCGGCGACCCAGACCACCAGCAGGGTGAGCACGGCGAGCAGCGCGGAGGGGGCCCGCGCCGCGGTGTCCGACATCCCCAGCAGCCGGAGCGATCCCGCCAGGGTCCACCAGTAGAGCGGGGGCTTCTCCAGGAACGGCTTGCCGTTGAGCCGCGGCACGATCCAGTCGCCGCTCTCCGCCATCGCCCGTCCGATGCCGGCTCCCGTGGGCTCGTCCGGCGTCCAGAGCGAGTGGGAGAAGACCGGAGCGAGGCCCAGCAGAAGGGCCACGGCGAGGGCGAGCAGGAAGGAGGTCCGGGCGGTGAGGCCGGCGTCTTTCTTCCCGGGCTGGGCGAGCATGGCGCGGAGACGGTAGCACAGGCCCCCGTAGACCTCTCCCCCCCACTTCCTATACGCTCTCCCGCAGCGACATGGAAACGTTCCCATCCACGGACCGGCGCCCCGGGCGGGCGCCAGAGTTGCATTCGTAGGAAGACATGGCCTTTCTCTGCCGACACAAGCTCCCGGGTAGCCATCCATTCTGCGGTCACGACCATCCCGCCGACGCCCCGTGCGGCGCCTTCGAATACGCCCGCGTCGAGCGGCCGGAGGACCTCCCTCCCGCCGATCCGCGGATCGTCGACGTCGCCGTGCTCGACATGAATCACGGCTGGCCGAACCTCGGCCACGACTGCATCGTCCACGCCCTGCTCGACACCGCCTGCGAGCTCCTCCCCATCGCCGAGGAGACCGGCGTGCGGGTGCGCGCGCTCTCCTTCGACGTGCGCCGCGCGCGGCAAGTCCCCGAGCCTCCGGGCGGCCGCTTCGCCCTCTACGTCGGCACCGGCGGCCCGGGGCACATCGATCCTTACGCCAATAACGGCCTCTCGCCGGAGAGCCAGGGGATCGCCGAGGACCCCTCCTGGCAGGCGCCCCTCTTCCGGCTCTTCGACGCCGTCGTCGACGATCCGGAGGCGGCGCTGCTCGCCGTCTGCCACACCTTCGGCGTGATGTGCCAGTGGTCGGGGACCGCCGAGCCGGTCCTGCGCGCGAGCGGCAAGAGCACCGGCGTGCTGGAGAACGTGCTCGACCCCGTGGCCGATCACCACCCCTGGTTCCACCGCTTCGGCGCGGAGCTCGGGGCTAGCGGCCGGCTGCGCGTGATGGACAACCGCCTTTTCGACCTCATCCCGGGGAGCGCCCATTTCCCGGCCGGCGTCCTGCCCATCGGCTGGGAGACGCTCGGCGTCGGCGGCCCCCCCGGGGAAGCCGTCACCATGCTCGAATTCGCGCGCGACCGCGGCGGCCTGATGCCGCGCGTCTTCGGCGTCAATCATCATCCCGAGATCATCGTCAACCGCGCGGGGCAGATCGCCATCCTGGAGCAGAAGGTCGAGCGGGGCGAGGTGACGGAGCAGTGGGCGGCCGAGCGGCGGGAGATCCTCTTCCGCAGCGATCTCGACGCGGGCTCCGAGCACCTGCTGCAGCTCACCTCGGCCTACACCTTCCTGCGGCCGCTGCGCTTCCATCTCCAGCGCCAGGTGCGGCGGCGCGCCGAGGCGCTCGGCTTCGTCGTCGACCTGGACGAGGAACGGACCGCTCTCGGGAGCCCCCCGCCACCGGACGCTCCGCCGCGGCTTCCCATCCTGGAGGTCCGTTGAAGTAAGCTTGCCGCCCATGCCACGGAGCGCCGGAAACCCACCGTGATCCCGCAGCCGCCGTTCCCCATCGATCTCACGCCCGAGACCGAGATCGCCGACTTCCGGCGTCTCCAGCCCCACCTGCTGGAGGTCTGGAGCGCCCTCATGATGGCGGACGAGGCGCCCCACACCTCGGTGGTGGTCCCCTCGATGACCCTCGACCAGAGCGAGCTCAGGAAGCTCGCCGGCGCCAGCTTTTATGAGGAACGGCTGCTCTTCCTGCTGATCCGGCTGCGCAATCCGCGGGCCCGCGTGGTCTACGTCACCTCGCAGCCCGTGCATCCGATGATCCTGGACTACTACTTCCAGCTCCTCGCGGGCATCCCGGCGAGCCACGCCCGCGCGCGTCTGACCCTGCTCTGCGCCTACGACGCCTCGCCGCGCTCGCTCACCGAGAAGATCCTCGAGCGACCGCGGCTGATCGAGCGCATCCGCGAGGGGATCCAGGACCCGTCGCGCGCCTATCTCACCGTCTTCAATTCGACGCCGCTGGAGCGCAAGCTGGCCGTCCTGCTCGGCATCCCGCTCAACGGCGCCGATCCCGACCTCGCCCACCTCGGCACCAAGTCGGGCAGCCGCAAGGTCTTCCGCGAGGCCGGCGTCCCCCTGCCCGAGGGGTTCGAGAACCTCCGTTCACAGCTCGACATCGAAGAGGCGCTGATCGACTTGGCGGCGAAGCGGCCGGGCCTGCGGCGCGCCGTGGTCAAGCTGAACGACAGCTTCTCGGGGGAGGGGAACGCCCTCTTCCGCTATCCGGAGATCCTCACCCGCGAGCGCGTCCGGGAGGCGCTGCGCCGCATCGAGCTCACGGTGCCCGAGGAGACGTTCGACGCCTACTGCGAGAAATTCAGCCGCATGGGCGGCATCGTCGAGGAATTCATCGAGGGGACCGAGAAGCTCTCGCCCAGCGCCCAGCTCCGCGTCAGCCCGCGCGGCGAGGTGCTGCCCATCTCCACCCACGACCAGATCCTCGGCGGCCCCGGCGACCAGGTCTTCCTCGGCTGCAGCTTCCCGGCCCGCGACGAGTACCGGCTGCGCATCCTGGAAGCTTCGATGCGGATCGGCGAGGTGCTCGCCACCTACGGCGTGGTGAGCCGCTTCGCCATCGACTTCCTGGTCTGGCGTGACGATCCGGCCGCCGAATGGAGCCTGGCCGCCCTGGAGATCAACCTGCGGATGGGCGGGACCACCCACCCCTTCCTGGCCCTCCAGTTCCTCACCGGCGGCAAGCTCGACCGCGCCACGGGCCTGTTCTACTCCCCCACCGGCCTCGCCAAGTACTACCGGGCCACCGACAACCTCCACTCCGACTCCTACCGCGGCCTGCTCCCCGAGGACGTGATCGACATCCTCACCGAGAACCGCCTCCACTACAGCCACGCCACCGACTCCGGCGTCCTCTTCCACCTCATCGGCGCCGTCTCCGAGTTCGGCAAGCTGGGCCTCACCGCCATCGGCAACAGCCGCGAGGAGGCCGACGCGCTGTACTACAAGACCCTGGAAGTGCTCGACCGCGAGACGGCGTACGGCCGGCGGGCGGGGTAGCGGCCGTAACGAAGCGGTCCGCGGATTCGCCCATGGTTGGGGAGGCCCGATTCTCCGGCCTCGGAGGAAAACCATGCTCGACCTGTCGAAACCGCTGGACGCTGTCGAAGGGCTGGTGCTCTTCGGCGATCACCAGGAGCCCGATCTCGTCTACTACCTGCCCGACGAGATCGATCTGAGCCTGCTCACCGCCGACACCCCCGACCTGTCGCTGCAGATCTTCTACCCCGACGAGGCCGTGACGAGCGGCGATCTGGGAAACGCAGTCGGCTCGATCCTCTCGCTGGGCGTCCACTGCGTCCTCTCGCCCGAGCGCGCGGGGCGGGTCCGCAGCGCCCTCGCCTCACGCCTCAACCGCGACGGCATCCGGCTGGTCCCGGCCCCCTGGGAGGACGGCACGGTCGACCTGCTGCTGCTCGACTCGCAATCGGGCGACAGCCCGACCTCGGCGACCGCCAACGACCCGCTGGTGCGCGGGGTGGCCGGGAGCCGCCATCCGTCGCTGTCGGACGGCAATCTCTCGGCGCTTTTCCACGCCCGGCTCGACCGCCGCGGCACCGCCCTGGCGGCGGCGGCGCTCCACGGCCAGGCCGGCTCGCTCGCCGGCGCGCTCTACGACCTCAAGTTCGCCGCCCTGCGGCCGGCCATCGACATGCGCATGTCGGCCGACCTCAACCGCTGCGCCCAGTTCATCAAGGCAGGCGCGGGGGTCCAGGTCTACTACGTGGCGGCCGACATCAGCACCAGCTTCGGCAAGATGCGCGAGAAGGGGATCATCGACGTCGAGGTCACCTCCCAGATGTCCGACCCCGAGTCCGAGAAGCTGGTCGACCAGGCGGTCCACGACTTCTACGACGTCCTGATGCGCGAGCTCTTCAAACCCACGATCTCGCCGGCCGAGGCCCTGGGGGCCGCCGGGGTGCCGGGGGTCTCGGCGCAGACCTCGATCGTCCGCTTCAGCTTCTCCTACGCCGAGGTCGAGCAGGAGCGCAAGATCGAGGTCGACTACCGGAAGCGCTCGGCGACCCGCCGCACCCACAACCCGCAGGCCCATCTGGCGCGCCTCGCCGCTCTCGGCGGCGGCGCCGACGCGCTGATCCAGCGCGTCCCGCTGTCGGCCGCCTGGCGGGAATTCTCCGTCCGCGCCGCCGTGCCGGGCGCCTTCGACGACCGCAAGCTCCAGGAGGTGCGCTGCGTGATCTGGCGGGGGAAGGACGCCGTCCTCGCCGCCAGCGAGGCTCGCGACGGCGGCCTGCGCATGCCGGAGAGCGCCGCGCCGCTGGCCGATTTCGCCTGGACGGCGGACCACGCCGGACCGCGCCAGCTCGCCTGGGTGGCGGAGCCGCAGGAGCCCCCCTTCTACCGCTGGCAGGCGCGGCTCACCTACGCCGACGACGACACCATGGACTCGCCGGCGGAGATCTGGAGCGAGCCGTGGACGTCGAGCTCCGGCGATCTCGACCTCTTCCCGCAGAACCTGGCGCCGCTGCACCGGGTGACGCTCTCGGTGGGAGGCGGCCATGACGACTCGCTGACCGGCGTCGAGGTGGCGGTCGCAGCGCGCGACGCGGCGAAGAGCCTGCTGGCCAGCCGCCGCCTGGCCGTCGGCCGCGACGGCAAGACGGCGACCTGGGCGGTGCGCCGGAGCGAGGGTCAGCGCGTGCTGCTCGAAGGGGCGCTCACCTACCACTACGCGGGCGGCCGCGCGCTGGCGCTGCCGCCGGTCGCGCTCCTCGACCCCGAGCTGATCGCCAACGATCCGTTCGCCACCGTCCGCACGCTCTCGCCGCTGGTGGTGGGAGCGCCGGACGACCTGCTGGAGGTGGGCTTCCTGGTCCACTATCAGGACGCCGCGACCGGCTACCGGCAGGACGCCGTCGCCCGGCTGCGGCCCCCGGATTTCCGCGCCGACGACGTCCGGATCGCCGTCCTCCATGCCGCCGACCGCCTGCGCTGGGAGGCGGTGACAGTGCTGGCGAGCGGCGCCACCCGCGCCATCGGCAACGGCGAGAGCGAGGGCGGAGTGGTGGTCCTGCAGCCGGTCGGCGCCGTGCGCCGGATCCGCGTCGAATGGATCGGCCCGGCGCCCGCCGACCTCGGGCTCACCTGGGCCAAGGTCACCCTGCGCGCCCGCGGCGGCGACGGCCAGGTGATCGCGACGAAGACCCTCCAGCTCAGCGGCGCCGCCGAGCCGCCGGAGCAGACCGTGGTGCTGCCGGCCGAGGGGGTGGCGGAGTGGTCGATCGAGAGCCGCTTCCAGGACGGCCATCATGAGACCACCCCCTTTCAGCCCATCGCCGGGGACGTGCTCGCGGTGCCGGCCTGAGCGGCCGCCCGGCCCCGCTGCTCAAACGTCCCAGGGGGAGACCGGCAGGGTGAGGTCGAGGTCGTCGGCCGCGCTCTCCGCCCAGGGGGCGTTGTAGCGCTCGCCCCCCTCCCCGAGGGCGCGTAGGCGGTAGCGGTAGGTCGGGCGCGAGGGGTCGGGGAAGGGGTGCACCCAGTCGGCCACCGTCTTGTCGCCGTTCAGGTCGAGCCGGCCGCTGGCGTCGATGCCGTGGGCGGGATCCTGATAGGTGGTCTCGACCCAGGCCTTGCGCACCGCCGCCTGGACGAACCCGGGGGCGGAGAGGGTCGCCCGCACCCGGCGCTCGGCCTTCACCGCGTCGGTCACCGCCACCACCGGCCCGGCGAGGTCGGTCCACGGGCCGCGGACGATCCCGCCGTCCTTCCGGATGCGGGTGATCCGCGCCTCGGCCTTGCGCGGCGTCTCGCGGCTGGTGGAAAAGCGCAGGGCGTAGATGGCGTCGGCGGCGGTGAAGCGGTGCTCGTCCGGGAGCCAGACCTGGCGCGCGGCGTCGCGCACCCGGAGCTCGGCGAAGAGCGCCTCGGTCTGAGCCCAGTCCGCGACCGCCCGCACCTCCATGCTCCAGGCCAAGCCGAAGGGGCTCATGATCCGGTGGACCGGGCCGGCCAGATCCGGGAGCTCGCGGACGAAGTCGGGCTCGCCGCGCCGCCGGAAGGTCTCGCGGCCGCGCAGCGCGGGCACCTGCCCCTCGGACATCACGATAGAGAGCTCCTGGGCGAGCGCGCCCTTGGCGAAATCGAAGTGGGCGCGCCGGAAGGGGGCCGCCCCGCCGGGGAGCCAGGCCTCGACGTCCATGTCGACGGACGCCGGCAGGTCGAAGAGCGCCGGATCGTCGACCTCCAGGCGGAGCGTCACGACGTCGAGCCACTCCTCGGGGTTGAACCAGACCCGCTGCCCGGAGGCGGGGCGCCAGTCGAGCTCCCAGATCTCCCGGCCGTCGGGCGCCAGGGCGGGGTCCAGGGCCATCCGCGCGCGGTAGCGCAGCGCCGGCTCCTCGCTCCCCGGCCGCCGGTAGCGCAGCACCTGGCGGCCGGGCGCGGCGGCGGCGAGCTCCACCGACTGATCGAGGAGCGGCTCGTCGCGCCCGGCGGCGAGCGCCTGCACCTCGAGCACCACCGTCTTCACCCCCAGCCTCCCGGCGCCGCCGGCCATCTCGACGACCACCTCCTCGACGCGGCCGGGGAGCCGGTCGACGTCAACGAGTTGGAGGCGGGAGGAGGCGCCGCTGGCGCGGGTCAGGATGCCCGCCAGAGTGGACTGCGGATAGAAGGGGTAGCCTTTGACCTGCTGCTCGCGCAGGTCGATGGTCGCGTCCTCGAGGTCGGTCTCGTCGACCTGCCGCAGGCTGTGCGCGACCCCGGGGACGATGGAGGTGAGGACCTCGCGCACGCCGCGGCCGATGCGGTCCTCGATCGGTACGTCGCCGGCCTGGCGCGGGGTCTCGAAGAGCCTCTTGATCACCTCGCTCTTGAGCTCGTCGAAGAGCGCCTTGGTGGCCGCCTTGGCCCCCTCCGGGTCGAGCTCCCTGACCTCGATCTCGATCGCCCGGTGCTCCTCCAGCGTGGTGACGGTCTGGTCCACCTCCTCGCTGGAGAAGATGAAGTTGGTGGAGTCGCGCTGCCGGAGCTGCCGGTAGACCTCCTTCCAGTGGACCTTCATGCTGGCCTCGAAGGAGGGGGCGAGGCCGAGGAAGGTGAGCTCGTAGCTCACCACCGCCGGGACGTGGCCGGCGGTGAGCGAGGCGACCAGGACCTGCGCCTCGTCCCCCTGCGCGGCCACGGCGAAGGCGGCGCGGTTGTCGTCGATCAGCGACGGCGGCTGCCCCTCGTAGACGAAGAGGTCCTTGCTCGGCGTCTCCCCTCCCGGACGGGCGACGGCCAGCCGCGCCTTGCCGCTCGCCAGCGGCGCGGGGGTCAGGCGCTTGGCCTGCCGGCCGTAGTGGCGCTGGATCTCCTGGGGGAGAGCGGCCAGCGCGGCGTCCGTCGCGGCCAGCCGGACATCGAAGGAGAGGGAGGCCCGGGCCGGGCTGGAGTCGGCGGGAGCGCCGCCGGTGCCGGAGCCGGCCGCCACCGGCGGCAGGACGGCGGTGGCCCAGAAGGCCGGCTCCCCCCCCTCGGCCACCAGATCGGGGACGGAGACCAGGTAGTAGAACGCCTCCGGATCGGCGTGGTCCGGAAACACGGTGAGCGCGTCGACGGCGAGGAACGGCGGCTTGTAGAGCAGCATGGGATCTCCGTCGCTTCACGCGGGAGGGCGCAGGATGAGATTCTGCCCCCTCCCCTGCGCCTCGGGCAGGTCGACCTGCGGGCCGGTCTTGGGGAACAGCGTCACGGCGTACCGGTAGCTGTCGAGGTTGGGATCGACCCGTGGCACCAGCCAGATGGGGTCGGGCATCCCGGCGCTGACGAAGATCTCCTGGACCAGCTCGTACTTCGGGGTCCGCCCCGGTTCCTCGTAGGTCAGGCGGATGTTAGCGTCGGTGAACGTCTGGCCGAGCTGGAGACGGTCCAGGCGCACGCGCACGGCGAGCACCGGCAGCACCAGGTCCTGGTCCCCCTCGGCGTCGACCCAGGGCCCCACCGCGAGCTGGCTCTCCCCCTCGACCGTGTAGCGGTAGGAGAACTTCTGCTGTGTCTTGTCGAGTTGGACGACCGTGGTCGAGCCTTGCCAGTCCCCGTCGTGGTCGAGCGCGATCGTGGCGTCGCTCTCGAAGCCGTTGGCGGCGTCCTTGTAAAGCAGGTCGACCTTCGCCCTGGTGAGGCCGGCGAGGCCCGGCGGCACCCGCGCGCCGACGCGCAGGAAGTCGCGCCAGGGGGAGGGGATCTCCACCCGCGCCTGCTGCCCGGTGGTGATCCAGACCTGCTGCTCGGCGCCCACGATGTCGGGGTTGCCGTCGCGCAGGTAGGTGGGGAGGAACTTGAGCGGCGCGTCGATGCGGCGGAAGGTGGTGTGCTCGACGACGACGCCGTCGGCGTCCTCCGGCCGCAGCACGACGCTCCCCGCCACGTGGTCCGGCGCCCCCTCGTCCTTGTACCTGTAGTCGATCTCCACGCCGGTGATCTTGCCCGCGCCGCGCTGGCCGAACAGGTTCGGATGGGGCCGGAGCTTGGCCGAGAAGGCCCCCAGCAGCGGCACCTGGAGATGGAGGACGCCGTTGGTCTCGCCCCCCGGCAGCGGGATCGGCTCGGCGGCGCCGAGCACGAAGGCCCGGGCCGAGTAGCGCACCGTGCCGCGGTCCCCCTTGGCCCGCCGCCAGCGCACGACCGCCTGGTCCTTGCCGTTGGCGAGCTCGACCGACTGCAGGCGCGACTCCCCCGCCGGCGGGTAGTCGAGCATGACGTCCACCTTGGTGATCTGCGGGTTGCCGGTCCACGGGGCGTCGACCGAGACCGCCAGCTCGAGGGTCGAGACCACCGGGTCCGACAGGTCGACCAGGGTGACCAGCTTGGCGCGGTCGGTGCCCGTCAGGCCGCCCAGGAAATCGGTGATGGTGGCCTGCGGATTGACGTTCCACTCCACCGTGTCGCGCTGGTTGAGGCGGAGCTCGGCGAAAGCGGTGATCTCCTCCTCGATGTGGCCGATCAGCGAGGTCTTCCGCTCCTCCTCGGTCATGCCGTGGATGCGGTTGGCGATCACCTCCTTGACCTTGTCCTGGATCAGCCCGAGCGCCACGGTGCGGAGCTGGCTCACGTCCTCGTCGCTGATCTTGGCGGTCCCCTTGATGATCTCGATGTTGATCAGCGACGAATCGACCAGGTGGGAGGTCACGGATTTGACGTCGATGTGCTCGACGTCGGCGTCGCTACACCCCTGGTCCTCGTTCTGCACCACGCGCTCGACGATGCGGTCGAGGTCGAGCTTCTGGTGCGAGCCGGCCCAGACGTGGATCTCCAGGCTGGGCAGGCGGGCCTGGAGCTTCAGCTCGTAGCGGACGCCGATGGCGGTGGCGTCCTGCTGCAGGGCGCGGTACCAGACCGCCGCCCCCTCCGCGCCCAGGCGGAGGGCGAAGGCGGAGTTGTTGTCGGCGATCAGGCTCGGCGGCCCGCCGGCCGAGGACCACTCGACGAAGCCGCCGCTCTTCTCCTCCAGCAGCACGACGTTGCCGCCCAGGAACTGCACCGCGCCGAAGCGGACCGCCGCCACGTCGGGGACGCGCGGCTGATCGTTCGAGGGGTTTTCCCCCATCGCCCGCGCCTGCCGGTCGAGCCGCTCGCGCTCGGCGCGTAGGAGCTCGTCGTGGCGGGCCTGCTGGACCCCGGTATCACGGATCTGGCGCCCGAGCTCCTCCTGCTGGCCGGCGGTGACCTCCAGGTTGACGTCGAAGTTGAGCAGCGCCCCGCGCAACCCGGCGACGCTCCCCGCGGCGCCGTCGGCGGCGTCGGTCCAGAACAGACCGCGGAAGACCGGCTTGCCGCCTTCCACGCGCAGGTGAGGGCGGCCGGGAAGGAGATAGAAGAGATTGGGGTCCTCGTCGTCGGGGAAGACGACGACGCCTTCATGGGTGAGCACTTGCGGGAACGTCAGCATGTCGAGCCTCCTGGCCGGGTACGACCGAGCTTTCCAAACAGGCGACGCCGGGGGCCTTTTCGTTACAGCTTTCGCTCGCATGTAACGACAAGGCCCCCTCGCGCGCCTCAAAGCTCTGGACCCACCCTGACCGGAGGAACCGACGCATGCTCACTCTCGAAGCCCCGCAATTCACCATCCGTGGCCTCACCATATTTCGCGA
>DASXJP010000099.1:0-5373 GCA_036497345.1 Thermoanaerobaculia bacterium
GCTGAGCCGCGACGCCGGCCGGGCCGCGGCGCTGGCGGCCGAGCTCGACGGCTGGAACCGCGAGCGGCAGGCGGCGGAGACGAAGGTGGTGGAGGAGCCGCTACGGATTTTCACCGCGCGCTCGCCGCTGCCTCCGGTGCTGGTGGCCTGGAGCGAGAGCTGGCACAAAGGGGTGGTGGGGGTGGCGGCCGGCCGGGTGGCCAAGGACCTCCACCGGCCGACCGTGCTGCTGGCGGTGGAGGGGGAGACGGCGACCGGCTCCGGCCGCAGCGTGCCGGGCATCGAGCTGCACGGCTTTCTCCACGCCTGGAAGGAGCGCATGGAGCGCTTCGGCGGCCACGCCCAGGCGGTGGGATTGACGGCGCTCACCGGCAGGCTGGAGGAGCTGCGGCGGGAGTGGGAGGAGGCGGGAGCGGCCTGGCCCCCGGAGCTGCTGGCGCGGCGGATCGAGTACGAGCTCCACCTGCCGCCCTCCGCGGTCTCGCCGGAGCTGCTGGCGCATCTCGCGGCGCTGGAGCCGTTCGGCCAGGGGAACTCCCGGCCGGTGCTGCGCACGGGACCGCTGCGCGTCGAGGGGGAGCCGCGCGCTTTCGGCAACGGCCACCTCTCGGGGCGGGCCCGGGGGGAGGACGGCGCGGCGGTGAATTTCGTAGGATGGCGATGGGGGGAACGCGCGGGGAGCCTGCGCGGCCGCTTCGAGGTCCTCGCCTGCGTCGAGGACGATTCGTACCGCGGCGGTCCGGTGCTGCGCCTGGTCGACAGCCGGCCCGCCTCTCCAGGGACCAGCGCCTAAATCGACCGCCTAGAATCGATCGATCGCCCATGCCAACCCGCAAGGCCCGCTCTCCGTTCGCCGGCGTCCGCAAGCTGCTGCTCGCGGTCCTGGTGCTCGTCGTGCTCGGCATCGCCGGGCTCTTCCTGTTCGGCAAGGCGGGCCAGCGGCCGGAGAAGCCGGCGCGCTCGACGGAGGAGGAGGAGACCCAGGGCGCCAAGGGGATGACCCTGATCGGCGAGGACTTCGACTACACCTTCACGCAGGGGGCGCGCCCCATCTTCCACATCAAGGGGACGAGCATCAAGGCCGACCGCGAGGGGACGATCTTCCTCGACCGCGTGGCCGTCACCCTGTGGGACCGCCAGGGGCGCATCTTCCACGTGGAGAGCAAGAAGGCGAGCTTCAACCGCGAGGCCAACGAGGGGCAGCTGCTGGGGAACGTGGTCCTGCGCGGCCCCGAGCAGATGGAGCTGCACACCGCCCGCCTCGACCTCCAGCAGAAGGGGGACGTGGTGTCGAGCGACGTGCCGGTCGAGCTCCATTATGGAGGTAAATACATCGCCCACGCCGGCAAGCTGACGGTCGACATCCCGGGCGAGAATTACGCCCTCCAGGGGGGCGCCCGGGTGGAGAGCGTCCCCGGGGTGGTCCCGCCGGTCTCGATCAACGCGCAGCGGCTGATCTACGACCGCCAGCAGCACTGGATCCGCGCCGAGGGGGGGACCACCCTCCGGCGCGGCGCGGACTGGCTGTCGGCGGTGCGCATCTACGGCAACCTGTCGGAGGACGAGACGACGCTCACCTTCGTCCACGCCTTCTGGGAGATCTCGGGGGAGACCCACTCCACGGCGCCGCTGGCCCCCGGCAAGGCGCCGGCCACTCCCACGGCCGTCCGCTTCAAGGGGGGGAAGGACCTGGTGGTGGCCTTCCAGCCCGAGCAGAAGGGGGGGCAGCCGAACCAGCCCAGCCGGGTGGAGATGGAGGCGCCGGACAACGGCAAGGTGCAGATGGACTCGGTGGGCGGCGGCAGGGTGCGCACCCTGACCGCTCGGCGGATCGGCGGCTCGCTGGAGAACCGCGTGCTCAGCTCGGCGGACGCCGTGGGCGGCGTCGAGATCCGCGAGGTGTCCAAGGGGCCGGACGGCAAGGCCATCCTGCGCCAGGCCACCGGCCAGCGGGGGTCCGCCACCTTCAAGCCGGACGGCCAGATCGCCACCATGGACCTGGTCAACAGCGTGGTCTACCACGACGGCCAGGCCACCGCCACGGGGGACCGCGGCGCCATCGACATGGACCAGGCGCGGGGTGAGTTCGTGGGCAATCCGGTGGTGGTGACCAGCGACCGCGGGCGCATCGAGGCCCCGCGCATGGTGTACAACACCGACCAGCAGATCGTGAACGCCCGCGGCGGCGTCAAGGCCCTGCTGACGAAAGTGGAAGAGACGGAGATGTCGGGCACGCCGATTGCTAGCGGGCAGGGGCCGGTGCATGTAGAGTCGCAGGAGGGGTTCTGGCGCCAGCAGCCGTCCTCCTTCATCTTCCGCGGCGACGTGCGGGCCTGGCAGGGGGACAATCTGCTGCTGGCCCCCGAGCTGCGGGGGGACAAGGCCGCCGACCAGCTCACCGCCACGGGCGGGGTGAAGACGCTCTACTACCCCACCCAGGAGCAATCCCAGAAGGCGGCGGGGACGGTCTCGGGGGGCCCGGGGGGCCCGGGGGGCCCGGGGGCGAAGCCGGCGCCGGCGCCGGGAGCGGCCCAGGGAGGAAAGCCCACGCCCATCCAGGCCTCGGCCAGCGAGCTGCAGTACACGCAGAAGTCGGGCGTGCTGATCTACACCGGTAACGTGCGGGTGGACCAGGAGGGGAAGACGATCACGTGCCAAAAAATGGAGGTCGATCTCGGCGCCGACCATCAGGCCAAGACCATGATCTGCACCGGCGACGTGAAGGTGAACGACCCCAAGGTCGGGCGCAAGATCACGGGGCAGAAGGCGGTCTACCAGACCGGCCAGCGGCAGGTGGAGATCACGGGCGAGCCGGTGGTGATGAACGACAAGGAAGGCAACCAGGTGCGCGGCAAGCGGGTGCTGTACTACGTGGACGACGGCCGGGCGGTGGTCCAGGGCAAGGAGGGGGAGGAGAGCCCGCCCCCGGCCATGACCTCGCCCCCGAAGCCCCAGCCTCCCAAGCCCTCCAAGCCTCCGGGCCAGGGTCAGGGATCGTGGAGATGACCGAGCCGGAAGCCTTGACGGCGCCGGAGACGGAGACCGAGCCGCGGAAGCTCTGGACCACCAGCCTGCGCAAGGTCTACCGCGGCCGGGCCGTGGTGCAGGACGTGTCGATCGAGGTCGGCCCGGGGGAGATCGTGGGCCTGCTGGGCCCCAACGGCGCCGGCAAGACGACCACGTTCTACATGGTGGTGGGGCTCACCCCGCCGGACTCCGGGACGGTCCAGCTCGGCGACGAGGACATCACCGAGCTGCCCATGTACCTGCGGGCGCAGCGGGGGATCAGCTACCTCCCCCAGGAGCCGTCGGTCTTCCGCCGCATGTCGGTGGAGGACAACCTGCGGGCCATCTTCGAGACGCTCGACCTCTCGCACGCCGAGCAGGAGCGGCGTATCGACCAGCTGATCGCCGACCTCGGGCTCTCCAAGGTGCGGCGCACCCGCGGGGCCCTGCTCTCGGGCGGCGAGCGGCGCCGGGTGGAGATCGCGCGCGCGCTGGTCATCAGTCCGTGGTATATCCTGCTGGACGAGCCGTTCGCCGGCATCGACCCCATCGCGGTGCTCGACATCCAGGGGATCATCCGGCACCTGAAGGCGATGGGGATCGGCATCCTGATCACCGACCATAACGTGCGGGAAACATTGAAAATAACCGACCGGGCCTATATCATCAACAACGGCGAGATCCTGCGCTCCGGCACTCCCCTGGAGCTTTCGACCGACCCGCAGGTGCGGAAAATCTATCTTGGCGAGGACTTCACTCTGTAGGCAGGGCATGGCTGAATGGCGTTAGAGCAGAAACTTTCCCTGAAGCTGGCGCAGAAGCTGGTGATGACGCCTTCGTTGCAGCAGGCGATCAAGCTGCTGCAGATGACTCGCATGGAGCTCGACACACTGCTCACCCAGGAGCTGGTGGAGAACCCGGTCCTGGAGGAGTCGGGGGACGTCACCGAGGACGAGACGCCGCAGGCGGAGGAGGCCGCGCCCCCCGAGCCGCCGGCCAACGGCGAGGGGCTCGACCACACCGAGTCGATGGAGAACATCGACCTCGACGCCTACTTCGGCGACTACTGGGAGGGCCCCGGCTCCTCGTCGATGATGGAGGAGCGCGAGGAGCCCCCCATCGAGAACAGCCTCACCCGCGAGGCCGACCTCTACGACCACCTCCTCTGGCAGCTCCACATGGCGGAGGTCCCCCCCCGCCAGCGCGAGATCGTCGAGCTGATCATCGGCAACCTCAACCCCGACGGCTTCCTGGTCGCTACCCCGGAGGAGATCCGCGCCATGGGGGACGCCGAGGGGCTCCAGTACACCCTGGAGGAGGTCCAGGAGGCGCTCGCCATCGTGCGCGCCTTCGACCCGCCGGGCATCGCCTGCAACGACCTCCGCGAGAGCCTGCTCCTCCAGATGGACATCAAGGGGATCCCCCAGGACGCCCTGGCCCGCCGCATGGTCGACGAGTGCTGGGACCTCTTCCTGCGCCGGCAGTTCCCCGCCGTGGCCAAGAAGCTGGGGGTCGAGCTGCCCGAGCTCGAGGCGGAGGTCGAGGTCATCCGCACGCTGGAGACCCACCCCGGCCGGCAGTTCAGCACCGACCGGCCGCACTACATCGAGCCGGACGTCTTCGTCCGCCGGGTGGGCGACGAGTACGTCATCCAGCTCAACGACGACGGCCTGCCGCGGCTGCGGGTCAGCCGCGCCTACCGGCGCATGCTGCAGACCATGCGCAGCGAGGGGCGGCAGACCGAGGCGCAGCAGTTCATCAAGGACAAGATCCGCTCGGCGGTCTGGCTGATCAAGAGCCTCGACCAGCGCCAGCGCACGATCTACAAGGTGGCGGCGTCGATCGTTCGCCAGCAGCGCGAGTTCCTCGACCGCGGCATCGAGCACCTGCGGCCGATGGTGCTGCGCGACGTGGCCGAGGACATCGGCATGCACGAGTCGACGGTCAGCCGGGTGGTCTCCAACAAGTACATCCACACCCAGCGCGGCCTCTTCCCGATGAAGTTCTTCTTCCACAGTGGCATCGACCGGGAGTACGGCGATAACATCTCTTCGCTGACCGTCAAACGCAAGATCGAGCAGCTCATCCAGGCGGAGGACCCCAAACGGCCCCTGTCGGACAGCGAGCTGATGCGGATCTTGAACCGCGAGGGGATCCAGATCGCCCGCCGCACCGTGGCCAAGTACCGGGACGAGCTGAGCATCCCCTCTTCGACCGACAGGAAGCAGATCTTCTAGCGGTCTCTGCGCGGGAGGAGGACGACATGAAGACCGAGATCATCGGCCGCAACACTCCCATCGACGACCGGCTCCGCAAAGTGGTGGAGCAGAAGCTCAAAAAGCTGGAGAAGCTCCTCGTCGAGCCCAT
>DASXJP010000100.1:0-6368 GCA_036497345.1 Thermoanaerobaculia bacterium
CGCTTGGCTGAATAGGGACAACCTGGTCCACGCGCGCTTCTTCGACCGCTCCTGGAGCGCTCTCGGAGGGGAGCTCACACCCAGCTCGGTGACCACGGATCTCGAAACGGACCCCGCGGTATCGGCCGGCGGGCTGGGCAGCTTCGCGGCGGTCTGGACCAGCAACGGCTTCCCGTCGCCCTTCTTCCCCTTCCTCACTCCGGACGGGCGGGACGGCAGCGGGACCGGCGTCTTCGGCCAAGCGTACTCGTCCGTCACCTGCGCCGCCGGCTCCGAGATCCTCTGCCTGCAGGGCGGCCGCTTCCAGGCGCGGGTGAGCTGGAAGAATCCCTTCACCGGCGAGACCGGCACGGGCAGGACCCTGCCGCTCACCGGCGACACCGGCTCCTTCTGGTTCTTCGATCCCGCCAACCTGGAGCTGATGGTCAAGGTGCTCGACGCCCGCGGGGTCAACGGCTACTTCTGGGTCTACTTCGGCTCGCTCTCGAACGTGGAATACACGCTGACCCTCACCGACACCGCGACGGGAGCCACGAAGACCTACCACAACGCGCCCCTCCAGTTCGGCAGCCAGGCGGACGTCGCGGCCTTCAAGGAGCAGCCGCCATCCGCCGCCGCCCTCGCCGTGGAGCCCGCGCCGCTGGCGCCGCCCGCGGCGCCGGCGGACAGCCTCTTCGCGGCGCCCGACTGCACCCCCTCGCCCACGGCGTTCTGCGGCCAGAACCGGTTCCGGGTGGAGGTGAGCTTCATCGATCCCCGCAACGGGATCGCCGGGCATGGGCGCGCCACCCAACTCACCGACGACACCGGGATTTTCTGGTTCTTCTCCCCCGCGAACCTGGAGCTGATGGTGAAGGTGCTCGACGGCAGCGGGGTCAACGGCCACTTCTGGGTCTTCTACGGAGCGCTCTCGGATGTCGAATATACGATCACGGTCACGGACACCGCGACGGGGTCGCAGCGGACGTACCACAATCCGCTCCACCACCTGGCCAGCGGAGCGGATCTTGACGCGTTCACGGCGGGGCCGACGGCGCGGTAGAAGTTAGTCGGAATCGGAGCCCGGCCCCTCCAGGCTCTGCACGATCTGGGTGACCTCGACCTCGGCCTTGCGGATCTTGCCGCGGCAGAGGTCGAGGAGCACGGCGGCGCGGCGCAGCTCCTCGGCCAGGCGATCGATGTCGATCTCCTCCCCCTCGATGCGCTCGAGGATGCCTTCCAGCTCGTCCATCGCCGCGCGGAAGCTCAAAGTCTCGCCGGCCGGCGCCGAATTCTCTCGCGGTTCAGTCATCCTTCCTCCACTCGGCTCTTGAAGTCCCCCCCGGCCACGCGGGTGGTGACGAGGTCTCCGGGTCTCACTTGGGTCCGCTGCCGCACGAGACGGCCGGCGGCGTCGCGGGTCAGGCTGAAGCCGCGCTCCAGGGTCCGCTCCGGGGCGAGCTGTTGACAGAGCCGCTCCACCCCTTGGAGGGTCGCGGACGCCTCGCGCACCTTGCCGCGGCCGGCGGCGGCGATCCGCTCGCCGATTCGTCGCCGCTCGCGCTCGGCCGTGGCCAGGCTGCGGGGGGCCAGCTCCAGCAGACGGTCTTGCAGGGCCTCCCGCCGCCGCTCGGCGGCGCGCAGGGCGCTGCGGCCGAGGCGGGCCAGGGTGCGCGCGTGCTCGTCGATGCGGCCGCCCGCCGCGGTCAGCCGCATGCGCGCGAGGCTCACTCCGCGCTCGGCCCGTCCTAACGCCTCGCGGCCGGCGCGCAGCGGCTCCAGGGCCTCCCGCGCCAGCGAGCGCCGCAGGTCCTCGAGGGCCTGATCGGCCCGCGCCATCCGCTCGATCAGGAACTCGGCCACCTTGGTGGGGGTCTTGAAGGCGGTGTGGGCCGTCAGGTCGGCGATCGCGCGGTCGATCTCGTGACCCAGACCGGTGAGCACGGGGAACGGCGCGTGGGCGATCGCCTCGGCGATGGCCCGGCTGTCGAAGGCGGCGAGGTCGGTGCGCGAGCCGCCGCCGCGGATCAGCACGGCGCAATCGACCGGCAGGCCGCGCAAGGCCGAGAGAGCCGAGACCACCTCGCGCTCCGACTCCCGCCCCTGCATGGCGGCGTGGACGAAGAGCACCCGGAAGCCGTAGCCGCTCTCCATCAGCCCCGAGAGGAAGTCGTGATAGGCGGCGCTGCCGTGCGAAGTGATGAGGGCGATCGAGAGCGGCAGGTCCGGGAGCGGCAGCCCGCGGTTCTTCTCCAGCAGCCCGGCGGCGGTGAGGGCGGCGAGCGTCTCCCGCCGCCGCCGCTCCAGCAGGCCGAGGGTGAAGGCGGGGTCCACCTCGCGCACGCAGAGCTGCAGCCGGCCGCCGGGCGGATAAAAGTCGAGGCTCCCCCGGCAGCGGACCTGGACGCCGTCGACGAGCTTCTGCTCGGAGGCGGCGAGCAGCCGCTGGACCTTGAGGAAGTCCGTCTTCCAGATCACGGCGTCCAGCTTGGCCGTGATCTCGTCGCGGTCCCCCTTCTCGACCAGCTCGAAGTAGACGTGCCCGCGGGCGCTCGGCCGCACGCGCTGCGCCTCGCCGACCACCCAGACGGCGGCGAAGGCCTCGCCGAGGAAGTCCTTCACCTCACCGCAGAGCTGGGCGACGCTGTAGGTGGGCTCGAAGAGGGGCAGAACGGTCAGGCTGACGCTCCTAGTGATACGACTTCAGCTCTTTCGCCGAGCTGAGGGGGATCGACTCCGCCCACTCCACGGCCTTCTTCTCGCCGGCCGTCAGCTTGCTGAGGAAGTCCACCGCCTCGTCGCGCTCGCGGAACAGCCGCCAGATGAAGGTGTGGCCGGCGGGCGCGGTGAAGTAGGTGTAGGGCTTGGAGCCGTTCGACAGGTCGAAACCGAGGTTGCTCTCCCCGTTGACCCCCACGCAGGCCACCGCGATGGCGCGATAGGCGAGCGCCAGGGCGCGCACGGCGTCCTCGTAGTCCCCCAGCTCCTCGCGCGAGAGCGGCGAATGCCAGACGGCGATCCGGGAGCCGTCCTCCTCGGCGAGCAGGTTGTAGGGGATGTCGTTGCGGTCCATGGCGTCCTTCGTCTCGCTGGTGGTGACGAAGACGTCCTCCGTCCCCGCGACCTTGTAGGTGATCGCGTAAACGTCTTTCTCCAATTGCGAAAACGCCTCCGAGAGGATGCTCTCGTCCTCGATCGTGAAGTAGTAGAGGCGGTTCATGATGCGTCGTGCTGCCATGCGGCAAAGTCCTCCAGGTTCGTCCCCCCCGATTGTCCTCATGGGGGGGCCGGGGTCGTGGTTGTAAGACCCTATCGTAACAAACCGTTACACCGGGCCGTCATATTCTCCGCCCCCGTAACTCGGCGCCGGGAGGCTCCGCCGGGGCTCGGGCAGGAGGAAGCCGAGCAGGAGCCCGGCCGCGCCGCCGCCCAGGTGGGCCGAGTTGTCGATCCCCGGAGAGGAGAAGCCGAAGAAGACGTTGATCGCCGCCCAGCCCACGAGCTGCATCAGGATCGACTTCCCCTGCGGGGTGAGCGTGCCGCGGCGGCGGAGGAGGAAGGCGATGAGGGCGCCGAGCAGCCCGAAGATGGCCCCCGAGGCGCCGACGCTGGGCTTCTGGGTGAACATCGCGCTGGCGAGCGAGCCGGCGATGCCGCTGCCGAAGTAGATCAGGAGCATCCGCGGCGAGCCCATCAGCAGCTCCAACAGGGAGCCGAGCTGGAAGAGCGCCCAGCCGTTGAGCGCCAGGTGGAGGAGACTCCCATGCAGGAACATGCTGGTGACCAGCCGCCAGTACTCCCCCGCCCGGATCGCCGGCCCGTAGTTGGCCCCCCACTCCGTGACCTGGTCGCCGGTCACGAGCTGGAGGACGTAGCCGACCGCGATGGCGATCAGGAGGAGGAGGGTGACGGGGGTTCGGCGGAGCATGATTTGACCATCGTATCGCGACAGGGTGTGGGAAAACAGGTGGCATGATATCCTAGTGGGTCAAAGGAGACAGCTCCAATGTACAGAGCGATCGCCGCCCTTCGGGCGCCTGGGAGATGTCTGTACGCGCTGTACGCTTTAATGATGTCGCCGGCCGTGGTCCTGGGGCAGACGAACCTCGCTCCGAATCCGTCGTTCGAGTCGGTCTCAGGTCCCTCGCCCTCCAACTGGAGCCTCTGTACATCCTCAGGGACCGCAACCCTGGGGTCTGCCACCTCGCCCGTGGATCAGGGCTCTCGCTCTTTGCGGGTCGCCGTGTCCCAGGCTGGCGATGTAGGCGTGTGCTCCGACTCGACCGCGGTTTCCGCGGGTGTGACCTATCGGGTGGCGGCCCGCCTGGATGTGAACATCTCTCCGACGACCAACAAGCAGGCGCGTCTCCAGATCCTTGAGCTGTCGAGCGGCGACGTGCAACTGTCGAGCAAGGTGGTGGCCGTGAGCGTCGGGCGGACCGCCGGGTGGGAAGGTTTGAGCGGGTTCTTTACTACAGGATCAAGCACCGCCAAGGTGAAGATCCGTCTTCTTCATGACGTCCCCGGCTCCAGCAATATCACGTTCTATTGGGACACCGTGAGCCTGGCGCGCGATACGGCGGTGGCCGGAGAACGATGGGAGCGCGAGCTCACGTCGAGCACCGACTACACCCAGGGCACGAATTCCAATCCCTATCGGGACGTGAGGCTTACGGCAACCTTCTACCGCAACGTCGCCTGCGGCTCGACTCCGCCGGCGCCGAGCTCGTGCACGCTGCCGAATTGCTTCCAACAGGCGGGCTTCTGGGATGGTGTTCCCGGCGGCTCCTCGGCCAAGACCTTCAAGGTGCGGACGACCCTCCCCGCCGGGACCTGGTGCTGGAACACCGCCTGCTCGACCGTGGGGGCTTCAGGGGCGACCACGCCCAGTTGCGCCGGAGATTCCGGGCTGACCCAGAGCGGAACCCTCAACGTGACCGGCTATGGCGGCGCCAACCTGCTTTACAAATTGGGGTTGCCGACCTCGAAAAAAGGTACCATTGTTCTGAATTATCTTATCTATGGTGACAGCGCCGGCACGACATTCCCTTGGATCGCGGATACGGCTTGGTCCGCTCCCGCCAATTTTTCTCTTCCCGCTCTGGGGTCTTCTCCCAGCACGGATCTCTGGAAGAACTATGTAGCCGATCGTGCAAGCAAGGGATTCACGGTAATCCTCGTGGCGCCGACCACCCAATACATCAACGCGCCGGCCTCGCAGCCCACACCTCCGGCCTCCGGCCTCCGGCTTCGCGGGTTTTCGCGCGATGGCGGGCTGCAGCCCGGCCAACTACAAGGTGGTCCCCAACGAATGCAGCTATCTGGACCCGACCTACTGGCAGAAGCTGGATTCAATGGTCAAGGACGCCAACGACGCGGGAATCGTCGTCGCCGTGTCAGGGATCATCGATCCGACCGACCGCGGCGGCCCGGGCACAAACTTGACGCCATTGCAGAAGTACCCCCGCAAGGAAGCGGCCGCAGCCTTTGCGCGCCAGCTCGCGGCGCGGCTCGCCGGAAGCTTCGCGTTCTTCTCCCCAGGTTTCGACGACAAGGTCGATGAGCTGTTGGACGACAGCATCACCTCCACCGACCCCAAGGTCCGGGATTCGATGGCGGTCGTAGGGCCGGCTCTTCTTGGCGCCGCGCCGCGCCACCTCACAGGAAATCAGCTTGCCGGCGGCGAGGATATTGAAAACTACGATATCTTCCATGCTGAGACGTGGTTGTCTTTCGAATTTTACCAGAGCGGCCACAAGGGGAACCAGGGCTTACCGTGCAACTACGACAAAGACCATGAATACGCGCGCGCCGTCTGCCGGGCCAGGGAGCTTACCCTGCGCTTCCGCTGCCAGGGAGCTCTATCGACCGTGAAAGACTGCCCGGGAGCGCAATACATGCCGGCTTCGGGAAACACCGCCCTCAAGCCAGCCGTCAACTCCGAGGGGGCGTATGAGGATTTCTCGACGGCTACCGAAGATCCGGACACCCGGGAGGGAGAGCGGCACACGGCTTATGTCAGCGGGCTTTCCGGCTCGTTCGGCTACACGATCGGCGTGCTGGGAATCCGCGACTGGTCGAATCCGGGCATATATTCGAATACTTATCAGAGTGACAAATCACAGTCCGATGGGGATCTGGGAAGGCTTGGCGGGCTTTTCAAGGGATCTCCATGGACCGATCTCGAGCCGCGCCATAACCTGATCGCCAACAACCCGGTGGTGAACACGAACACGACCAATCCGGCCACGACGGGCCAAAGCTCCGCCAATACCGCCAATGAAAAGAAGCGGATGGTGCTCGCCGCGAATACGTCCTACGCGTTGATTTATGTTCCAGGGATCGTTTCGAGCCCGACGGGTCCATCGGCGACTGTGCAGATCAGTACG
>DASXJP010000101.1:0-6494 GCA_036497345.1 Thermoanaerobaculia bacterium
CCGCGACGAGCTGGGGCGCTCCTTCACCGGCGTCGCCCTCACCTTCGAGCCGGGCGAGGACTTCGAGCCGCAGGAGGGGGAGCCGCGCAAGTGGGACCGCTTCCTCAAGCTGCTGCGCGAGCAGTCGGACGTCCTCAAGCGGATCGTCGTCACCTCGGGAATGGTGCAGCTCTTCGCCCTCGCGGTGCCGCTGCTGATCGGCTCGCTGGTCGACCGCGTGATCCCGCGCGGCGACCTCCAGCTCCTGGGGCTGCTGGCGGCGGGCCTAGCAGCGATCGTGGGCTTCAGCTTCCTGTCGTCGCTGCTGCGCTCCTTCCTGCTGCTCTACATGCGCACGCACCTCGACGCGCGGATGACCCTCGACTTCCTCGACCACCTGGTCGACCTTCCCTACGCCTTCTTCCAGCAGCGCTCGGCGGGCGACCTGATCATGCGGATGGGGAGCAACGCCACCGTGCGCGAGATCCTCACCTCGGGCGCGCTCTCCGGCGTGCTCGACGGCCTGATGGTCACCCTCTATCTCGTGCTGCTGCTGATCGCCAGCCCGACGATGGGGCTGCTGGTGTTGATTCTGGGGGCCTTCCGCGTCGGCCTCTTCCTGTTCACCCGCAAGAAGACGCGCGACCTGATGTCGCGCTCGTTGCAGACCGAGGCGCGCTCGCAGAGCTATCAGGTCAACCTGCTGGCCGGCATCGAGACCCTGAAGGCGGCCGGCGCCGAGCACCGGTCGGTGGAGCAGTGGTCGCACCTCTATGTGGACGTGCTCAACATCTCGCTCTCCCGCGGCCGGTTGCAGGCCTTCGTGGACTCGACCCTCTCGGCCTTGGGGACGGCCTCGCCGCTGGTGGTGCTGGTCTGGGGCGGCGTGCAGGTGCTCAACGGGCAGCTCTCGCTGGGCACCATGCTGGCCCTGAACGCCCTGGCGGCCGGCTTCCTGACGCCCCTCTCGACGCTGATCACCAACGCCTTCCAGTTCCAGCTCCTGGGCAGCTACATGGACCGCCTGGAGGACGTGCTGGAGACGCCGCGCGAGCAGGACCCGTTGACCGTCAAGCCGGCGCCCCGCCTCAAGGGGGGGGTCCGGCTGGAGAACGTCAGCTTCCGCTACGGCCCGCTGGCGCCGCTGGCGGTACGCGAGGTGTCGGTCGAGATCCCCCCCGGCCGTTTCGTGGCCCTGGTGGGGCGCTCCGGAGCGGGCAAATCGACCCTGGCGAGCCTGCTGGTGGGCCTCTATCCGCCCACCGAAGGGCGCATCCTCTTCGACGGCATCGACCTCGCGGAGCTCGAGTTCCGTTCGGTGCGCCGCCAGGTGGGCGTGGTGCCGCAGCACCCCTACCTCTTCGGCAGCAGCATCCGGGGGAACGTCACCCTCTCGGACCCCACCCTGCCGCTGTCGCGGGCCGTGGAGGCCGCGAAGCTGGCCCACATCCACGACGACATCGTGGTGATGCCGATGGGCTACGAGACCATCCTCGCCGACGGCGGCGCCTCGCTCTCGGGAGGCCAGCGACAGAGGCTGGCGCTCGCCCGGGCCCTGGTCCACCGGCCGGCGATCCTGCTGCTGGACGAGGCCACGAGCGCCCTCGACACCAGGACCGAGCGGGAGATCCAGCGCGAGCTCGAAGCCCTGCGGGCCACCCGCATCGTCATCGCCCACCGCCTGAGCACCATCCGCCACGCCGATCTCATTCTCGTGATGGACGACGGCCGCCTGGTCGAGCAGGGCCGCCACGACGATCTCATCGCCCTGGACGGCGTCTACGCCAGCCTGGTGGCGGCGCAGGTGGAGAAGGAGAAGATGCAGGCGGCGGAGGTGTAGCTCAGGCGATCCCCGCCAGCCGCTCGAACTGGGCCCGGATCGCCTCGGGGGTGCGGCAGGGGCGTCCGGTCGCGGACTCGATCCAGACGTGATCGGTGGCCCCGGTGGCCAATCTCTCGCCGGCCTTGCGGACCTCATAGGCGAAACGCAGGCCCCGGCTCGCCAGCCGCTCGCACCAGCAGACCACCTGCACCACGTCGCCGTAGCGGGCCGGCCGGTGATAGCGCGCCTCGACCCCGGTCACCATCAGGAGATAGCCCAGCCGCTCGATGTCCGCGTAGTGGAAGCCCGAGCGCGCGCAGAGGCTGGTGCGGGCCAGCTCGAACCAGACGATGTAGTTGGCGTGATGGACGACGCCCATCTGGTCGGTCTCGGCGTAGCGGACCTCGACGTCGATCTCGGTGCGGATGGGGTGGGGTTTATCGGTCATTTGTGGTCCTCGGTAGGTTGGCCCTCATCACCCCGGCCCCTCTCCCGTCCCCTCCCACCCTCCCTCACCGGGAGAAGAGGGAGAAAAACTCTCTGATTTTTTTCCTGTCTTTCTCCCCTCTCCCGGTGAGGGAGGGTGGGAGGGGACGGGAGAGGGGCCGGGGGTGAGGGTTTATCGGACATGCCGCCCCACCGTCCAAAGGATCTTATAGCCCGCCCGCACCGTCCCCGAAATCGTGCCCGTGATCTTCGACACCCCCACTCGCTTGCGATACGAGACGGGCACCTCCGCGCAGCGCAATCCATGGCGCACGGCCTTGACCTGCATCTCGGCCGTCCAGCCGAAGTCGGGATCGGCCATGCCGAGCCGCTCGAGCGCGTCCCAGCGGATCGCCCGGAAGGGGCCGAGATCGGTGAAGCGGTGGCCGTAGAAGAGCCGGATCAGCAGGCAGGCCACCAGGTTTCCCGCCCGCGCCTGCGGCAGGAGGGCGCCCCGCTCCCGCTGGCCCAGCACGCGCGAGCCGATCACCAGATCCGCCTCGCCGGCCAGGATGGGCGCCACCAGCGACGGCAGCTCCTCCGGATGATCCGAAAAATCGGCGTCGATGAAGACCACCACGCCGGGCGGACCGGTGCGCCGGAGATGGTCGAGCCCGGCCAGACAGGCGCTGCCGTACCCCCGGCGGGGGGCGGCCACCACCTCGGCTCCCTCCTCGCGGGCCACGCGCGCCGTGCCGTCCAGAGAGCCGTTGTCGGCCACCACGATCCGGCGGACGAGCGGACGGGGGAGGCCGGCCAGCACCAGCGGCAGCGAGGCCTCCTCGTTCAAAGCGGGGATGACGACGTCGATGGCCGGGTCTTTGGACACCGGCGGATTTTATGCCATGCTCTGCGCCCGGCCCGCGGGCCGCTTCGAGGAATGACCATGAAAGCTCCTATGAAAGCCAATATCGCGATCTCAATGCTTCTCGCCGCCGCCCTGTCGGCGTCCGCGTTCGCTCAGGATTTCCACCGCATCGAGCTCAAGCCCTCCGGTCCCAAGGTCCAGGGCAAGCCGCTCCCTTACACGATCGAGGTCCCGAAGGACTGGCAGGCGCGTCAATTCGCGGGCTATCCCGGCCTGTGGATCGGCCCCGCCGACGCCAAGCCGCCCGAGGACCCGCGGCTGATCTGGGTGCGCGGCAGCCAGGTCCCGCTCGACGAGCCCGAGAAGGTCGTGGCCAACGTCAAGACCAACGACGAGAAAGACCCGACCTGGTCGGCGCCGCGCGTCGAGATCCGGGAGGTGGGCGGCGTGCGCGGCGTGCTGATCCAGACCCTCTCCGGCGAGAAGGACAAGGAGCGCGGCAGCCTCACCTTCAAGGTGCCGCTGGTCAACGTCTCGCTCGACTTCATCGGCTCCGCCCCGGCGGCCGAGCTGCCGAAGATGCTGCCGCTCTACGAGCGCATCCTCCTCTCCGTGCGGCCGGCGGAGCCGGCGACCGCCAAGAAACCGTAGAGGTCCGAGCCATGCCCATCTACTCCTACCAGGGACGGTGGCCCACCCTGGGCGCCCGGGTGTTCCTGGCCCCCGGCGCCCACCTGGTGGGGGACATCACCGTCGGCGACGACGTCTCCTTCTGGTTCCACACCGCGGCCCGGGGGGACGTCAACTGGATCCGCATCGGCGCGCGCACCAACATCCAGGACGGCACAGTGCTGCACGTCGCCCACGAGCACCATCCGCTGGTGATCGGCGAGGGGGTGGTGGTGGGACACCAGGCCGTGGTCCACGGCTGTACGATCGAGGACGGCGCATTGATCGGCATCGGCGCCCGGGTGCTCGACGGCGCCGTGGTCGAGCGCGGCGCGCAGATCGGCGCCGGCGCGGTGGTGGCGCCGGGGCACCGCATTCCGGCCGGGCACCTGGCGCTGGGCATTCCGGCGCGGGTGGCCCGCCCGCTGACCGAGGAAGAGACGTGGCGGATCGCGGATACCGTCGAGCGCTACGCGGCCCTGAAAGAGCAGTATCGCCAGACCCTGGGCTCCGGCACGGAGCGCCAGGGGACGATCGAGAAAGAGTAGAGAGGAGACGAAACCATGAAGCGCCGGGGTGCGGGAACCATCGCCATCGGAGACGTGGGGAGCCGCGTGCGGCTCCAGGCCTGGGTACAGAGGCGCCGGGATCTCGGCGGCCTCCTCTTCCTCGACCTGCGAGACCGCAGCGGCGTCGTCCAGGTGGTGGCGCGCCCCGACGAGCGCCCCGAGGTCGGCCAAGCCCTCTCCCCGGTCCGCTCCGAGTGGGTGGTCGAGATCGAAGGGACCGTGGCGCGCCGCGAGCCGGGGCAGATCAACCGCGAGCTGCCGACCGGCGAGGTCGAGGTGATCGCGGAGAGCGCCGCCGTGCTCTCCCGCTCCGAGACGCCGCCGTTCCCCCTCGACGGCCGCATCGAGGCCGCCGAGGACCTCCGGCTGCGCTACCGTTACCTCGACCTGCGCCGCCCCGAGCTGCAGAAGAACCTCATCCTCCGCGACCGCGTGACCTACGAGGTCCGGAGCTACTTCCACGAGCAGGAGTTCCTCGACGTCGAGACGCCCATCCTCACCAAGTCGACCCCCGAGGGGGCGCGCGACTACCTGGTCCCCTCGCGGGTCCACCACGGCAGCTTCTACGCCCTGCCGCAGTCGCCTCAGCTCTTCAAGCAGATCCTCCAGGTGGCCGGCTTCGAGCGCTACGTCCAGATCGCCCGCTGCTTCCGCGACGAGGACCTGCGCGCCGACCGCCAACCCGAGTTCACCCAGGTGGACGTCGAGATGTCCTTCCCCACCGAAGAGGACGTCTTCGCCCTGGTCGAAGGGCTCTTCGCGCGCGTCTTCCCGCTGGCCGGCATCGAGCCTCCGGCCGCCTTCCCGCGCCTCACCTACGCCGAGGCCATGGCGCGCTACGGCAGCGACAAGCCCGACCTGCGCTTCGGCCTGGAGATCGTCGACCTCTCGGAGCGGCTGGGGTCGAGCGGTTTCCGCGGTTTCAAGGAGACCGTGGCGGCCGGCGGCGTGGTGCGCGGTTTCGCCCTGCCCGCATCGACCGGCGCCGCCGAGGCCAGCCGCAAGGACGTGGACGGCTGGGCCGAGACCGCCCGCCGCCAAGGGGCGGCCGGCGTGCTCACCCTGCGCCGCAAGGGAGGCGAGACGGTCTTTCAAGTGAAAAACGCCCTCACCGACGCCGAGCTCCAAGGGGCCGCCGAGGCCCTGGGTCTGGAAGAGGGCGGGCTGGCGCTGATCGTGGCCGCGCCGGCGCCGGTGGCCGCCAACGCCCTGGGGGCCCTGCGGCTGGAGCTGGCGAAGACCTACAAGCTGATCCCGGAAGGCCGGCACGCCTTTCTCTGGGTCACCGAGTTCCCGCTCCTTGAATGGGACGAGGAGGCCGGCCGCTTCTTCGCCATGCACCACCCGTTCACCAGCCCCGACCCGCGCGACCTCGACCGTCTGGAGAGCACACCCGGCTCCGTGCGCGCCCGCGCCTACGACGTGGTGATGGACGGCGTGGAGCTGGGCGGCGGCTCGATCCGCATCCACGACACGGCGCTCCAGAGCCGCATGTTCAAGCTCCTGGGGATCGGCCCCGAGGAGGCCGAGGCCCGTTTCGGCTTCTTCCTGGAGGCGCTGCGTTACGGCGCGCCCCCGCACGGCGGCATCGCCCTGGGGCTGGACCGCATGGTGATGCTCCTGGCCGGCGCCCCCTCGCTGCGCGACGTCATCGCCTTCCCCAAGACCGCCTCGGCCACCGACCTGATGACCGATGCGCCCTCCGAGGTGGACCCCAAACAGCTCAGCGAGCTGGGGATCGCGGTGGCGAAGGAGGAGGGGAAGCCGTAGCGGATTCATGCCTTCGGACGAGGTCACCTACCGACCCGCCGTCAGCTCGGACGCCCTACCGTTGAGCGTCCTGGCCACGCAGGTCTTCCTCGACACCTACGCGATCGAAGGCGTCCGGCCCGCGATCGCGAGGGAGGTCCGGCAATATCTCTCGGAGGAAGCGTTCGCGGCTCTCCTTGCCGATCCGAGGAGCGGCATCCTGATCGCCGAGCTGGCGGATCACCTGGTGGGCTTCGCCCAGCTCACCCACCACCAGACCCATGCCCTCCTTCCGCCGGAAGCCAAAGCTGCCGAGCTGAATCGCCTCTACGTTCAACGCCCCTTCCTGGGGAAAGGCATCGGCAAGGAGCTCCTCGCCCGGGCGGAAGCCCTAGCCGTGTCGGAAGGCGCC
>DASXJP010000102.1:0-12401 GCA_036497345.1 Thermoanaerobaculia bacterium
AGGGGTCTCCCAAAAAAGACGAGGCCTCGTCCAAAAAAGACGGAGGCTCGTCCATATAGGACGAGGGGTCGTCCTATATGGACGGGGGGTCTCCCCAAAAAGACGGACCCTCGTCCAAAATGGACGAGGGGTCTCCCAAAAAAGACGAGGCCTCGTCCAAAAAAGACGGAGGCCCGTCCATATAGGACGAGGGGTCGTCCTATATGTACGAGGGGTCTCCCCAAAAAGACGGACCCTTTCTCCAAAGCGACGCGAGGTTCCCCACAAAAGGGGAGAGGCTCCCCCAAAGAATGGCCGGGCGGTGGCTGCAAGGGCTGCCCTCCGTACTATGATTTAGCAAGCTGCTCGGAGGACATCCATGGGCAAGATCTGGAAGAAAGGTCGCGGCAAGCTCGGCTTCCTGCAACCCCTGATCGGGCGTTGGACAGCGGAGGCCAAATCTGAGATGGGTCCTGTCCGCTGCACGCGCGCCTTCGAGCCGGCTCTCGGAGGCGCCTACGTCCAACTCGACGCCCGCTGGGAATTCGGTGGGGGAGGCAAGGTCTACGAGGAGCAGGCCCTGATCGGCTCAGGCGACGAAGGCAAGGTCTGCTTCTGGTCCTTCACCTCCGACGGCAAACGCTCCCAGGGCACCGTGGCCGATGTTACGGACCTCCATCCTGAAGCCATCGGCTTCGAGGCCCAGATGCCCGCCGGCCTCGCCCGCATGGCCTACTGGCCGGATGAGGATGGCGGCTTCGTGTGGGTCGTGGAGTCGAAGAACGCCAAGGGGTGGCGGCGGTTCGTGGAACACCATTACCGGCCGGCCTCTCAGGCCGTCTGATCCCGAAACGTTTTCTCACGCGCGTTGGCGAGGATCTCCGGCTGGCGTTGCAGACGCTCGGCGATGGCGGTGTGGTACGCGATGCTCCGTTCCTTCGCCAGCCGGTGGGGATCCATGAGAAGAGCTCAGCTTCCAGTGGGTGCCTGGAGGAAGGGATTGACGATCATGAGATCGCCGATCCGCTGACCGTGATTAAGGTCCTCAGTCCAGATCCGGTCACAATGCTCCACTTGGGCAGCCTGGAGAATCAGAGCATCCCAGAACGACACCTTGAGGGTAGATGCCAAGCGGATGCTTGCGAGAAGCAGATCCCCGGTGTTCTCCACCACACGCCAATTCAGATATTGCCCGACGATGACAAGGGCCTCCTCCTGGCTCAACGGACGCGGTATCTTGCGAGTTACGGTGACGAAGAATTCCTGCAGGACTTGTATGCTCAGCACCCCTTCGCCTGAGCGCCAGAGGTCTGCTACCAAGTTCCGGGCAATGGTGTGTTTGTTGCCCGCATCCTGGTCTTCGGCGTAGACCAGGACGTTGGTGTCAACGAAGACCGGCACGATCGTGGAGCTCGTCCCTGCTGGGAAGAGGACCGCCACCAAGGTGAGAGCCCTGCTCGAGACGCTTGAGGGCGGCTTGCTTTGCGCTCTCGTAGGCCTCGTCTGCAGCCACGAGGCGAGAGAGCTCGTCCCGCAGCAACGCCGAGACCGAACGGTTGCGGCGCGCCGCGAGTACCCGCGCCTTGCGGATGAGATCTTCGTCCAAGGTTAAGGTGATGTTCCTAACCATGAGATCAGGATACTACACGTTATCCACGTGTAGCACCAGATCTGCGTGAGGCCGAACCGGGGGCGCAGCGTGCTGCACCCCCGGGAACATCCTTCCGCCTACTCCGCCGCCCGCCGCCACCACCCCGCCCAGCAGCAGGGCCAGCGCCAGCAGGCCCCAGGTGCCCAGCGTCGGGATCTCCCCGATGGCCAGCGTCAGCATGAACAGCGTCGGATCGTTGTTGTCGCCGGCGTTTCCATCGTGGTTCGGATCGGGGTCCGAGCCGTTCTGGGAGGAGTCGGTGACGGTGACGTTGGCCGGCCAGGAGGACGATCCTTGCGTTGCGGAGGATGGCATCCTGGAAAGCAAGGGATGGAACCTTTCGTCGTCCGGGATCGTCTTCAGTATGGAGGACCCGAGAATGCGCAGGTTCCTGGCTTTTCTCTTCGAGGTGCTGTGCGACGTCCCCGTGGTGGCCCTCTCTCTCATCGGCACGGACGTCCTGCTGCAGAGCCGCTCGCTGGCGTACGCGCTCTTCCCACTGCTCACGGCCGTCGGGGTGGCGCTCGGCTTCTGGCGGGGGCGGGCGAGCGCACTCCCCTCCTGGCAACTGGCCGCGCTGCTCGGCCTGCCGCTGCTGGCCTCCGCCTTCTGGTTCCGCGCGGAGAGCGGCTGGGCCCTGGCGGCGCTGCCGCTCCTGGCCCTCCTGTCGGTGGCTCTCGGTCTGGCTGTGGTCCGCGTGGCGCGGACGGGCTGGAGCCGGACCGCCGCCGCCCTGGTGCCTCTCCTGATCCTCAACCTAGCTCTCCTGCCCGCCGTCCCCCGGCTCATCTCGTCGCTGGTGAGCAGCCGGAGGGTGGACGAGCCGGCGCCTCCCTACCGGCTGATCCGGCTCGACGGTGGCGCCGTCGCCGCGGAGCAACTGCGGGGCCGGGTGGTCGTCCTGGATTTCTGGGCCGTCTGGTGCACCCCGTGCCGGCGCGAGCTTCCCGAGATCGAGCGGGTCCACGCGCGGTTTGCCCGGCGTCCGGACGTCGCCTTCTTCGCCGTCGACGGTGCCCAGGGCGACACCCCGGAGCAGGCACGCCAATACTTCCGCGACCACGGCTACCGCCTTGACCTCGCGTACGATGACCGGCAGGTGGTCCAGACGTCGCTCTCCGTCCACGGCTATCCGACCCTGCTCGTCCTCGATCGTGCCGGACGCATCCGCCTGCGCCACGTCGGCTTTCTCGGCGCCGAGGAGCTGGCGGGCAAGCTCACCGGCCTGATCGAAATGCTCCTCGCCGAGAGCCCTGCCGCTTCTGGTTCGGAAAGCCCTGGGAGATAATCGCCGCCGGCCATGACCCGATCCACAGAGGAGCACCCCGAGCGCGCCGCGGCCGTCCGCCGCGCCATCCCCAAGGTCGACCGCCTGCTGGGGTCGGCGGAGCTCCAGCCGCTGATCGCCGCCCACTCGCGCGCCGAGGTGGTCCGCGAGCTCCGCCGCGTCCTGGACGGCCTGCGCCGCGACGCCCACCGCCTGGACCCTTCTGAGGTCGAGATCGCGGCCGTGGCGCGGCGGGTCGCCGAGGGTCTGGCGCGCCGGTCTCAGCCCTACTACCGGCGGGTGATCAACGCCACGGGCGTGGTGCTGCACACGGGGATCGGCCGGGCGGCGCTGGCGCCTGAGGCCGTGGCGGCGTTGGCCGATCTCGCCGGCCATTCCCAGCGCCTGGAGATCGACCTCGCGACCGGCGATCGCGGCGGCCGCGACGAGGGGTGCGCGGCCCTGCTGCGCGAGCTCACCGGCTGCGAGGACGCCACGGTGGTCAACAACAACGCCGCCGCCACGCTCCTCCTCCTGGCCGCCACGGCCCGCGGCAAGGGGGTGGTGCTGTCGCGCGGCGAGATGGTGGAGATCGGCGGCTCCTTCCGCATCCCCGAGGTGATGCGCGAGAGCGGGGCCCTCCTGATCGAGGTCGGCACCACCAATCGCACCCACCTGCGCGACTACGCCGCCGCCCTCGGCGAGACGACCGGGATGATCCTCAAGGTCCACACCTCCAACTACCGCATCGAGGGGTTCACCGCCGAGGTGGAGATCGAGGATCTGGTCGCTCTCGGCCGCGAAAGGGGGATTCCCGTGGCGCACGACCTGGGCTCAGGCTGCGCCATCGACCTGGCGAGCCGAGGCCTCCCCGGGGAGCCGCTCCTGCGCCGCTCGGTGGCCGCCGGGGCCGACCTCGTCTGCTTCAGCGGCGACAAGCTGCTGGGAGGCCCCCAGGCGGGCATCCTTCTCGGCCGGAAAGAGCCCGTCGAGCGCTGCCGCCGCCACCCCCTCTTCCGCGCGCTGCGTCCCGGCCGGCTCATCTACACCGCCCTGGAAGCCACGCTCCGCCTCTACGCCGCGGGAGACGAGGCGGCCCGCGAGCGCGTGCCTGTGCTGCGCCAGCTCACCACCCCGGCCGAGGATCTGCGTCCAAGGGCCCGCCGCCTGGCCCGGAAGCTGGCCGAATTTCCGAGGATCACCGCCGAGGTGGTCCCCTGCGCCTCGCAGGCAGGGAGCGGCGCCCTGCCCGCCCGTGAGATCCCGAGCTGGGGCGTGCGGGTGATTTTGGAATCCCGCGCCGCCCACGACCTCGCCGCCGATCTCCGCACCGGAGAGCCCGCGATTCTGGCGCGGGTTCATGAGGATGCCTTGCTGCTCGATCTCCGTACGTTGGACGCCGAGGAGGTGGAGAGGGTGGTGGGGCGGGTGGGGGCGTTGGTATCCGGTTCCTGATTTAGAGCCTCTAAACAAAACCGGCCCAACGGGCCGGGAGAACATAGCCCAGGGCTGAGGCCGGAGGCCGATGCCCTGGGTAGGAGAGGACGACAAATCTGACAAAGTCGAATTAGCGTAGCCCGGGCATTCATGCCCGGGCTCACCTCATCGCCACCTCGCTGAGCGACTCGCGCAGATCGGCCACGGCGCGGTGCTGGTGTGAGATGCCGTACACATCGAGAATCAGATCGAACGCCGTCGCGAAGTATGTGTCGTCCCTGCGGAAGTCGCCGTACACCCGGCTATGAAGCAGCGGTGGTAATGACTCGGTCTTCTCCCCGGCCAGTAACAGAGGGAGCACGCTGTGCTTCTGCGGCTCGGTGCCGAGAAGGCGGTTGTTGATGAGATCGACCTCTGCCGCCACGACGTAGCCAGTGCTGGTGTCCTTGTTCTCGTACTTCCGGCGGTAGAGCGGTGTGCCGATCATGACAATCCGGTCGCTCTTCTCGATCCGCTCTATGAACCGTGCCACGTTCGCGCCAATCTGCGCGTTGTGCCACCGGTCCAGCACCACGTCGATCCCCGCCTTCTGCAAATCCGTCGCGAGCCGTTTTTCGACCCAGTGTTCATGCTCGGGCACGCCCCAGGCATAGCTGATGAAGCTTTCCGGTGGCGTGATGTTCTGCTCGGCCACATAGGCACGCACCCGGAACACAGCCTGCTCGAAGCGTGTCCGCTGCTCGGCGGCACGGCGTTGCGTCTCCACCTGAGTCTGCTCTTCCCGGGTCAACTGGATGGGCTCCGCCATCGTCGGCAGCGTCAGCTTCTCGCCGCAATCGTTGCAGAAGGCGAACGTCTTCCGATCCTTCAATCGTTGGCGCACGATCGACCGCTCCAACAAATGGTTGCATGCGGAGCAGCGCACAGGCTCATACCGCAGCACCGTCAGGTTCCGCCGTGCGAGAAAACTCTCGAACAGTCCTTGGAAAAGTGTCCGCACCGGCAGGCCGACTTTCGGGCCGAAGCAGAGCACGAAGTCCAATTCCCCGTCGCGTTCGGCCTCCTGCCGGAATCCGCACACCAGCCCATCGCCCACCTCGTAGCGCGCGTTGTTCTGCCACTGGGCCGTGCGCGTGAAGGTATGCGTGTAGCCCAGCAGCACCACCAACGAGGCGAACACGTTCTCCGTCGGGCCGCTCACCGAATAGGCCACACCATCCTCGGGCGTCTGCTCTTCCTCCGGCGGCCTCTTCAGATTGATCAGCTCTGGGAAGACCAGATACGGCTCCATACGGAGCGGATCGGTCTCGCGGAAACAGACATTGTGTTCCAGGAAGAGCAGCGCCGCCGAGTCCAGGAGCACGTCGCGCTCGCCCACGGGCAAGTCCTTCAGCTCCGGGAAATCGTAGCCGCCGGCCAGCAGCCGTTTCTCCTCCAGCGCGCCCAGGCCCTTCGGATTTCGCCGCGCCTCCAGCACGAACGACGACGCCAGGTTGTTGAGCCGTTCCGGCTGGAGCAGGATGCGCTGCTCTCCCTTCGAGGTCCGCAGCCGCTTCACATAGCCGTAGTTCTCCAGGTGGCCCACGGCGGTCAGCATCTCGGCGTCGGTGAAGCGCCAGCCGGCATCGGTAGCCTCCAGCCGGCCGCGGAGCTCCTCGGGGGTGACGATGGTCTGGACGCCCGACTCCGCTCCCTTGAGGCCGAGGACGTAGTCCTTGATCCGCTTGAAGGTCGTGGTGGTGACCGTCGCGGGCTTGTCCTCCCAGGGGATCAGGGACTTCATGCACTCGACCAGCTCCGCCAGCCCCAAGCCCGTGGCGGCGCTCGTCTCGATCGGACCCACGATGCCATGCCTCTGGCAGAACGCCTTCAGCTCCTCCGGTGTCAGCGAACAGCTCCCGCGATCCGTCTGAGCAGCCACAAGGATGATGGGGCAATGGCTTTGCCCCGTCTGGAGTTGCTTGAGCCAGAAGCCTACGCCGTGCAGCGGGTCGCGGAGATCCGAAGCATCGAACAGCACCAGCGCCAGATCGGCGTTATCCACGAAGAGCGCGTGGACCAGCCGGTAGTCGGGCTGACCCGCGAAGTCCCAGAGGATCGCCTCGCAGTCGGTCCCGTCCGCGCGGCGCTTGCCCAAGTCAGGAAATACCCAGAACTGCTGCCCGTGGGTGGACTCCTGCTTCTCGAAACGGCCGTGGATCAGGCGATAGCCCAGCGCCGATTTGCCTACGCTGTGATCGCCTACCAGCACGATTTTGCCCGTCGTGTGATGGACCGCACGCGCGGCCGCCACCACCCCGGAGCGCTGGCCCAGCAACACGTCGAGGTCCAGCTCCCAGAGGTGGATTAGCCGAGATCGCTCGTCGTCCGGCCTGCCTGGCTCCGAGCCTGCGGAGGCGAGCAGGGGCAGCGTGGGATGAAAGGCGAGTGCGGGGATCCACGACCCTGAAGTTGTTGGCTCTGGGATGACCGCGACTGTCTCCCACGTCTCGCAGTTCCACAGGCGGATCGTGTGATCGGCACTTTTCGAAGCCAGCAGACGCCCGTCCGTTGAGAACGCGACGCGATCGACACGCGTGGTATGCCCTTCGAGGGTGCGAAGCAGCTTGCCGCTTCGCGCCTCCCAGAATTTCACTGTTTTGTCAACACTCCCGCTGGCCAGCATCCCGCCCTGCGGATCAAACGCCACGCTCATAACCGAGCCCTGGTGTCCTTCGAGCGTGCGGAGCAGCTTGCCGCTTCGCGCCTCCCAGAGCTTCACTGTGTGGTCAGTACTCCCGCTAGCCAGCGTTTCACCCTGCGGATCAAACGCTACGCAATAGATCGAGCCCTGGTTCCCTTCCAGCGTGCGGAGCAGCCTGCCGTTTAGCGTCTCCCAGAGCTTAACCGTTGCGTCATAACTTCCGCTGGCCAGCGTCGCACCCTGAGGATCAAACGCCAAGTTCCCGACCGCGTCTCGGTGCCCTTCGAGCGTGCGGAGCAGCTTGCCGCTTGGCGCCTCCCAGAGCGTCAACGTCTTGTCATCACTCCCGCTGGCCAGCGTCCCGCCTTGGGGGTCAAACGCCACACTAAAGACCGAATTCCGATGCCCTTCGAGCGTGCGGAGCAGCTTGCCGCTTGGCGCCTCCCAGAGCTTCACAGACTTGTCCTCACTCCCGCTGGCCAGCGTCCCGCCCTGCGGATCAAACGCCACGCTATTGACAGCGCCCTGGTGCCCTTCGAGCGTGCGGAGCAGCTTCACGCCCGACGGCAGCTCCGGCCGTAGCTCTTCGTTCGCCCGTTGCTCTCGCTCTTTCTTCTTTGCCATAGGTTCAACGTATTCTACGCCGCAGACGGCAGCAAATCAGGCGATGACGCCGAGGTCCCGCCCGCGCATGAATGCCCGGGCTACGCTTCAACCGAAAAGCCGGGTGAACCCGGCTCCTGGACGAGTGGCCCTGACTTCGGAGCCGGCTTCAGCCGGCTTTTCGTTTCCAGCGTAGCCCGGGCATTGATGCCCGGGCGGGGCCCCCTACCGCCCCCGGTGCCGCGCCGCGAACGCCAACGGCCTCTCCCCGTAGCGCTCGTGGAAGGCGTTCGAGAAGTGGGCGATGCTCTTGAAGCCCACGGAGTAGGCGATCTCGCTCACGGTGCCGGCGCCGGCGCGCAGGAGCTGCTCGGCGCGCTGGAGCCTCATTGTCCGGGTCCTGGCTGGCCGCCAGGAAGGTGGCTGGGAGCTTCGGGTCGGCGGTGATGTACCAGAGGAAGACGTGGGTGTCGAGGAGCAACTTCACCGCCCTTCGAGCTCCCTCAGAATCTCCTCGGGAAGCGGTGCGTCAAAATCGTCCGGAACCGAGAACGCTCCTTTGCAGAGGCCGAACGGTCGCAGATCGGGCTGGGTCACGGGGACGGGCCGGAGCTCGGCGACCGGATGTCCACCACGCACCACGACGAGGTGCTCTCCGGCCTCAACCCGGTTCAACAGAGCCTCCGGGTCCCGGAGGAATTCCTGCCGGCTGACGATGCTCATGCTGAAATGCTAGCTCTCCCCGCGAAGGCCCCACTCCACGTCCTCGCGAAGAAGCGCCGCCTCTATCTCACTCCAAGACGCTTTTTTCAGCCGGTCGTCGAAGGACGAAAACAGGACGGGCTCGCCGAGATCTGTCCGGACCAGGTGGAGGAAGGAGGCAAGGTGGATGCTGTCACAGCCACGGAGGGCATGCGCTTCCGTGAGGTCACCGGCAGCCCGCCAGACTTCCGGTGTGGCATCAATCATGAGGTAGTGCTTCCAGTCCTTGTCGAGATCGGTCTTGGTCCTGGCGTGCTCTTCGGGTGATAGCGAGCCCTCCCGGCAGAGGCGGGCGAGAGCGCTCCGAGCTTCGGCGTACGAGATCACGGACGTGCAGACAAGCGACGTCGTAGCGATCTGGAGATAGACCTCGGGTGTGCCTGGTTCTTCGATGTAGAGCTTGATGAGGCTGCTGGTGTCCAGATAGAGGATCACCGCCCGCGGTCTTCCAGAATGATGTCCGAAGCGCTCTTGCCCCCTCTGAGGCGTGGCCTTTGCCGCGATCCCTCGGGCTTGCCGCCACTCCAGTGAGCGCCCCCGGCCTTGACGAGCTCCCAGGCCCGCTGGATGACTCTGCTTTCCGCGTCGCCTGGAACCAACTGCGCGACCGGGCGTCCCTGCTCGGTGATGAAAATCCGCTCCCCCTGGCGAGCCCGCTCGAGGTATTCGTCCAACCGCTCTTTCAGAGTCTCGATGGGGACTTCGATCATGGAGACTATTTTACTAGAAGACGCTACCCCAGTCAACCCCCAGCCCTACCGCCCCTTATGCCGCCCGGAGCCGGCCGGCGCGGAGCCGGGCGACGTCGAGGAGCTGGTCGACCAGGCCGAGCAGGCGCTGGGCGTTGCGCAGCGCGACGTCGATCTGCTCGGCGAGGTCCTCCCGCAGTGGCCCGAAACGGCCGTCGAGCGCGTCCTGCAGGGGACCGAGCGTGAGGGTGAGCGGCGTCCGCAGCTCGTGCGAGACGTTGGCGAAGAGCTGCGATTTGAGATCGTCGATCTCGCGCAGCCTCTCGGCCTGATGGGCGATGGTGGCGGTGCGCTCCTCGACCATCCGTTCGAGCTGCCGCCGGCGGGAGCGCTGGCGGACGTTCCATATCCGGATCAGCCCGAGGATTGCCGCGACGGCCAGCGCCGCGCAGAGCAGCCGGAACCAGACGGTCTCGTAGAAGCGGGGGACCACCTCGACCGCGATCGTGGCGGGGCGGCTCCAGCCGCCGTCCGGGCCCGCGAGGCCGGCGAAGGTGGCGATCCACAGGAAGCCGTCGCGCGTCTGGAGGACCTGGGCGATCCCCGTCGAAGGCAGGCCGTCGCCGGAGGTGTAGACCTCATGGACGAAGCCGGGAGCGCCGGGCAGGCGGTCGAGCGTGTTGGCTTGGCCCGGCACCAGGGCGAGGAGGATCGAGGCTCCGAGGAGCGCGGCGCGGGTGACTGAATCCATAGCGATGAGCGTATTTGGGGAGCCGCGCAAGTATTGTAGCCTCAAAGGAGGTCTTTCAGGACGACGTTTGAGGCGCTTTGCCTCCCCTGAGGGGTTCTGCCGCGGTCCTTCGGCTGGCCACACCATTCCAGTTGCTCAAAACAGGCGAAATGTCTGTATCATGAAAGACACCCCTTCTAGAGGCCCACCGTGTCCTTGCCCGCGATGGGCCGTTTGCCGATTTCGACTGGAGGAGGGAATTGTGCCGGAAGAATCGAACACGGATCCCGCATCGCGGCTGAAACGGCTCGAGCAACTCTCCCAGGTGACCCGGGAGATGATGAGCGGCCTCGCCTCGCTCACTCGGGACGAGCTCCTGGGCCGGATTGCCCAGTACGCCGTCGAGATCCTTGGCGCCGAAACCTGCGGCGTCTTTCTCGTATATGGCGATGAGCTCAGCCTGGAGGCGGGCTTCGGCCATCGGAAGGAGGCCTTCTTCAAGGGCCGGCGGTTGCCGATCCGCGATTGTCCAGGCGGTGGGCTGACCGGGTTCATCGCCTTCGAACGCAAGAAGGAAGCTTTCAACCTCCATGGCGAAGAGCTTGCTCAACATCCCGCTGTGGCGCGGGAACCTTCCCACAGTCCCTCAGGCCGTTGCGACTCGCTCCTTGCCATCAATCTGTTCCGTAAGCGGGAAGGGCTGGAAGACCTGATCGGCTTGCTGCGCGTCGACAATAAAAAAGGGATGGACGGCCAACCCTCGCCGACTCTGTGGTTTGGTCCTGAAGACGAGTGGCTGCTCACCCTGTTCGCCGATGCCGCCGTGGTCGCGATCGAGAGCGCCGAGCTGGTGTCCCAGCTCAAGGAGCAGAAGGATTTCACCGATCGCCTGATCGCCAGCTCTCCAGACGGCATCATCGCCGTGGACCGCAAGGGACGCGTGACCGCCTACAATCCGCAAGCCAAGGATATCCTGGAATACCCTCCCGGCGAGGTCCTCGGTTTCCCCGTTGACCAGCTCTACGACGACCCCGCCGAGCCCCGCCACATCGGCAGTATGCTTCATTCTGGCAAAGGCCGGGTGCGGGACTACGAGACCGCCGTACGCAGTAAGAGCGGTGAGCGGGTTCCGGTACGCCACTCTTCGACCTGGCTGTTCAATGCTGACGGCCAGCGCGTCGGCAGTGTCGGGTATTTTGAAGATCTGCGCCGCCGGCGTCTCCTCCTGGAGGCGAGCAACCTGCTCGCCTCCGCGGACCACCTCGACGCGGGCCTCCAGAAGCTAGCCGAGATGATGGTGACCCAACTCGGACGCTCCTTCTGCGGCATTCTGCTGACCGACGAAGGGGGCGAGTCGTTGATCCTGCGCGCGTCGGCGACCCTGCGCCCGACCTGGAAACCGCGTCAAGGAGAGCGTTTCCGCCTCTCGGAGTGGCCCGGCCTGCGCGAGCTCCTCGAACGCGGCCGGCCGTCGGTCCGCCGTCTCGAGAGCGCCGAGGTGCGGCCGACCCTGGAGCGGCTCTCCCAAGTGCTGGGCTGCGAGAGCCTCATCCAGTGCCTGCTCGTGGTTCCACTCACTCTGGAGGGCCGTGTCGTCGGGCAACTCGATCTTGGCGTGCTCGCTGGAGATCCCGGCGATGGGTTCACGCTCGAAGAGCGCCACCTGGTCTCAGCGATCGCCAAGCAGGTCACGGCTCTGATCGACCGCATGAGCCTTCAGGAGGCCAGCCGGCGAACCTTCCGCCAATTCGCGGTCCTCCACCGGATCGGTGACTACATCCAGGCGACCGAGGAACTGGACAAGATCCTGCGCACCATCCTGACCGGAGTGACGGCGAGCTACGGTCTGGGGTTCAACCGCGCCTCCCTGCTGTTGCTCGATGACGATGACAACCATCTCGTCGGTCAGATGGGAATCGGCGAGATCGATGAGGAGCAGGCCCGGAACGCCTGGAGGAAAGATTCCACCAAGGGTCTGGATGACTTTGGGCAGTACCTTGACCGGCTGGAGCGCGGGGTGATCGCGGTCACCACGGTCGGCCGCAGAGTACGGGGCCTTCGCATTCCTGTGGATGGCACCGATCCCTTCTCGGAAGCAGTCCGGACGCGCAAGCCCGTCCGCGTTTCCCCCTCGGGCTTCGCGCAACTGCCAGCCGATTTCTTCAACGCCCTCCAGCCGACGACTCCGCTTCTCATCGCCCCTCTGGTCGCCAAAAAGGGGGTCCTCGGAGCCCTCGCGGTCGACAACAAATTCACCAGCGCCTCGATCGGCGAAGACCTGCTCGACTCGCTGATGACCTTCGCCAACACGGTGGCGATCGTCCTCGAGAACAAGCGCCTTCTCCAGGAGACGGTGAGCGGGCGGGAAAAGCTCCTCTCTTATTATCAGGATAGTAGTGAGCTGCTCTCCTTGCGGGACCCCGAGGAGATCCTGCATGCCCTGGTCGAGCAGACCTACCGCGTCTCCGGGGCCTGGGGAGTGAGCATCCTGCTCCTCGATGCGGAGGGACGCATCCAGAGCCCCATCCAGTTCGGTCAGGACCGTGAGTTGCGACCGGACGACACCCTTCTGGTCCGTTCCGACGGCATCACGGCCCAAG
>DASXJP010000103.1:0-2535 GCA_036497345.1 Thermoanaerobaculia bacterium
TCTCGACCGCCCTGATCACCCTCTGCATCGGCGGCGGGCAGGGGATCGCGACGGTGATCGAGAGGGTCTAAACCCTCACAAGGAGGGCAGGAGATGGACGTTCCGATCGACGACCGGCTTCGCATCCGTGCGCTCGACGGCTTCGAGCTCGCGGCCACTCTCTACCGGCCCGATCCCGGGGAGGACCGGGAGACGGCGGTGCTGATCAACTCGGCCACAGCCGTGAAGCGCGGGTATTACGATCCTTTCGCCCGCTATCTGGCGGGCGAGGGGCTCACGGTGCTGACCTACGACTACCGGGGGATCGGCGGCTCGCGTCCGCGCCGCCTCTCCCGCTTCCCCGCTCGGCTGCGGCAGTGGGCCGAGGAGGATCAGGGGGGCGCTCTCGACTGGCTCGCCGGCCGTCTCCAGCCGCGCAAGATCCTGGTGGTGGGGCACAGCGTCGGCGGTCAGATCGTGGGGCTGGCGCCCGGCAACGAGCGCGTCGCCGGAATGGTGGGTGTCGCGGCCCAGAGCGGCTATTGGGGGCACTGGCCTTCGCCTTCCCGCTACCGGATGGCCCTGAATTGGTACGTGGGGGTGCCGCTGGCGAGCCGCCTCTTCGGTTACGTGCCCGGCTGGCTGGGAACCAAGGAGGATCTCCCCGGCGGGGTCGCCCGCGAGTGGGCGGAGTGGTGCCGCCAGCCGCGCTTCCTCTTTGCGGGACACGATGAGCGCCGCCGCGGCTTCGAGCGTTTCGACAGGCCCTTCCTCGCCTACAGCTTCGCGGATGATGACTACGCTCCCCGCGCCGCCGTCGAGAGCCTGCTCGACGCCTACCGCGAGGCCCGGGTCGACCACCGGCACGTCACCCCGCGAGAGGTGGGCGCGCCGGCGATCGGCCACTTCGGATTCTTCCGCGAGCGCTTCCGCGACACGCTCTGGCGGGAGTCGGCCGGCTGGCTCAGGCGCCAGGCCGCAGCCGCTTGAGGAGCTGGATCTGCCCGGCGTGGTAGATGTCGTGGTAGGCCGCGCCGAGGACGAGGTCCCTCACCTTCGTCTTGCTCCCTTCGGGGACGGTCTCCAGATCCTCGTCCCGGAGGGCGGCCACGGCCGCGCGCAGGTCGCGGTGCATCTGCTCAAGGATGCGCAGGTCGGCCTTCCACGCCGGCTCGCTGATCTCCCCGTCCGGACGGGGGAACCAGTTGCTCCCCTTCAGCGGAAAGCGGACCTCCCGCCGCAGCCGGTGGAGGACGGAGTACTTCCAGTAGGCCGCGTGGATGGCGAGCTCCCAGACGTTGTGCCGCTTCGGAGAAGGCCGCCACGCCGCCTCTTCCGGAGAGACGCCGCGCAGCGACCCCTTGAGGATCGCCCCGTGCCAGGACTTGTGGTCATAGCCCGTGTCGAGGGCGCGGAGGAGGATCTGGACGCCGGGATTGCTCATCCGTCATCTCTCCCTTAGGGCAGCACCGCGCCGGTCGCCGGCACGATCGCATTCAGGGCATCGATGATCGCCGGCACGTCCTTGCTCCGGCTGGCGAACAGGGCGTCGAAGCGGTCCATCCGCGGCCCGTCGTCGAAGTACCCGGTGGCGATCCCCTGCTTGACCGTCAGCGTGACCTGCCGGTAGAGCGCCGGGAAATACCCCAGCGGGTCGCTCTTCGCCTTGGTGTCGGCGATGATGCCGTCGAGGATGCGGAGCACGTCGTCGATGCCGTTCGCCTGCATGGGACCTCCCGGGAACTGGTTGGCGAGAGCTTATCGCTCCTAGGATAGAACTGCCATGGAGTTTCTGAGCAGGGGCGGGTAGTAGTTGACTTTCCCTCGACCGATCTGTACAGTAACCGTGTACACAAGAAGGAAGACTCGATGGCAATCCGAACTACCTATACGCAAGCCCGGGCGAATCTCGCGAAGCTCTGCGACGAGGCTTCAGACAACCGGGAGGTCGTCATCATCAGCCGCCGGGGCGGCAAAGATGTGGCTCTGGTGGACGCCTCAGAGCTGGCTGGGCTCACGGAGACCGCCCATCTGCTCCGGTCGCCGAAGAACGCGGAGCGTCTGTTGAAGGCTTTGGAACAGGCCAAGAGCGGAATGGGAACGCCCGAGACGGTGGACGAGCTGCGGCGGGATCTCGGTCTTGAGTCGGAAGAGTGATCCCCCCTCAGGACGGCGTGAGTGGATCGCCGTCTTTCAACCGCAGTTTCGGCAAGATCTCAGACACTGGGTCGAGGTTGATCGCAGAGTTGCCCTGCGGGCTTTGGATCTCATCGAGGCCATTCTGCGAGACCCCTTCACCGGTATCGGTAAGCCCGAGCCTTTGAAGCACGTCCTCTCGGGCTCCTGGGCGAGACGGCTGACCCAGGAGCACCGGATCGTCTATATCGTCCGTGAAGACCGGATCGATTTCCTCCAAGCGCGCTATCACTACTAGTGTAGTGCACCGCACGTAGGAGACCTTTTATCCCTGGCAAAACCGGCTCCGTCGTGGAACATTGAAGAGGGTGATGCGTTCGCTAGCGCGGCCTTTCAGGTCGCCTGGGGAGGATCTTCCGT
>DASXJP010000104.1:0-6311 GCA_036497345.1 Thermoanaerobaculia bacterium
CGGCGCAGGCGGCTCCACTCCGCCTCGTCGGTGAGGAGCCGGTCGAGGACCGCGGCCAGGGCGGCGGGCTCGGGCACTGTACACACCCCTTCGACGCCGTCGCGCACCAGCTCGGGGACGGCGCTCTCGGGGGACTCGCAGTAGACCACCGGCAGGCCGGCCGCCATCGCCTCCAGGGGGAAGAGGCCGAACCCCTCCCGCTCCGAGGGCTGGACGGCGATCCGCGCCTGGCCCAGGTGGCGCCAGACCTCCTCGCTCGTCTCCACGTGACCGCGGAAGCTCACCCGGCCGGCGATCCCCAGCTCGTCCACCAGCTTGAGCAGAGGCTCCCGGTAGGGGCCGTTGCCGAACACCGTCAGAAGGATACCGGGATGCTTGGGGGCGAGGAGAGCCACGGCGCGCAGCAGAAGGTCGATCCGCTTCTCGCGCAGCAGGCGGCCGGCGTAGACGAGGGGCGGCCCCTCGCCCCCCTTGTGATCATGGAGCTCCTCCGGCCGGGCGGCCCGCTGGACGTCGTCCACGTGGATGCCGCAGGGGACGAGCTCCACCCCTCCGCGGCGACGCTGGGCGGCGAGCCGCTCCTGGGTGAGGCGGCTGGTGGCCGTCACCGCCGTGCCCACCTGCCCCGCGCACCACTCGATCGCCTTGTAGACGGGCGCCTTGAGCCGGCCGACGTACCCCTTCCAGTAGTCCCCCCAGTATTCGTACCAGGTCACCAGCAGGGGCTTGCCCGCCAGCGCGCACTTCAGGGCCAGGGGGAAGATGTGGACGTACGGCATGTTGGCCGTTTCGATCACGTCGAAACCGCGCATGTCGATCCGCGGCACGGTCAGCGCGAAACGGATGGCGCCTCGCGTGCTGCGCTGGCCCGCGGCGTTGTAGAGCCCGTCGAGCTCGCCCAGCGACCGCACGCCGGGGGTGTCCGCGGGTGCGGGCGGCTTGCGGAACCCGGCCAGCACCACCTCATGACCCCGCTTGCGGAGCGCCACCGCCAGCTCGTAGTTGCGGCTCTCCACGCCCCCCATGAAGTCCGGATAGATCGTCTCGTAGACGATGAGGATCTTCAAGTCACTTCCACGGGGTTATTTCCAAGGGATTATTTCCAAGGGATGAGAGCCGCGATCTCGGCGGACCGCCGGTTGATCGTCGACAGCAGCACGCCGCAGGCGAAGGAGAGGGCGGCGAGGAGGAAGAGGGCCGCCGAGAGCACCGCCAGGGGGAGCCGCGGCACCAGGCCGGTCTGCACGAACTCGGTGACCACGACGGCCCCGCCGGCCAGCGACAGGGCGAGGAAGAAGAGCGCCAGCAGGCCGAAGCAGGTCATCGGCTTGTAGTCGCGGAAGAAGGTCAGGATGGCGAGCAGGATGCGGTAGCCGTCCCGGTAGGTGTGGAGCTTGCTCGGGTTCTCCTTGGGGCGGGCGCGGTAGCGCACCGGCACCTCGGCCACGGGGAAGCGCTGCACCGAGGCCTGGAGCGACAGCTCGGCCTCCACCTCGAACCCCTGGGCGATCAGCGGCGTCGCCTCCAGGAAGCGCCGGGTGATCACGCGGTAGCCCGAGAACAGGTCGCGCGTCTTGACCCCGAAGAGCACGCGCACCAGGAAGATGAACAGCCAGTTGCCGAACGAGTGGCCGGCGCGGAAGGCCCCCTCGTCATAGGTCGCGAGCCGGGTGCCGATCACCATCTCCGCGCCCGCCTCGGCCGCGGCGATCAGCTTCGGCGCGTCGTCGGCCGGATAGGTGTCGTCCCCGTCGACCATCACCAGGTACTCGGCGCCGGCCGCCCGCGCGTGGCGGAATCCCGAGAGCAGGGCGAACCCCTTGCCGGGCCGCGGCTCGCGGATCACCTCCGCCCCCGCCTCCCGCGCCCGCTCGGCCGTATGGTCCCGCGAGGCGTTGTCCACCACCACGATCTGGGCGTCCGGCAGGGCGGCCCGGAAGTCGGAGACCACCTTGGTCACGGTGAGCTCCTCGTTGTGGCAGGGGATCACCACCGCGACGGCGGGCTGCGGAGCGCTGGCTGGAACGGGTAGCTTTTCGGTCATAGGCTTGAAGGGATCAATCGACGCGAATCCTACTTCAACCCCGCCTCGCGGCCATAGACGATCCACACCACGACCAGCCCCCAGAGCAGGATGTTGATCAGGAACGGCGGGTCGCGCAGGATCGCCTCGGTCGGATTGCGCTCCCCCGGGCGCTGGTACATCAGGTAGAGGTAGCGGAAAATCCCGTAGAGGACCAGGGGGATGGTGAAGACCAGGTCCTGGGTGTGGTACTTCTCCACCGTTTCCGGGGCCACGCAGTAGAGCGCGTAGGAGACGACCGAGGAGGCGGTGACCACGTTGATCATCTGGTCCAGGAAGGCCGGGCTGTAGTGGTCGAGCACCGGCCGCTGCCCCGAGGCCTCATGGGCCAGCAGGGTGATCTCGTGGCGGCGCTTGGAGAAGGCCAGGAACAGGGAGAGGAAGATGGTGCAGAGCAGGAGCCACCGCGACACCTCGATCCCCGTGGCCGTGGAGCCCGCCTCCACCCGGAGCACGAAGCTGATGGCGATCGACATCACGTCCAGGATCACCATGTGCTTGAGCCAGAAGGTGTAGAGGACGTTGAGCACCAGGTAGACGCCGAGCACCAGGGCGAACGGCCGGCCGAGGCGGGCGGAGAGGAGGGCTGCGGCGCCGACGAGGACCAGAACGGCGAGCACGGCCACCGGTATCTTGAGCGTGCCGGCCGCGATCGGGCGCAGCCGCTTGAGCGGATGGCGCCGGTCCTCCTCGCGGTCCCGGATGTCGTTGATCAGGTAGACGGCGCTCGACGCGCAGCAGAAGGCGACGAGGGCCAGGACGGCGCGCAGGGTCACCTGCGCGTTGAGCAGCAGCCCGCCGAAGACGAGCGGCGCGAGGACGAAGACGTTCTTGGGCCACTGGGTGGGCCGCAGGGATTGCAGGAGAGGTCGAATCACGGGCGTATTGTATGGGAGAGAGCTTGAACGACACGTCCGGCGGGACGGGGCTTGGCCTGAAGGCCGTCGCCCTCGCCGCCCTGGCCCTCTGGCTCTGGGCCGCCGTCCCCCTCGCCATGGGCTGGCGGACGCTCTACTTTCGCGACGTCTTCACCACCCATCTGCCGGTGAAGGCCTTCGGCGCCGCCGAGCTGCGGGCGGGGCGCATCCCGGCGTTCAATCCGGGCTGGGGGCTGGGGCAGCCGTTCCGGGGGAACCCCAACGCCCTGCCGTTCTATCCGGGGAACCTGCTCTACCTGATCCTGCCGTTCTGGAGCGCCTTCAACCTCCACTACGCCCTCCACTGGCTGCTGGCGGCGCTCGCCATGGCCGCCCTGGCCCGCGCGCTGGGGCAGGGGCCGGCGGCGGCGCTCACGGCCGGCGTCACGTACGCCGGATCGGGGTGGATTCTGACGACCTTAAGCTTCTACAACCTCTTGGCCGTCTCCGCCTGGTGGCCGCTGGTGCTCCTGGGCGCGGCGCGCGGCGGCCGGCGGGGGATCGCCCTCGGCGGGATCGCCTGCGGCATGGCCCTGCTGGCGGGGGAGCCGGTGACGGCCGCCCTGGGGCTCGTCCCCCTGCTGCTCGTGGCCTTCCAGCGGCACGGATTCCGGCGCGGCGCGCTCGCGGTCGTCGGGATCAGCGTCACCGGCTTGCTGATCGCCCTGCCACAGCTCGTGGCCACGGCGCGCATCCTCGGCTTCACCTCGCGCGGCGCCCTGGGGCCCGCGGGGGTGGGCGCCGGCCGCTTCCATCTCGGCCTCGCGCGGCTGCTGGAGCTGATCGTCCCGTTCCCCTTCGGCCACCCCTGGGACCTCGGCAAGGGGGGGTACTGGCCGTGGGACGAGCAGCCGGGGCTCCCCTACATCCTCACGATCCACTTCGGCATCGTCGCCCTCTGGCTCGCCGTTCTGGGCCTGCGGCGGGCGCGCGGCTGGGGATTCCTGGCCGCCGCCGGGCTGGTCCTGGCCTGGGCCGGCGCCTTTGGTGGGGACGCCCTGGTGGTGCTCACCCACGGGCTGGTGCGCTATCCCGAGAAGCTCCTCTTCTGGCTCGCCCTGGCCGTTTCCCTGCTCGCGGGCTGGGGGCTCGAACGGGTGCTCGCGTCGCCCCGGGCCTGGCGGGGGGCCGCGATCGGCGCCGGCGCCGCGCTGGCGCTGGCCGTGATCGTCTTCCTCGCCGGATCGCCCCTCGCCGATTGGCTGGCGGCGGGAAGAGTCGATCCCGAATTCGTCGCCGACGCGCCGGCGGCCCGGGTGGGGTCCTGGATCGTGGCGCTGGTCCTCGCGGCGGCCCTGCTCGGCCTCGCCGCCATGGCCGCCCGCCGCGCCAGCGCCGCCGGCCTCGCCGCCTCCCAGCTCGTGGCCCTGCTGCCGCTCGCCGGGCTGGTGATGACGGCGCGGGTGGCCGATTTCCCTCCTTCCCCCTGGCTCCGCATGCTGAGGCCGGGAGCGGAGGTGGTGCCCGGCGGCCCCTCCAGCCCGCCGGTGCCGCCCACCTATCTGACCCTGGTGCGGACCGCCGCCTTCGATCTCGGCCCCGCGCCCGGCGCGCTCTACACTCTGCGCTACCCCTTCGGCAAGGATCTCGACGGCCTCTATTCGCCGCTGTCGGCCTCCGTGCTGCTCCATCTCCCCCGGCTGGACGCCGACGCCCGCGCCAACTGGATGCGGACGATGGGCACCGGGGTGGCGGTGCTGCCCGAGACGCCCACGACCTCCAAGCTCCAGCTCCTCGCCGTGGGGGATCGATTCGGCGGCACCAGCCGCCTCTTCGCCGTGCGCGATCCCGCTCCCTCCGCCTGGTGGCCGCGGTCGGTCACCGCCGCCCGGAGCGCCGGCCAGGCCTTCCAGTACGTGAGCCGCGCGGCCGATCCGGTGAGGGACGTCATCGCGGCCCGGCCGGTCGCCCATCACCCCGGCGCCTGGGTGTCGATCCGCGAGGAGACCCCGGACCGGATCGCCATCGACGTCTGGGGGGACGGCGGCCTCCTGGTCCTCCGCCGCGCCTTCCAGCCGCTCTATAAAGCCACGGCCGGTGGGCGCCCGCTGCCGACCCTGCCCGTGAACCTCAGCCTGCTGGGGATCGAGGTGCCGCCGGGAGGCCATCGCGTGTGGGTGGAGGTCTCGACCGGGCCCGAGGTGGCGGCGGGGATCGCGGCGTGGATCGCTTTCCTGATCGCGGCGGTGCTGGCGTGGAGGCGTTCTCCCCGAACCCTCACCCCTGGCCCCTCTCCCGTCCCCTCCCGCCCTCCCTCACCGGGAGAGGGGAACCGCCCACCCGAGACAACCCCGTAGGGGTCTCTCCCTCTTCTCCCGGTGTGGGAGGGGGGAGGGGACGGGAGAAGAGGGCCGGGGTGATGAGGGCCCGGGAGGGGGCCGCCTTTTGCTAATCTCCACCCCCATGTCCGAGCCCCCGCGCTGGCGCCTGGCCCTCCTCTTCATGGGCCCGCTGCTGCTCCTCCTCCTGATCGCCATGCTGCCGCTGATCCGCGGCACGGAGACGCTCATCCTGCGGGACGTGCTCAACTCGCACTTCCCCATGAAGTGGTCGCAGGCGGAGGCGATGCGGCAAGGCTGGTTTCCCCTCCTCGACCCCTACCGGGCCGGCGGGCAGCCGCTGGCGGGGAACCTCAACGCCGCGCCGTTCTATCCGGACAACCTGCTCGTCTTCCTGGGCTCCACCTTCTGGGCCTTCAACGCCCACTTCTGGCTGCACCTGCTGCTCGCGCCGTTCGCCTTCTACTGGCTGGGCCGCGCCTGGGGGCTGAGCCGCCAGGCCTCCGGGGCGGCGGCGGTCTGCTGGACGGTCTCCGGCTTCTTCCTCTCCCACCTCAACTTCTACAACCTGATCGCGGGCGTGAGCCTGGCGCCGGCCCTGGTGGCCGCCTGCCTCGATTGCGTCCGCTGGCCCGCCCGCCGCGCCTGGCTGGCCCCGGTCGTGGCCCTGCTCTGGACGCTGCTGCTCCTGGGCGGCGATCCCCAGACGGCCGGCCTCGCGGGCCTGCTCTCGCTCGCCGCCGTGGCCCTGGTCTGGCGGGATCGGCCGGCGGGATCGGGATTCGGCGCCATCGGTCTCCTGGGCGCGGCCGTCCTCTGCGGCACCCTGATCGCGCTGCCGCAGATCGTCGAGCTGGTGCGGATCTTCCCGTACTCGCTCCGCGGCTACGCCGGCTACAGCAAGGAGTCGATCACCATCTCGAGCTGGGACCCCCGGCAGGCCGCCGAATGGCTGATCCCGTTCCTGTTCGGCCGGCCGGACGTGCTCGGCAACGGCTATTTCTGGGGGGACAAATTCTTCACCGGCGTCCC
>DASXJP010000105.1:0-2633 GCA_036497345.1 Thermoanaerobaculia bacterium
TTCTTTCGGACGGCCCCTCACGGGACCCTAGAGCCCTTGCGCTTCGCTAGCACTTCGCCTCCATCAGGCTGTGCAGGGGACTTTCACCCCCAAGCTGTTGAACATGCTCGACACACTATGCCTACGCCCCCTTCGGGGCTGAGGAAGCTCCAGAGGAGAAGCTCAAGAGCGATCCCGTCTCTCGGCAGCGCGCCGGATCTCGCGCGCGAAGGCTTGGCTATCCTCGATCTCCGGACGCGTCCCGACCAGCCCTTCTGATCGCCAGTAGGCAACCAAGTCTGCTCCTGTCTTCAGAGGGAGATCCCAAGATACTTTCATAAGGGTTGGCCAATCCTCACCGGAATTCTCTCTCTTCCAGCGTGGAGCTTCAAGACCCGGGGGAGCCCGTCAAGGACATCAAGGACACCAAGGACTGCAAGGACCACAAGGACAAGAAAGCGCCGATCTCAGATCTTCTTTCATGTCCTTGATGTCCTTGGCGTCCTTGGCGTCCTTGATGTCCTTGCTCTGGATTTTCAAACCGCCGGCCTCACCCCGATCGCCTCATACAGCTTCGCCGGGTCGTACACGACGCCGTCCTTCACCACCAGGGTGACGCGGCGGATGTCGCTGATGTGGACCGTGGGGTCGCCGTCGACCAGGATCAGGTCGGCGAGCTTGGCGGGGGCGATCGTCCCCAGGTCCTGGTCGAGCTTCATCACCTGCGCCGCTCCCAGGGTGGCGATCCGCAGCACGTCGGGGGCCGGGATTCCCGCCCGGACGTAGTTTTCGAGCTCGCGGTGGAGAACGAAGCCCGCGATGGAGTCGGTGCCCGCCACGATGGGGATCCCTTCGTCGTAGAGGGCCTTCACCATGGCCAGGCAGGCTTGGAAGGAGTCGTGATACCGCTGCTCCTGGCCGGGAGGGACCGGCAGGCCGTTGACGAACAGCGCCCGCCAGACGTGATAGGGGACGCGGTCCGCCACCGGCGCCAGGCTGGGGATCAGCCGGTTGGGCCGGGCCGTGAACAGATCCTCGTAGATCGTGACGGTGGGGTCCACCACCGTATGGCGCTCCTTGAGCAGACGCAGGAATGCGCGCACCGGCTCGGAGTGGAGGTCGATCTCGGCGGCGTGCTCGGCGACGGCGGTCATGCGCGCCGGCGACCGGGTGTCCACGCCGGGGATGAAATTGAGGAAGAGGAAGTTGGTGTGCTGGATCTCGTCGAACCCCTCCCGCACCGCCTGCTCGGCCGTCATGCCGTTGGGGATGTGGCCGGAGACGCGCAGGCCTTTGCCGTGGGCCTCGGCGACGATCGGCGGCACCAGCTTGGGGTCGAGCGAGCTGTAGATCTTGATCTGGACGTAGCCCAGCTCAGCGTACCGGTCCACCGCGGCGCGCGCCTTCTCCTCGGTGTCCACCAGCACCTTGGTGGGAGCCGCGTAGGGGCCCGGCCCCTCGATGACGCCCGCCAGCACCACGCGCGGCCCCACCGCCTCCCCGGCGTCCCACTTGCGCTTGAGGCCGAGCAGGTAGTCCGAGTCGTTGCCGAGGTCGCGACCGGTGGTGACGCCGGCGGCCAGGTCGAGGATGCCGTCGACGTCAATGAGGTGCTGATGCATGTCCCAGAGGCCGGGCAGCAGCATCCGGCCGCGGGCTTCCACGACCTCGGCTCCGGCGGGGACCTGGACCTCGCCGTCGGGCCCTACCGCCTGAATGCGGTTGCCGGCGACGACGACGGTGGTGCCGGGCCGCACCGTGCGGGTCTCGGGATCGAACAGCCGCGCGCCCCGGATCGCCAGGGCTCCGGCCGGACGGTGGCCCAGCCGCGCCGCCTGGGCCTTCTCCCACTGGGCCATGGCCTGCGTCTGGGCCTTGATCAGCGTCAACGCCGCCGCGTCCCACCCCTCGGGGACGACGGTGACGAAGCCGTCGTAGCGGCCGAAGAAGAAGTCGGGGCCGTCCATCCAGACGTAGAACGGCACGGCGGCGAGGCCGGTGATGGCGTAGATCGAGACGTCCCGCGCCTTGCCGCCGGCCTCGACCCGCGCCGCGGCGACGCGCTCGATCCGCGCCTCCCCCTCCGGCAGCAGCGGCAGCTTGTGGTCCGGGCTGTGGAGCAGGGCGATCGCCAGCAGGCCGATCTCGATGTAGGCGCCGCCACGGGTGACGTAGAACGCCGGCGCCCGCAGCGCCGTTCCCCCCGTCTCCGGAGGATTGCTCCAGGTGGCCTTCCAGCCGGCCAGCTCGAACCGCTCGTCGACCTTGTTCTGCCAGTAGTCGACGCCGGTCAGGTGCTCCCGCACGGGGAGGCCCTGGCCGTCGCGCCGCAGCTCCAGGGTCAGGCTCTGGCCCCGGCCGCGGTCCTCCAGCTTGACGATGACGGTCTCCTGGCCGTCCGGCCCGGAGCGGAAGATCACCAGGCCCACGGGCCGGCCGCCGAAATAGACGGTGTACCGGAGATCGCTCCCCGGAGCGCCGGGCGGAGCAGCCGCTCCCCCCGGCTTGGCGCACACCAGCAGCGCCAGCGTGAAAAACCACACTTTGGACATGAGACTCCCCTCGATCCCCAGACATAGAAGCCCCCTCGCCCGAGGGGGAAAGCTGCAAAATGTAACGGCGATTTTACATCAGAACGGGTCTTACTGGATAGG
>DASXJP010000106.1:0-5665 GCA_036497345.1 Thermoanaerobaculia bacterium
ATTTGGGACTATCATCGGGCCGTGCGCGTGATCGCCCTGTCAACCCTGAAGGCGTTCTGGGAAGCGAACCCGGGATGTGAGGACGTGAAGGATCCTGTCCTGGCCTGGTATCGGCACGCTGTGAGCGCGGACTGGGCATCACCGGCCGACGTGAAGGCGGACTTTGGTCATGCGAGCATCCTCCGAGACGGCCGAGTCGTGTTCAACATCGGTGGAAACAGGTACCGGCTGGTGGTGTGGATCAACTATGCCTATCGGGTGGTCTACATCCGCTTCCTCGGCACTCACGCGCAGTACGACCGGATCGATGCGCAAACGATCTGAAGGAGACGAGTATGGAAATCAGACCCATCAGGACCCCGGAAGACTACCAAGCCACCCTTCGCGAGATCGAGTCGTTGATGGGGGCGGCGGCCGACTCACCGGAAGGCGAGCGGCTCGACGTGCTGGTCACCTTGGTCGAAGCCTACGAACGCCAGCACTTCCCTCTGGATCTGCCCGACCCGGTAGCCGCCATCAAGTTCGTGATGGACCAGCGCGGGCTGACCGTGAAGGATCTCGAGCCGATGATCGGACACTCCAATCGAGTCTACGAAATCCTCACTCACAAGCGGCCGTTGACCCTCAAAATGATCTGGAATCTGCACCAGGGGCTCGGCATTCCGGCGGAATCCCTGATCAGGCCCAGCAATCCCAAGGCTGCTTGACCACGAGCCGCGAGCCGCTCCAGCTTCCCTTGTCCCCTCCAACCTGGGTCAGAGCACTCCAGGAAGTGAGAACGCAGTATGGTCCCGAAGCGCATCCTCATCGTCTCCGAAGCCAGCGACCTCCACTCCAACGCCGTGGCCTGGGCGCTGCGGCAGAAGGGGCACGACTGCGAGAGCCTCTTCACGCCGGACTTCCCCACCCTCCTCGGGATTTCGACGCGCGTCGGTCCGGGCGACCCGGCCGGCCGGTTCATCATGCGGGGTCCCGGCGTGGTGCAAGAGGACCGGAGCGCGCCGTTCGACACGGTCTGGCTCCGCCGCCCGGGCGGGCCCGTCCTGCCGGAGGACATGCATCCGGGAGACCGCCAGGTGGCGGCGCGGCAGTGCGAGATCTTCCTGGCCGGCGTGGCCCCCTTCCTCGACCAGGGCGCGGGCACCTTCTGGGTGAACCCGCCGGCGAGCGACGTCGCGGCCCAACAGAAGGCCTGCCAGCTCTGGAGCGCGGCGCGGGCCGGCCTCAAGATCCCGGAGACGCTGATCAGCAACGATCCGGCCGAGATCCGGGCCTTCCTCCGCGAGCACGGCGGCTCGGTCGCCCACAAGCTGCTGCGGCCGGCGTCCTGGCTCGTCCAGGACGCGGAGGGGGGCGAGCACATCTACGCCGCCTACACCGTGCCGGTGACGGAGGATCAGCTCCCGGACGACGACACGCTGCGGCTCTGCCCCGGGATCTTCCAGCCCTACCTGCCGAAACAGTTCGAGGTCCGCGTCGCCTGCCTGGGGGACCACCTCGTGGCCATCCGCATCAACTCGCAGACCGACGACCGCGCGGCGACCGACTGGCGGGCCGGCCAGAGCTACGTCGGGATGGAGCCGTACGACCTGCCGCCGGAGATCGCCGCGGGCTGCCGCCGGCTGCTGGCGGAATTCGATCTCGCCCACATGTCGGTCGATTTCATCGTCGGCCCGGACGGCGAGCACACCTTCCTGGAGATCAATCCGCAAGGGCAGTTCCTGTTCCTGGAGACCCGGACGGGGCTGCCCCTACTCGACATGTTCAGCGAATTCCTCGTGGCGGGGAGGCGGGATTTCACCTGGCGTGAGGACCACGAGATCGTCCGTTTCTCGGAATTCGAGGCGTGCTGGAAGCGGAGCTGGCGCGCCGAGGCCGCCCGGCACGCCCATCTCATCAGGCCGCTGGGCGCCCCGGACGCGGCGGAGGACAAGAGCTGATTTCACCCGGAAAGTCCGGGTGTGACTCGACGCATAAGGAGGTAACCCCAATGAAGAGAAATCGTATTCTGGGCCGGATTCTCGCCAAGGAGCTCAAACCTGAAGAGCTGGGGCTCGTCAGCGGCTCTGACACCGTCGTCGTGGCCGCCGCCCGGACCACCGACAGCCTCGCGGCTTCGGCCGGCGACGATCCCACCGGCCCGCCGGTGAGCACCCTGGTGGCGACCCTGCCCGACTATCACGAGGATCAGTAGAGGGATCAGCATGTAGGGGCGGCCCTATGTGGCCGCCCTGGGGCGGGGGGGATTGCCCGATCGGAAAATTTCCCCACCCAGGGCGGCCACGCAGGGCCGCCCCTACTCGCTCAAGTAACCAACCAGCCGCTCCACCCCCGCCGCGAAACGATCAGGTTCCGGGAGCAGCGACAGCACGAGAAAATCGTCCGTCAGGAAATCGAAAAAATATCCCGGCTGGACGAGCACGCCCGAGCGCTCGAGCAGCCCCAGCGCCAGCTCCTCGTCCGAAACCGGCAACGAGACGCGGACCAGGGCCGCCCACCCGCCCGCCGGCTCGAAGAGCTCGGCCGCGGGCACGCCCGCCAGCGCCGCGCGGAGCGTGGCGAGGTTGCCGCGCACCCTCCCGAGGATCGCCGCCCGAATGCGCGGCGCGAGAGTGAGCACCCCCGGGAGCGCCCGCTGGACCGGCGTCGAAACCGAGAGATAGCTGTCCGCTACCATCTCCAGGGCCTCCAAAGCCCGGCGGCGTAGATCGGCCGGACCGCCCACGCGGATCCAGCCCAGTTTCCAGCCCGGAAGCCCAGCGCTCTTCGACAGCCCTCCAAGCGAGAACGCCAGAGCCTCGCCCGAAGCCGCCGCCGGACCGGCCCGCGGCGGATCGTCCGCGAGCCCGAAGTCGAAGAAGACCTCGTCCGAGATCAGCGGTATCCCGCGGGACGCGCAGAGAGCGAGCACCGCCGCCTGCTCGGAGCCTGAGAGGAACGCCCCGGTCGGGTTCCCCGGATGGATCAGCGCCAGCAGCCGCGTCCTGTCCGACAACGCGAGCTCCACCCGCTCCGAATCGAGGGCGAACCGCCGCCCGGGCTCCAGATAGACGTGGCGAAGGACGAGCGAATCCAGCGCCGCCAGGCTGTCGAGCAGCGGATACGAGGGAGCGGCGGTCAGCACCTCGTCGCCGGGATCGGCGAACAGCTTGAACAGAAAGGAATAGGACTCGCTGGTCGAAGCTGTGAGAACCAGATCGTCCGGAGAGACCGTATCGTCCGGCGTGGAGAGATGCCCGGCGAGAGCCTCCCGGGCCTCTGGAATCCCCCGCGGATGCGGCTCATACGCGGCCGCCGCGCCCCGGCGGAGCAGCTCCGTCAGCTCCTCCGCCGGGTACGCGAGCCCCACCCGAGTCGGGTTGGTCTCCGTGAGGTCGATCGTCTCTCCCCCGCGCGCCGCCCGCTCCTCCACCGCCAGCGTGAGGCGATTCTTGGGATGCTCCCAGGGGAGGCGGCGGGAGAGGGGCGGGCGGGCGGGCACGGGTGGAGTCTACCGGGGCCCTGGAAGCGCGTCCATCAACCTCCCTACGAGCCCACGAAAATCGACCGTATCAGCTTGCCCAAGGCCGTACCGTCGAAGCTGGCGCTCATCTCCACATACAAGACGAGGGCCCCGGAGTTGCTCATCAGCTCCGCTCTGGTGATGTCCGGATTAAGTGTGAGCAGGTCGTTGGGCAGCGTCTGCCGCAGCAACTCCGGGCTGAGGAACCCGTTCAGGGCCTCTCTGGCCATGGCGTTGAGGTTGACGCCCAGGCTTCCGAGAAGCCATTGCGTGACACTTCCGAACTGCCCGCCGAGAGTGATCGAGGGTTGGCCGACGTGCGCGGCGATCGTGTGCGGATCGGCCACCGCGGCGCTGAAAGGAAGCGTCGCGTCGAAAGGCTGATTGCCGATCTGCTTTTCCTGATGAAGACCGAAAACATTCAAACAACCCCAGACGTCGACGTCCCCGTGCAAGGTCAAGGTAGCGACATTTCCCGCGATTGTAATGTCCTTGCCCCAGATCCTCGCGACGAGGTTGTCGACGCCAGTGTGCGCGCATCTGTCCGATGGCAACGGAATCGTATCGACCAAGGAGCCGACCTTGCGCTGCAAGTCCGACAGATCGGCAAGAATCCGGGCGTTGACCAGGATCTGGCTCCCCTGCGGATTGAACGAAAGGAAGAAAGACACCGGAGTCGACAGGGTGATTCCCCGCACGGTCTGGCTGAAAGGAATCGGTCCCACCGGCACCTCGTCCGGCCGCGGCTGAAGGATCCCCGTCGGTGCTCCCGAAGCCACACTCATGAGCGAGGGTTGCGCCGCAATCGCTGCCATATGTGACGCCACGCTCACCGGGGAACCTGACGCATTTGCGGGTGCGACGGCAGCAGGTTCCTCATCGCTCCGAACGTGCAGAGCCGTCCAGGCCTTGATGGCCTCGACCGGAATTCCGCTGCCCACCGCCGCACTCTGGACCGCCTCGATGAGCCGATCATCGAAGACTTTGAAGGGGGTGGGATTCCGTTTGAACACTTCCGCTATGGAAGCCTTCAGGTCCCTGATCCGGTCGTCCCGGCCCTGGATCATGGCCGTTTCGACGTAGCTCTTGAGCTCCCGGTTTCCCCACACCGTCAGGAAGGTCCGACTCGGCTCCGCGATCGTCTGCCCAAGCACCGTTCCTGACTTGAGGAATTCGACCAAGAAGGGCCGCAGGACCGCGGCGGAAATAGTTCCGAGGTCCAATGCATCGGAGAGGATATCATCAGGTGTGAGATTGAGATCCGAAATGCTGACCTGAAACAGGAGCTCCTGGTCCAGAGACCAGCGCGGGGATTCGAGAGACTCGTGCTTCCACATGTCCGTGTCGCGATCCAGGATCGAGACTTCCGCGGATTCCGGGTTAACATAGATGTGAACCCTTGCGACCATGAATGTCCTGCCGAAATGAGGCCCATTCTTGAACGGTGTATCCTCATGCCCCTCCAGTATTTCGGGTCCTTTGGGAAGCATCAGATCCAGTTGGTAGTTCCAGCCTTCGGGGAAGTCCCAGTCATGGTTGTTTCGGTAGGTCCTGGGGCTCGAAATGAACAGCACGATTTCGTTTTCCCGCGCATTCAGGTAGAGACGTTCCGTCAGCGGCTGATTGGTGGCGAAAGCGACCTCGCCATTCAGGATGACCACAAGATCCGCGTGCCCACCCTGGCTCACGGCATCGATGTAGACGGGGTCCTTCAGATAAAAGGTACTAGGGAGCCCATCGATTCCTTCCACATTCGGGCTCTGCTGCCGCTGGGTGATGGAGAAGACCTGGTCATGGACCCGGGCCAGAAGCTGACGGATCTCCAGGCCTGGCTCGCGGATAGAGCCGACAAGCGCTCCGGTGTAGGGAGAGAGATTGCCTACGGTGCCACTCAGAGCGATCTGGCCGTAGGACGCCGCGTACTGGAAAAGGGTGGTCGGAGGCACAGACTGTTGCTGCTTGGCGAGCCCAGGGCTCCAATTCGGAACGTCACTGAGCTTTCCACCTCCCGCGACGGGAAGATCGGCATTGACCCGACACGCGTCGAGGACGACGATTTTGACAGCGTCGTCCGGAGCCCCGCTCAGGCTTCTAAGGACTTTGTCCATCGATACCTCAGGATTGGCGGGATCCACGGCGGAGCCAACCGGCAGCAGATAGTTC
>DASXJP010000107.1:0-26871 GCA_036497345.1 Thermoanaerobaculia bacterium
ACCAGGAGGAAGTTACGCCTTTGAGCGTTTCGCCACGTTGCAGACGGGGGAGGGCAAAACGTTGCGTTCGGCGAGGGGGGCGGGGGCGCGATGGCGCGCCCCCGCGAGAGGCGAGGAAGGGCTAATGGGGCTGCGGAGCGAGCCGGTTGACCAGCGCCTCGAGGTCGGTGAGCCGCTTCTCGAGGTCGGCATTGCGCTTCTGGAGCTCCTGAATGGCGGCGTCCTTCTCCGAGACCTTGCGGTTGAGGGCCTGGATGGCCGCCAGGCTCACGCCCGCCGCGTCGAGCGGCGCGATGTGCCGGTCGTCGGGCCCGAGGCCGAAGGCGGCGGCGAAGTCCTGGGCCATCGGCCCCAGGTGTTGGACCGACACCTCATCTCCCTTGTAGTGCCAGGTCGAGATCGGCAGGTTGGCGACCTTCGCCAGCACCTCCTCCGGCTCCACGCCGACGATGTCCGTCTTGGTGGTGCGGTCGGAGTTCTGGGTCAGCGAGCCGGAGATGATCATGTTGCCGGTGTTGGTAAGCGACATCTCGACCCCCGTATGGGCCTGCTCGTCGACCACGAACGAGGTGCCGCTGGTGCCGAACGTCCACCGCGTGGGATCGCTGGTGTCGTCCAGGACGAGGATCGTGCCGCCGTTGTTGCGCAGCTCGAGCAGCTCGCGCGGCGAGGTCGTGCCGCTGCTCTCCTGGATGAGCTCCTTGGTGGTGCCGTCGCTGCCGCTGACGTGCAGCTTGGTCGACGCCGAGGCCGTGCCGATGCCCACGTTGCCGCTGGCGTTGATGTCGATGCTGCTGGTGGGCGCGCCCGGCCGGATACGGAAGGGGAGGCGCGAGCCGCCGGTCACGTCGCGGACGAAGAAGTTGGCCTCGTTGCCGGCGATGTCCCAGGTCTGGGCCGTGAAGCCGCCCGAGTTGTTCTGCTCCAGCCGCATGGCCGGCGTGTTGCTGGTGGCGACGTGGAGGTCGAGCACCGGGGTGGAGGTCCGGAAGCCGACCCGGCCCGTCGAGTCGACGAAGATCGAGTTGGTCGGCGCGCTGCCGGTGACGGTGAATGGCACCGTGGAGGCGGTGATATCCTCGATCGAGAACTTGTTGGCACCGCCGCTGGCCGAGTCGTTCGCCGTCAGTTGCCAGTCGTGGTTCGGGAAGCCGGTCCCCGTGCTGGTGTCGTCGAACTTGATGCGGGTGTTGTTCTCCTTCAGCCGGATGGTGTCGAAGCCGAAGCTCTCGTTATTGACGCAATCGAGGCCGATGCAGGCGCTCCCCTGCACGATCAGGTCGTCCGCGATGACCTGGTCCTTGACCGGCAGATCCGTGGGCTTGCCCGCCGCCGCGGCTTTGGCCGGCGGTGCCGACCTCGGCTCGACCGCGTCCGGAGCGACCAGGGCCCCCGCCACCACCCGGAAGGTGCCGGACTGCACCAGATCCCCGGACGGCAGCCGGCCCGCCTTCTTCAGCCGCTCGACCGTCGCGTCGCTGCCCGAATTCCGCGACGCCGCCAGGGCCCGGCGGGCCGCCGCGTCGACAACCGGGACGACGCGCAGCTCATAGACGTAGACGCCGTCGGCGGCTCCCGCGGGCAGCTCGAAGACCGGCGTCTGTCCTGCCGCGAGCTCCTGGCGGACGACCTCGCCATCCGGCTTCGAGATCGTCAGCACCAGGCCCTCGTAGCTCACCTGCGGGTCCCAGTGGACCAATGAGGGGGTGATCTGGACCCGCGCCACCTGCCCGCCGAGCGCAGGCAGAGCCAGCACCACCATAGCCAGAGCCAACATGAGCAAAGACTTCAAGACCTTCGTCATGATCTCCCTCCTTTCCCTAGGATTAGGGGTATTACAACCTACAAATGTTACACCCTTGGGCGGGTCAATGGAGAGCCCCGGCCCAAACGGATCGCCGATACGATCGTCTTTTTTACGTTTTCTTTACTCGTCCGGGAGGCTCTTCGAGGTCCGCTGCCGCACGGCCTCGTAGAGCACCGCCGCCGCCGAGGTGGCGATGTTGAGCGAGCCGACCCGGCCCCGCATGGGGAGGCCGATCATGCGGTCGCAGAGCTGGCGGGTGCGGGAGCGCAGCCCCTTCTCCTCGCCGCCGAAGCAGAGCACGACCTTGCCGGAGAGGTCGACCTCCCACGGCGGATCGCCCGCGGGGTCGGTCCCATAGACCCAGAACCCCGCGGCCTTGAGCCGCTCGATCTCGGTTCCTGAATTGGTGACGCGTTCGACCTCCAGCCATTCGGTGGCTCCCGCCGAGGTCTTGGCGACCGTGGGCGAGACCGGCGCCGAGCCGCGGTCGCGGATCATCACCCGGCCGGCCCCCGCCCCTTCGCAGACGCGGAGCACGGCCCCGAGATTGCGCGGGTCCTGGACGTCCTCCAGCAGCACCACCAGATCGGGGTCCCCGCCGGCCATCGGCACGACGGCCCCGGCCCGCACCTCGGCGGCCATGCCGTTGTGGGCCGGACCGGCGATCTCGGCGAGCGCCCGCTCCGGCACCACCTCGAACGGCACCCGATGGCGCCGGCAGGCCTCCGCGATCTCCTCCCGCCGCCGCCCCGCCCGCGCCGCGCTCACCAGCACCCGCGACACCTCGTGGGGTCGGTGCCGCAGGGCCTCACGCACGGGGTGGTAGCCGTAGAGGAACATGGGGAAGGGGGAACACGGACGGACACCGACGGACAAAGACGAGCACGAATGGAAACTGGACGTCCCTGCCGATCGGTGCGCGTCCGTGTTCTTTTCTACACCTCCATGATCTGCTGCTCTTTCTTCTGCAGGGCGGTCGAGACCTCGCCGATGTAGCGGTCGTGGAGCTTCTGGACCTCGTCGAGGCCGCGGCGCTCGTCGTCCTGGCTGACAGCCTTGTCCTTCTCCATCTTCTTGAGCTTGTCGTTGCCGTCCCGGCGCGCCTGGCGGACGCCGTTCTTGGCGTGCTCGGCGAGATCGTGGGCCTTCTTGACGATCTCCTTGCGGCGGTCCTCGGTGAGCGGCGGCACCGGGATGCGGATCACCTTGCCGTCGGACGATGGGTTCAGCCCCAGGTCGGACTTCATGATCGCCCGCTCGATCGCCGAGCTCTGGCTGGGATCGTACGGCTGCGCCACGATCATCGTCGCGTCGGCCACCGACAGGTTGGCGACCTGGTTCAGCGGTACCTGGCTGCCGTAATAGTCGACGGTGACCCCCTCCAGGATCGCCAGCGAGGCGCGCCCGGTGCGCAGGTGCTTCAGCTCGTGATGGAAGTGATCCAACGCGTGCTTCATGTGGGTCTCGACTTCCTTGAACAGCTCTTTCACGTCCATGGTCCCTCCTGCATGGCCGCGAGCGCGTCCGGCCCCCGGCGAAAATCTTCCCCCGGCCGTCACACGGGTGTCAATCTAGCCGCGAACGATCGAGCCGACCCGCTCGCCCAGGACCACCCGGCGGATGTTCCCCTGGGTCGTCAGGTCGAAGATGGCGATCGGGATGCCGTTGTCCCGGCAGAGGCTGATCGCCGCGGTGTCCATCACCCGGAGGTCCTTCTCCAGGACCTCCTGGTAGGTCACCTCGGGGAGCTTCACCGCCGTCGGGTCCTTCTCGGGATCGGCGGTGTAGAGGCCATCCACCTTGGTCGCCTTGAGCAGGATGTCGGCGTGGATCTCGTTGGCGCGCAGGGCCGCGGCGCTGTCGGTGGTGAAGTACGGATTGCCGGTGCCGGCGGCGAAGATGACGGCGCGCCCCTTCTCCAGATGGCGGATGGCGCGCCGCCGGATGAACGGCTCGGCGACCTCGCGGATGTCGATCGCCGTCTGCACGCGGGTGGGCACGCCCCGCTTCTCCAGGGCGTCCTGGAGGGCGAGGGCGTTGATCACCGTGGCGAGCATGCCCATGTAGTCGCCTGTGACCCGGTCGATGCCACGATGGCTGGCGGCGAGGCCCCGGATGATGTTGCCGCCGCCGACCACCACCGCCACCTCGACGTTGAGCTTGTGGACGTCGCGGATCTCGTCGGCGATGGCGGCCACCACCGCCTCGTCGATGCCGAACGGCTGCGAGCCCATCAGGGCCTCGCCGGAGACCTTGAGGAGGACCCGGCGATAGCGGGCCGCCGCCGGGGCGCTCTCCCCGGGCTGCTCGCCTTCCATCAGCGCGCCGCCTGCGCCATGACTTCGGCGGCGAAGTCGTCCTGGCGCTTCTCGATCCCCTCGCCCAGCTTGTAGCGGACGAAGCGGCGCACCTGGATGTTCTCGCCGATCTTGCCCACCTTCTCGGCGATCATCTGGCTGATGGTCTGGTCCGGGTTCTTGACGAACGGCTGCTCGAGCAGCACGAATTCGGAGTAGTACTTCTCCATCTTCCCGGCGACGATCTTCTCGACCACCTGGGCCGGCTTGCCCGAGGCGAGCGCCTGCTCGCGGAAGATCGCCTGCTCGCGGGCGAGGAGCTCGGGCGTGACCTCCTCGCGGCGCACGCAGCGGGGATCGGCGGCGGCGATGTGCATCGCGATGTCGCGCACCAGCTCCTGGAACTGGTCGGTGCGGGCCACGAAGTCGGTCTCGCAGTTGACCTCGACCAGCACGCCGATCTTGCCGCCGCCGTGGATGTACGAGCCCACGGCGCCTTCGGCGGTGATGCGGCCGGCCTTCTTGGCCGCCGCGGCGAGCCCCTTCTTGCGCAGCGCGTCGACCGCGGCCTCCATGTCCCCCTTGCAGTCGTTGAGGGCGTTCTTGCAGTCCATCATCCCGGCGCCGGTGCGCTCCCGGAGCTCCTTGACCATCTGGGCGGTGATTTCAGCCATGACAGCTTTCTCCTTCGAGCCGCGACGAAAGCGGTGGGATCGCCTTTGAAGCGGAGATGAATCGGTAGACAAAAGAAAGGGTCAGATCGATACCAGCTCGACTGACCCTCAACCTCGCGCCGCCGGCCCGGGGCCGGCGGCGCGCCATATCGCACGGCGGCGGGCGGCCTCAAGCCGGAGCGGCGCTCGCGGCGGCGGCGTCCTTGTCGAAGACCGGCGCGTTCCGGCCGTCCTTCTGGAACACCGATTCGTCCGAGACCTTACCGGCGCCGGCGAGATAGGCGTCGGCGATCCGCGACGCGAACAGCCGGATGGCCCGGATGGCGTCGTCGTTGCCCGGGATCGGGTAGTCGATCAGCTCCGGATCGCAGTTCGTATCGACGATCGCGATCACCGGGACGCCGAGCTTGTTCGCCTCCGAGACGGCGATGTCCTCTTTCTTCGGGTCGACCACGAAGAGCGCGTCCGGCAGCTCCTCCATGTCGCGGATCCCCTCGAGGTTCTTCACCATCTTCTCCCGCTCGCGCTCCAGCCGCAGCCGCTCCTTCTTGGTCAGCGCGCTGTTCTCGTCGTTGAGCCGGCCCTCGACCTCCTTCAGGCGCTGGATCGAGGCGCGCAGGGTGACGAAGTTGGTCAGCGTGCCGCTCAGCCAGCGGTTGGTGACGTAGAACTCGCCGCAGCGGGCCGCCTCCTCGGCGATCGCCTCCTGCGCCTGCCGCTTCGTGCCGACGAACAGGATGCGCTTGCCCTCGGCGGCGAGATGCTGCACGAAGGCCGCGACGTCGTTGAACATGCGCAGCGTCTTCTGCAGGTCGATGATGTAGATCCCATTGCGCTTGCCGAAGATGTACGGCTTCATCTTGGGGTTCCAGCGCCGGGTCTGGTGCCCGAAGTGGACACCGGCCTCCAGCAGCTCTTTCATCGTGACTTCTACCAAGGAATTCTCCCTTCTGGGCCTTCTAGCGCTTGCTGAACTGGAAACGGGCGCGGGCGCCCTTCTGGCCGTACTTCTTGCGTTCCTTCTTGCGCGGATCGCGCGTCAGGAAGCCGGCCGACTTGAGACGGTCGCGCAACTCGCCGTTGAACTCGAGCAGAGCGCGCGAGATGCCGTGCCGGATCGCGCCGGCCTGCCCCGCGCTGCCGCCGCCCGCCACCGTGACGTTGATGTCGAACCGCTCCACCGTCTCCGTCAGTTGCAGCGGCTGCTTGATGACCATCTTCAGCACTTCGTTGGGGAAGTAGCTGTCGAGGGTACGGCCGTTGATCTTGAAACCGCCCGCGCCCGGACGCAGGTACACGCGGGCGGCGGCCGTCTTGCGGCGGCCGGTGCCGTAATATTGGGTCTGGCTCACGTTCCGATCTCTCCTTGATTCCCGCCTGGATCGTCCGTCTTACAGGGCCGCGGCGACGTCGAAGCTCTCGGGCTGCTGCGCCTGATGGGGGTGCGAGGGGCCGGCGTAGACCTTGAGCTTGCGGAGCTGTTTGCGGCCGAGCGGGCCCTTGGGGAGCATGCCCCATACCGCCTCCTCGACCAGCTTGGTGGGCCGGCGCTGCCGCCGCTTGGCCGCCGTCTCCGACTTCAGGCCGCCCGGATACCCGGTGTGATAGTGGTAGATCTTCTTCTCTTCCTTGCCGCCGGTCAGCACCGCCTTCTCGGCGTTGATGACGATCACGAAGTCCCCGGTGTCGAGGTGGGTGGCATAGGTCGGCTTGTGCTTGCCCATCAGCAGGCGGGCCGCCAGCGACGACAGGCGCCCCAGAGGGATCCCCGCGGCATCCAGCACATACCACTGATGCTCGATCTCGGCGAGCTTCGGGCTGTAGGTCTTCTTCAGCATCTCCAATCTCTCCAGGTCAGCTCTGGCTGGGAATGTATTGCCTCGGCGCGGCGTGCCCTAACCCGCCTTCGCGACGCAAAGGACCCACATGGTAGTTGGGCAGGCGAAATTTGTCAAGAGGACGCTAACAGCCCCCGGACCGGGTCCCACCCCGGCGAGCCTCAAGTCTCGCTCAGGATGCCAACTTTCGCAAGAGGGGGTCTATTCCCGCCGCCGGGGAAACAGGCCGGCGACCTCCACCTCGAAGCCGGGGAGCACGGCCGACCGCACCCTCTCCCCCACCCCGCCGCGGCAGTGCTCGACATAGCGCCCATTCTGGAGGACGTGGACCACCACCTCCCGCGAGCTCGGATCCGCCATCCAGTATTCCGGGACTCCGGCATCCTGGTAGGCCTGAAGCTTGACCTTCCGGTCGCGGCTCCGGGTGCGCGGCGAGAGGACCTCCAGGATAAGGTCAGGGACTCCTTCGAAATAGCCCAATTCCCAGATGGGCTCATTCTCCGTCCTGAAAAAGACGACGTCCGGCTGCACCGGGCTGGCGATCCCGGCGGGGAGCTTGACGTCAAGCGGAGCCCAGAGGACCCGGCCGAGACCATTCTCCCGAGCGAACCAACCGAGTCGGAGGGAAAACTCCGAAACCGAGAATTGATGCTTCAGCTTGGGCGCTGGCGTCACGTAGAGGGCTCCACGGATGACCTCATAGCGGTTGCCGTCGTCCGGAAGACGGAGATAGTCCTCGTACGTCCACTCCCCCTGTCTGGGCCACGCCTCGGTCTCCGGAAGGTCCAGTCGGTATGCCGGTTCGGTCATCGGTGCCTCCTTGACGCCGAATTCAGGCTAACGGTCCTGGAAGGGGGCCGTCAACCCGCACCCCTAGTGTCCAAAGATCGTAACATGAATCCTCTGAAAGGACGATCTGGCGCGGCCTAGGGTCCAGGCATTGGCCTATGGTCCAGGCATTGATGCCCGGCCGGGAAGGGGTATGCTTCCCACCTGATGTCCGACACCATGGCGACCGCTCCGCTCGACAAATCCGGGAAGACCATCCGCGACATGTTCGCGGGGGTGGCGCCCCGGTACGACCTGCTGAACCACCTGCTCTCGGCCAGCCTGGACGTGGTCTGGCGGCGGCGGGCGGCGGCGGTGCTGGGGCTCCCTCCCGGCTCCCGCGTGCTCGACCTCTGCTGCGGCACCGGGGACCAGGCGACCGCCCTGCGGCGCCGGGGAGCCCGCGTCGCCGCAGCCGACTTCTGCGTGCCGATGCTCGCCATCGCCCGCCACAAGTTCGCGCGCACGGACGCCCCCAGGCCGGTCGCCCTCGCCGCCGACGCCCTGTCGCTCCCCTTTCCCGATCAGTGCTTTGCCGGCGCGGCCGTCTCCTTCGGCCTGCGCAACGTCGCCGATCTGGATGCCGCCCTGCGCGAGATCGCCCGGGTGCTGCGGCCGGAGGGCAAGCTGGTGGTCCTCGACGCCACGGTGCCGCGCTGGCCGCCGCTGCGGACGCTCTACCTCTTCTATTTCCTGCGGCTGTTGCCGTGGATCGGCCGGCTGATCTCCCCCCGGGGGTCGGCCTATTCGTATCTGGCGAGCTCGGTGGTCGGCTTCCCCCAGCGCCAGGATTTTCTCGACCGCATGGCCGCCGCGGGGTTCGCCAGCCTCGCCTGGGAGGACCTCTCGGGCGGCACGGTCTGTATCCACCAAGGGAGGATCCCCGCATGACTCAAGTCCTCGACGGCAAAATCCTCGATGGAAAGACCGCCGCCGCCGAGATCCGCTCTGAAACCGCGGCGAATGCCCGCGCCATGGTCGCGGCCGGCGCCCGGCCGGCGCAGCTCGTCGCCGTGCTGGTGGGCGAGGACCCCGCCTCGCAAGTCTACGTGGGCAGCAAGGTCAAGGGGTGCGCCGAGGTCGGCATGCTGAGCCGTACCCTCCGCCTATCTGCCGAGACCTCCGAGGACGAGCTCCTCGCCCTGCTCGACAATCTCAACGCCGACGACGCCGTGGACGGCATCCTGGTCCAGCTCCCGCTCCCCAAGCAGATCCACGAGAAGCGGGTGCTCGACCGCATCGATCCCGACAAGGACGTCGACGGCTTCCACCCGGTCAACGTCGGCCGCCTCTGGCTGGACGAGGACGGCCTCACCCCCGCGACCCCCACCGGCATCGTGGCCCTGCTCAAGCGCAGCGGCATCAAGCTCCCGGGTCAGCGGGCCGTGATCGTGGGGCGCAGCGCCATCGTGGGCAAACCCATGGCCGGCCTGCTGATACGGGAGAGCTGCACGGTCACCGTCTGCCACTCCCGCACCGTCGACCTTCCGGCCGTCACCCGCGAGGCCGACATCCTGGTGGCCGCCATCGGCCGCCCGGGGATGATCGGCGCCGAGCACGTGCGCGAGGGGGCGGTGGTGGTGGACGTGGGCATGAGCCGCCTGGCCGACGCCGCCGAGATCGAGCGCCTCTATCCCGGCGACGCGGACCGCCGCCGGCAATTCGAGACCAAGGGGTACACCCTGGTGGGCGACGTCGACTACACCCGCGTGGCGCCGAAGGCGTCCTGGATCACCCCGGTCCCCGGCGGCGTCGGACCGCTGACGGTCGCCATGGTGATCGCCAACACCCTGAAGGCCTCCCGCCGCCGGCAGGGGCTCCCGGCCGTGCCATGAGCGCTCTCCGCGTCGGCCTGACCGGAGGTCTCGCCGGCGGCAAGTCGACTGTCTCCGCCTGGCTGCGCGAGGCGGGCTTCGAGGTGGTCGACGCCGACCGCCTCGTGGCCGAGCTCCACCAGCCCGGCGGCGAAGGAGCGGCGGCCGTACGCAGCCTCTTCGGTGCCGAGATGCTCGACGAGCGCGGCGGCGTGGACCACGCCAAGGTCGCCGCCCGGGTGTTCAGCGATGCGAAAGCCCGCAAAGCCCTGGAAGCGGCGATCCACCCTCTGGTGCGGAAGCGCTTCGAGGAAATCGCGGCCGCCTGCTCGCAGGGGGTGGTCGTCCTGGAGGCCACGCTGCTGGTCGAGGCCGGCTACGCTCCGCTGTTCGACCTCATCATCACCGTCGAGGCTCCCTGCGAGCTGCGCCTTGAACGGGCTATGGCGAGGGGGATGGACCCGGAGTCCACCCGCGCCCGCCTGCTCGCGCAGGGGGACGGCGATGAGCGGCGCGAGGCGGCCCACCGGATGATCGACAACTCCGGCGACGAGGAGCACCTCCGCCGCCAGGTGGACGAGCTGATCGAAGAGCTGAACCGGCTGGCGAGTCAGCGGCAGGAATGACGTCAGTGGGCCGCAGCGACCGGGGGCTCGCCGGCCGACGACCTTACGCGCTGCTCAAGCTCGGAGAGATAACCCCGCAGGTCCGCGTACCGCACATACCCGAGCTCGGCGATCAGGGGCGGGATCTCGGACTCGTCGATACCGACCAGGATCGGAATCACCCGCTTGTGCAGAGAGAAGGCCGCACCCATCTCGAGTAGCAGGTATGGGTTGTTGAGGGACCGGTCGGTCAGGATGAGAACGACCTCGTCCGCCTTCCGCAGCAACCGGCGCAAGTCGAAGTCGATCGCCTCGCCGCGGGTCGGAGTCTGCTCCACGGAGAGGACGAGGGCTCCGGCGTCCCGGACGGAATGGGCGAGATTCTCGGCGAGATCCCTATCCTTGGGCGTCGAGCTGATCAGGACCTGGTAGGACATGGGTCATTCCTCGGAAGCCTTCTGAATTCTCTTCTCGAGCTCGCTCAAGAACCGGTCGAAGCCGTTGAGATCGATAGCCTTGATCTCCTTCAGCGGAGTGATTGCATCCAAGCTTGCATTGTTCAGGATCGGAGTGACCCGCTTGTGCTGTCCCAAGGCGGCTCCGATCTCGAACACCACCCACTGCGACCCCACGCTATTGGGAGAGACTAGCACCACCGCCTCCTCGCACGCATCCAGGCCTTCGAGAATTTTGGCGGTGATGAGATCTCCTCCCTCGAGATCCTTGACGTCGAGCCAAGCCATGGCTCCAAGAGCGGATACCTTCTCGGCCATCATCCTGGCGATCCAGGTATCCCGGGAAGAATGGCTGATGAAGACCACATACGGCCTCTCTTCCCTTGCGCCGCGTCTCGACCCTCCCCGGGCCACCCTGTCCCCCTATAGAGTAAGCACCAACCAGCCAGTTGATGGCGTAAAGGTATCACCAATCAGCGACGACGACAATCCTGGGTACCCTACCGAGAGACTATGACTACCCCTTCCCGCAATCTCCGCCCCTTCGTCCTCGTCACAGGAAACGCCGGCAAGATCGCCGAGGCCCGGCTCGCGGTGGGGACCGACCTCAAAGCCGTCGAGGTGGACCTTCCCGAGATCCAGTCGCTCGACTATCTGGAGGTCCTGCGGGCGAAGGCGGAGGAGGCGTGGCGGCACGTCGGCCGCCCCCTGGTGGTCGAGGAGGCCGGGCTCGACCTCGCCGCCTTGAACGGCTTTCCCGGCCCGCTCGTCAAATGGATGCTGCAAGCCGTGGGCGCCGAGGGGCTCTCCCGCACGGCCGTATCCCTGGGGGACGCCCGGGCTTCCGCGCGCTGCTTCCTTCTCTATAAAGATGGAGACCGCGAGATCGTGGCCGAGGGGAGGACGGAAGGCACCCTCGTCCTCCCCGGCCGCGGAACGCACGGGTTCGGCTGGGACCCGGTCTTCCTGCCTAAGGGGTCGGCGCTCACCTTCGCCGAGCTGACTGGCCCCGAGAAGGGTGCGGTCAGCCACCGGGGGAAGGCTTGGAGGGAGATGACCCGGCGGCTTTCTTGAAAGGACCCAAGAGACAACAAGGACACAAAACACCGTCCTTGCAGTCCTTTGGGTCCTTTAGGTCGTTTGGTCCTTTTAAATCCCCACCCCCGCCATCAACCACAGCATGATCGCCTTCTGGACATGCAGGCGGTTCTCGGCCTCGTCGAAGATGCGGCTCTGGGGGCCGTCGCAGACCTCGGCGGAGACCTCCTCGCCGCGGTGGGCCGGCAGGCAGTGGAGGAAGACGGCCTCCTTGCGGGCGTGGGACATCAGCGCCGAGTCCACCGTGAACCCCGTGAAGGCCTCCAGCCGCTCCTGCTGCTCGGACTCCTGCCCCATCGAGGCCCAGACGTCGGTGTAGACGGCCGAGGCGTCCTTCACCGCCTCCACCGGATCGTGGGTCAGGATCACCTTCGTCCCGGCCGCTTGAGCGTCCTGGCGGGCGAGATCGGCGTAGCGCTCCTTCACCTCGTACCCCTTGGGCGAGGCCACCGCCACGTCCATCCCCACCTTCGAGGCACAGAACATCAGGGAGTGGGCCATGTTGTTGCCGTCCCCCACGTAGGCGAGCTTGCGGCCGCGCAGGGCGTCGAGGCCGCCGAAGACCTCCATCAGGGTGAAGTAGTCGGTGAGCGCCTGGCAGGGGTGGAGGTCGTCGGTGAGGCCGTTGATCACCGGGATCGAGCCGTGCTTGGCGAGATCGGTCACGGTCTGGTGGGCGAAGGTGCGGGCCATGATGCCGTCGATGTAGCGGGAGAGCACCTGGGCCGTGTCCGAGATCGGCTCGCCGCGGCCGAGTTGGATGTCGCGGCTGGAGAGGAAGAGGGCCTGGCCGCCCATCTGCGCCATCCCCGCCTCGAAGCTGACGCGGGTGCGGGTCGAGGACTTCTCGAAGATCATCCCCAGCGTCTTGCGGTGCATGTGGTTTTCGTACTGCGAACGGTTCGCCTTGACGTCGGCGGCGAGATGGAACAGACCGGCCACCTCCGCGGCGGTCAGGTCGTGGATCGAGATCAGGTGACGGGGCATATCTCCTCCGGAATCGGGAGTGGTTTAGATAGGGTCTCTTGCGAGCGGCATGGTCATGCAGCGGGGGCCGCCTCGGGCGCGCGACAGCTCGTTGGACCACAGCGAGATCACCGCCGGACCGCCGCCGAGCAGGTCGTGCTTGCCCGCCGCGACCTCCTCCCCCGCCAGGACCCGCCAGCCACGCCGCGCCAGCTCGTCCATGGTCCGGTGGTTGCGCCGGTAGAGCAGGATCAGGCCGGGGGCGATGGCGAAGGCGTTGGCGCCGTCGGTCCACTGCTCGCGTTGCTGGTCGATCGCCTCGGCGGCGCCGCCGCAGGGGACCACCTCCAGCTCCATCCCCAGATCGCTCAGCGCCCGCAACAGCGAGGGGCGGAGGGTGAAGGTCAGATCCTTGGCGTACAGGTCCACCGAGTAGACGTGCGCCGACTCCGGCCCGCCGGGCTCGATGACCGGCAGGTAGGCCAGGCAGAGGTTGCGGTCGATCAGGGTGAAGACCGTGTCGAGGTGCATGTAGGAGCGCCGGCGCGGCAGCTCGACCATGATCAGATGGCGGAACGAGGTCTCCTCCCGGCGGAGGTACTCGGCCAGCGTCTCGATCCCCCGCCGGTTCGTGCGCTCGGAGAGGCCGACGAGGACGATCTCCGGGCTCACCACCAGCACGTCGCCCCCTTCCAGGTTGGGGTAGGGGAAGTGCGGGTTGTGCTGCGGCGCGCCCGAGGGGGGGACGTCGATCTCGAAGATCCCCGCCGTCTTCAGCGTCGGGCAGTGCTCGAAGATGGTGCGGGCGAGGAGCGGCTCGCGCTCGCGGGCGTCCGTCGCCATGGAGGAGATCACCACGCGGTCGCCCATCACCACTTGGGGGTCACGCTGGAAGAAGTAGTTGGGCACCGGGTTGAGCTCGAAGAACTGCAGACGGCCGGCGTCGGAGGTCTCGGCCGGAGCGCGGATCCCCTCGATCAGGGCGGCGGCGAGCTCCGGGGGCGGCAGCTCGTCGAGGCGGCGCACGAGGTTGAAGGAGACGCTGTACTCGGCCTCGAGCTCGTCGAGCAGCCGCCGGCGCGGCTCGGAGCCCTCCCGCAGCACGCTGGCGAGCAGGTCCTGCGCGGTGAGAGCCTCGACCTGGGCCCGCCGCAGGATCTGGACAAAGATGTCGTGCTCCTCGCGCGCCTCGTCGCCGTCGAGGATGTCGTCGAAGAGGAGGGACTCCATCATGGCGGGGACCATCCAATCGATCTCCCGCCCCGGCCGGTGGATCAAGACGCGCCGCAGGCGTCCGATTTCTGAATCGACTCGTAAAGGCATGTTGGGCTCTTGGGCTGGCTGAGAGGCGCGGCCCCGGGAAGGGGGCGCGGCGGCGGATTGTAGCAGAGGAGGGAATAGCCTGCCGGGAGCACTCCGTCCGTTGCAATCGGTTACATTCCGGACATCCGCGGGAAAAGGCGCGCGGTCACAGTCGGCGGTGTCCGTCAGGGGCATCGCATGAAGAAGCTCATCCTCAGCTCATTGATCCTCGGCGCCGTCGCCGTCGCGGTGGTCGTGATGGCCCGGACGCTGCCGCGGAGCGGCGGCAGCCCGCCGCGGGCGGAGGTCGCCCGGGTCACCCGGCGCGACCTCGAGACCGTGGTCACCGCCACCGGCGTCATCAAGCCGCGGGTCGGCGCCGAGGTCCGCGTGGGGTCGCGCGCCTCGGGGGTGGTGCAGAAGCTCTACGTCCGCATCGGCGACGCCGTGACCAAAGGGCAGCTGTTGGCGGTGCTGGACACCCGCGAGTTGGAGGCGCGCCGCGCCCAGGCCGCCGCGTCGCTCGCCTCGGCGCAGGCCGACCTCGACTACGCGCGGGCCGACCTCCGGCGCAAACGGGAGCTCGCCGCGGCGCAGCTCATCCCGCCGAGCGAGCTCGACGTGGCGGAGCGGGCGGCGGCGGTGGCGGAGCAGCGGCGCAAGGAGGCGGCGGCCAACCTCGAATCCGCCACCACCCAGCTCGGCTATGGCCGGATCTACGCGCCGATCACCGGCGTCGTCGCCTCGATCTCGACCCAGGAGGGGGAGACGGTGGCGGCGAGCCTCGCCGCGCCGACCTTCGTCACCCTCCTCGACCTCGACCGCCTGGAGGTCTGGGCCTACGTGGACGAGACCGACATCGGCCGCATCCACTCGGGGCAGGCGGCCCGCTTCACCGTCGACACCTATCCCGACCACGAGTTTCCGGGCGAGGTGACCGCCGTCTACCCCCAGGCCGAGATCCGGGACAACGTCGTCGACTACGTGACGGTGGTGCGGTTCGCGCCGCCGCGCGACCGGACGCTGCGGCCGGAGATGACCACGACGGTGCGCATCGCCCTCGCGACGCGCCGCGGCGTGCTGGCGGTGCCCCGCCGCGCCGTGCGCCGCGAGGAGGGGAGGCAATACGTGCTGCTGGCCGGGCAGGGCGCCCACGAGCGGCGCTGGGTGCGGACCGGCAGCCAGGACGACAGCTACTGGGAGATCACCGACGGGTTGCGCGAGGGGGACGCGGTGGTGGTCGGCGATCCGCCCACGGACGAGGGAAGGAGCCCCGCATGATCGAGCTGGCGACGATCGACAAGACCTACACACGCCCGGGAGGCGCGCCGGTGCGGGCCCTGAACGGGGTCTCGCTACGCATCGAGCGCGGCGAGCTGGTGGCCATCACAGGAGCCTCCGGATCGGGCAAATCGACCCTGATGAACGTGCTCGGCCTACTCGACCGGCCGACCGCCGGGCACTACCGCCTCGACGGCGAGGACGTCTCCGACCTCGGCGTCGACGCCCTGGCGCGCCTGCGCAACCGGCGGATCGGCTTCGTGTTCCAGGCCTTCCACCTGCTGCCGCGGACGAGCGCCCTGGAGAACGTGGAGCTGCCGCTCCTCTACTCCGACCGCGCGGCGATCCAGGGGCTGGGGCGGCGCGCCCTGGAGGCGGTGGGCCTCGCCGATCGCGTCGACCACCGGCCCGGGGAGCTGTCCGGCGGGCAACAGCAGCGGGTGGCCATCGCGCGCGCCCTCGTCAACGAGCCGGACCTGCTGCTCGCCGACGAGCCGACCGGCAACCTGGACGAGGGCTCGGCCGCCGAGATCCTGGCTATCTTCCGGTCGCTGCACGCGGCGGGCCGCACCATCGTCATCGTCACCCACGACCCGGCGGTGGCCGCCCACTGCGAGCGGATCCTGCGCCTGGAGGCCGGGCGTCTCACCGCCGACGACCGGCCGGCGGTCGCCGTGGTCGCCGCCGGGGAGGGAGCATGAGAACGGCGCGGTTGCTCAAACACAGCCTGAGGTCGGTGGGCCGCTACAAGCTGCGCAGCGGCTTCATGATGCTGGGCAGCCTGGTGGGGGTAGCGGCGCTGACGCTGGTGATCGCGGTCGGCCAGGGGGCCGAGCGCAAGCTCGTGTCCACCGTCCGCCAACTGTTCGGCGGCTCGTCGGTCCTCGTCATCGCCGGCGGCGGCCGGCTGATGGGGGGACCGCGCGGCGCGCCCGCCGGCCGCATGACGCTCGCCGAGATGGAGGCCGTGGTCAAGGCGCTCCCCGAGGTCGAGGCCTGGGACCCGCAGCAGGGGCTCGCCGCCGAGCCGGTGCGCCACGGCGACGCCAGCGCCACGGCGCGCGTCCTCGGGCAGTCGGAGCGCACCGAGCGGGTCTGGAACCGCAGCGTCACGCGCGGCGAGCCGTTCGACGCCGCGGCCGTGGCGAGCTCGGCGCGCGTGGCGTTGATCGGCGAGACGGTGGCCCGCGAGCTGTTCAGAGACGAGGACCCGCTGGGCGGCGAGATCCAGATCGGCGGCGTCCGTTTCCGCGTCGTCGGCCTCCTCGAGCGGTTCGGCACCGACGCGCACGGCATGGATCGCGACAACGAGGTCGTGGTGCCGATCTCGACCCTCATGCGCCGCGTGATGAACGTCGACACCATCCAGGCGGCCAAGCTGCTGGTGAAGGAGCCGTCCCGCGTGGAGGCGACCGCCCGCGAGGTCCGGCGGCTCCTGCGCGACCGCCACGCCCTGGCCGCCGGCCAGCCGGACGACTTCACCGTCATCACCGCCGTGCAGGTGCAGCGGATGGTCGGCAAGGTCGAACGGATCCTGTTCCTCTTCCTGCCGCTGGTGGCGGCCGTCTCGCTCGTCGCGGGCAGCGTCGTCTCGGCGAGCCTGATGCTGGCGTCGGTCAGCGCGCGGGTGGCCGAGATCGGGCTGCGGCGGGCGGTGGGGGCAAGGCCGGGAGACATCCAGACGCAGTTCCTCCTCGAGACCGCGCTGACGGCGCTGGGGGGCGGTCTCGCGGGGCTCGTGCTGGGCTCGGCCGTTGCCGAGCTGGTGGCCCGCCGCCTGGCCCTGGGCGGGGTCTTCTCCTGGCAGGCGCTCCTCGCCGGCATCGGCGCCGCGGCGGTGACCGGCCTGCTGGCCGGCGTCGCTCCCGCCCGCCGCGCGGCCCGCCTGCAGCCGGCCGACGCGCTGCGCTGAGGGGGACGCGATGCGGCTGGCTCGCGGTCTCCGGCCGGCGCTGCGGGCGCTCCTCGCCCACCGGCTGCGGGTCGCTCTCGCCCTCGCCGCGATCGCGGTGGGGACCGCCTCCGTCCTGCTCACCGGCGCCATCGGCAAGGGGGCGCAGGACGAGGCGCTGCGTGGCATCGAGGCGATGGGCACCAACCTCCTGGTGGTGCGGCCGGCGACGGCGAAGCGGCTGGTGGCCCGCAAGGAGGTGCGGGGGGCGATGACCACGCTCCGGGTGGCGGACGCCGAAGCGGTCGGCGGCCTCGGCCTGGTGAGCGCGGCGATCCCGGGAGTGGACGGGACCCTGCGGGTGAAGGCGGGCAACGGCGCCCTGGTGACCACCGTGCTGGGGACCACCCCCGCCTTCCCGCGCGTGCGCCGCTTCCGCGTCGCCGCCGGACGCTTCTTCGACGCCGACGACGACCGCGCCTGCCGTCGCGTCGCCGTGCTCGGCGCCCGCATCGTCGACCGGCTCTTCCCGGGAGAGGACCCGGTCGGGCGGTGGCTCCGCCTCCGCGGCGTCCCCTTCGAGGTGGTCGGCGTCCTCGAGGCCAAAGGGGTCCTGGCCGACGGCTCCGACGAGGACAACCAGATCGTGATCCCCATCCGCACCGCCCTGCGCCGCGTCTTCAACGTCCAATGGATCAGCACCGTCTTCGTGAGCGTGCGCGACCCCCGCCGGATGGACGAGGCGCAGGCGGCGATCGGCGCGCTCCTCCGCGCGCGGCACCGGCTGGAGAGGGAAGGCAAGCCGGACGACTTCGCCGTCCAGGACAAGACCAAATTCCTGGCCTCCCAGAGAGAGGCGGCGGCATCGCTCACCCTCCTCACCGCGGGCCTCTCCGGCGTGGCGCTCCTGGTCGGCGGGACGGGGATCCTGGCGCTGATGCTGCTCTCCGTCAAGGAACGGACCGGTGAGATCGGCCTGCGCATGGCGGTCGGCGCCCGGCCGCGGGACATCTTCGTGCAGTTCCTGGCCGAGGCCACGGCGCTGGCCTTCGGCGGCTGGCTGATCGGAGCCGCGGCCGGCGCCCTCGGCGCCGCCGCCGTCGCCCTCGGCACGAAATGGCCGCTCGCCACGCCCACCGGCGCCCTCCTCGCCTCGCTGGCGATGGCCGGCGTCATCGGGGTCGGGCTGGGGGCGTTTCCGGCCCGCAAGGCGTCGCTCCTGCCGCCGATCGAGGCCCTCGCCACCGAATGAGGCCGCTGAATGAGAGATGATGGAGCCGCCATGACCCGGGCGCGCGTGCTGGTGATCGACGACGACGAGGCGCTGAACGAGTTGCTGACGGAGTACCTCGACCGTTTCGGTTTCGCGGTGCGCGCCGTGGCGCACCCGGAGGAGGGGCTGCGGGCCTTCCGGATGGACCCGCCGGACCTCGTCGTCCTCGACCTCATGCTCCCCGGCATGGACGGCCTCGCCGTCTGCCGCAAGATCCGCGAGACCAGCCGCGTCCCGATCGTCATGCTGACCGCCCGCGGCGACGTCAGCGACCGCATCCTCGGCCTGGAGCTGGGCGCCGACGACTACCTGCCGAAGCCGTTCGAGCCGCGCGAGCTGGTGGCCCGCATCCAGGCGGTGCTGCGCCGGGGCGCGCCCGAGATGGACGAGGAGAGCGTCCGCGCCGGCGCGCTGGAGGTGAGCTGGGCGACCTGCTCCGCGACCCTCGCGGGGCGCCCGCTCGCCCTGACCACGGCCGAATTCGCGCTCCTCGGGCTCCTGGTGCGGAGCCGAGGCCGGGTCCTCAGCCGCGAACGCATCCTGGACGAGACCCGCGGCGTCGACTGGGAAGCCTACGACCGCTCGGTCGACGTGCTGGTCAGCCGGCTGCGCCAGAAGCTCGGCGACGACCCCCGCCGGCCCGCCTTCATCCGCACAGTGCGGGGGGCCGGCTACAGCTTCATCGGCGGCGGAAGCGGCGACGGCGATGAGTGAGCGGACCCTCCGCGGGGCGTGGCACCGCTCGATCTTCGTCAAGCTGCTGGCCATCATGCTGGCCACGGCCGTGAGCCTGGTCTTCTTCGTGGCCGGCTTCTTCGCCTTCTTCCTGGGGCCAAACATGTCGATGTCGAGCGGCCTTTTCGTGGAGTACGCGCGCACCCTCGCCGACTCGGGGCCGGACCTCCGGACGGCCACCCGGATCGCGGAGCGCCTGGACCTCCAGATCCGCTATGAGGGCCCGGAGGGGAGCTGGGAGACGGCTCCCGGCCTCCCCTCTCTCCGCGAGCTCGCGGCGGGTCACGGCCGGCGGCGCGACCTGATCGTCGCCCCCGGCCCGCGCGGCGGCACCTACCTGATCGCCTGGCCGTCCGTCCAGCGGCTGCACACGGCCCACAATCGCCTCCTCTGGCTGCTGCACGTCATGATGGCCGGGATCATCCTCGCCGCCTACCTGACCCTGCGTCACTCCCTGCGCCCGCTGCGGGCCCTCCACGACGGGGTGGCGCGGTTGAGCGAGGGGGAGCTCGACGTCGTGGTGCCGAGCCGCACGCGCGATGAATTCGGCGCCCTGGCCGCCGCCTTCAACCAGATGGTGCGGCGGATCTCGGAGATGATCCGCGCCCGCGACCAGCTCCTCCTGGACGTGAGCCATGAGCTGCGCAGCCCGCTCACCCGCATGAAAGTCGCCCTGGAGCTCCTGCCCGCGGGGGACAAGAGGCAGCGCATCGCCGCCGACGTCGCCGAGATGGAGGCGATGATCACCGAGCTCCTGGAGCTCGAGAGGCTGCGCGAAGGCCGCGGCCTGCGGCGCGAGCGCCGCGACCTGGTGCCCCTCCTCCGGGAGGTCACCGAGAGCTTCCAGGACCGCTCGCCCGGAGCCCGCTTCGTGACCACGGCCGCGGAGATCCAGGCCGAGGTCGACGGCGACAAGATCCGCGCCGTGCTCCGCAACCTCTTGGAGAACGCGGTCAAGTACTCCCTCTCCGACAACCTCCCGATCGTGGTCGCCGTCCAGGAGGATGAGGGAGAGATCACGATCCGCGTGACCGACGATGGCCCCGGCATCCCCGAAGCCGACCTCGCCAACCTCTTCGAGCCGTTCTACCGCGTCGACCGCTCGCGCTCGAAGAAGAGCGGCGGCTACGGCCTGGGGCTCAGCATCTGCAAGCGGATCGTGGAGGCCCACGGGGGGAGCATCGTCGCCGCCAACGACATCCCGCGGGGAGCGACCTTCACGCTCACCCTCCCCAAGTCTCCATGAAGAGGCTTGCGCTACAATCCGGCCGGACATGCTGACCGACTCCCCCCAGAACCCCCTCTACGAACGCTACGCCTCGCCGGAGATGGCCCGGATCTTCTCCTCCGGCCACCGCTTCCGCACCTGGCGGCGGCTGTGGATCACCCTGGCGGAGAGCGAGCGGGAGCTGGGATTGCCGATCATCGCCGAGCAGATCGACGCCCTCGAGAAGACGGCCGGCGACGTCGACCTCGACCGGGTGGCGGAGATCGAGCGGCGGACCCGCCACGACGTGGTGGCCCACATCCGCCACTACGCCGAGCAGGCGGACCGCGTCCACGCGGGGGCGGGCGGCATCATCCATCTCGGCGCCACCAGCGCCTTCATCACCGACAACACGGACGTCCTGTTGATCCGCGAGGCCCTGGAGCTGCTGGCCGGCCGGCTGACGGCCACTACCGCCGAGCTCGCCGCCTTCGCCAGGCGGACGCGGGCGATCCCCACGCTCGCCTACACCCACTTCCAGCCGGCGCAGCTCACCACCGTGGGCAAGCGCGCCTGCCTCTGGATCCAGGACTTCGTGATGGACCTCGCCGAGATCCGCCACCGCCTCTCCACCCTGCGCTGCCGCGGGGTCAAGGGGACGACCGGCACGCAGGCGAGCTTCCTCACCCTCTTCCACGGCGACGGCGCCAAGGTGCGCGAGCTCGACCGCCGGGTGGCGCGGAAGCTCGGCTTCGCCGGGAGCTTCCCGGTGACCGGCCAGACCTATTCGCGCAAGCAGGACAGTCAGGTGCTGCAGACCCTGGCCGGCCTCGCCGAGACCTGCCACAAATTCGGCACCGACCTCCGCCTACTCCAGGGGGTGGGCGAGCTCTCCGAGCCGTTCGACGCCGAGCAGGTGGGCTCCTCCGCCATGGCCTACAAGCGCAACCCGGTGCGCGCCGAGCGGATGTGCGGCCTGGCCCGCCGGCTGATCACCGACAGTCTCAACGGCCCGCTCAACACCGCCACCCAGTGGCTGGAGCGCAGCCTCGACGACTCGGCCAACCGCCGCCTGGTGATCCCGGACTCGTTCCTCGCCGCCGACGCCGTGCTGGGGCTGGCGGCCCACATCGCCGCCGGCCTCGTGGTGCGCGAGGGGACGATCGCCGCCCGGGTGGCCCGCGAGCTGCCGTTCATGGCCACCGAGACGCTGCTGATGGAGTCCGTGCTGCGCGGCGGCGACCGCCAGGAGCTCCACGAGCGCATCCGCGGCTACAGTTTCGAGGCCCAGAGCACCTTGGAAAGCAAAGGGGGTGAGAATCCCCTCATCGACCTCATCGTGAGCGACCCGGAGTTCCGGCTCACCCGCCAGGAGGTCGAGCCCTGGCTCGATCCGGTCGCCTTCACCGGCCGGTCAGCCGATCAGGTCGACGAGTTTCTCGCAGAGACCGTGGCGCCCGCCCTGGAAGGGAGCGAGGCCGCCGCGATCGCCGCCCCCCGCGTGTAGGGAGGGTGCATAGAGGGTGGGGGCGTACCCCACCACCCAAACCGGGATGAATTCAGCCTTGTGCTAGTATCCCGGTCGAGCGCAAGCCGTTCCAGCGCTATTGGACCCAGGAGCTCTCACGAAGATGGCTCAAAACCACCTTACGGAGGCCGCAAGCCCATGCGCCCACGGAAAGACTCCCGGCTCGTCGTGTTTCTTCCTCGAGTCGCCCTCTCAGCTTTCCTCCTCGTCGAGCTGTTGGCCGTCGCCTGCTCGGGCAACCGCCAGCCCACCGTGGCCCCGCCCACGTTCGGCGTGCCGGTCGAGCGGGGGATCGCCTCCTGGTACGGTCCCAAGTTCAACGGCAGGATGACCGCCAGCGGCGAGCGCTACGACATGAACGCGTTCACCGCCGCCCACCCCTCACTCCCCTTCGGCTCCAAGATCGGTGTACGCAATACCCGTACCGGCCGCGAGGTGATCGTGCGGGTCAACGACCGCGGCCCCTACTCGAAGAACCGCATCATCGACCTCTCCTACGCCGCCGCCAAGGAGGTGGGGGTGGTCGGGCCGGGCACGGCGAGCGTCGAGCTGTACGTGGTGCCCGCGACCGGCGCGCCGCCGCGCTTCACCGTCCAGGTGGCCGCCTTCAGCGAGCCCGAGCGGGCGGTCGCCCTCCAGCGCGAGGTCGTGCGGCTCTATCCGGAGGCGGTGGTGGATTCGGACGGCACCTGGAGCCGCGTGCAGATCGGCGCCTTCGACGACCGCGGCCAGGCCGAGTCGCTGCGCCGCGAGCTGGCCTCGATCGGCATGCAGGCGGTCGTGGTCTCGGCGCGCTGAGGCGGAGCGCCCCCGTCGCGGGGCGGAAAGCGGGGAATCCTTTCCCCGCTTTTTCCGTTATGATGTCCTGAAGCCAACAACGAAACGTCTCCCGCAGGAGGTGTCATGATCGGAGAAAGACCTCCCCAGCGCCCGCTTTCCGTCTCTGCCGCCAAGCCCTCCAAGGCCCGCGGAGCGGGGTTCGTCTGGGTCTCCTGCCTGGCCCTGACCGCCTATCTCGGGACGGCGGTCGCCTCGGGCAACCGGGAGCGCCTCTGGGAGAACCTGTCCCTTCCGGAGGACAGCGCCGCGGTCGCGTCCGGCTCCTTCCGCACCCTCGGCCGCGCCTCCTGGTACGGCCCGCGGTTCGACGGCCAGCCCACGGCCAACGGCGAGACCTTCGACATGAACGCCCTCACCGCCGCCCACCGCACCCTCCCCCTGGGCAGCCGAGTGCTGGTCCACAACCTGGAGAACGACCGCCGGGTGGTGGTCCGGATCAACGACCGCGGCCCCTTCATCCAGGGGCGCGACATCGACCTCTCCTACGGCGCCGCCAGCCAGCTCGGCATGGTCCCGGACGGCATCGCGCGGGTCGAGATCACGCCGCTCTGAGCCAAATCCTCGACGAAAAAGCCGGCGGGTTTCCCCGCCGGCCGCCTCACGAGCCCCGCCTCCGGGATCGACCCCCGGATGCTAGTTGACGGTTACGCTGACCTTCGGGCTGTTGTCTCCGAACCACTGCACGCATTCCTGGACCATCTGCCACTGGAAGTCGTAGATCCCGGGCGTCGACGGCGCCGTCACGTTGAAGTTGAGGGTCACCTCCTGCCCGAGCCCCACGGCGGACGGGAAGTCGACCCGGATCGGATTCCAACTGTTGTTGAGCGTGCCCAGACGGTAGGCGTTGCAGGTCGGCCCCACTGGGCTCCAGACCTGGGTGCCGACGTTCTTCACCCGGATGCTGACCGGATAGGTGTGTCCGGCGGACATGGTGGTGGGCACGGTCTGGCTCAGGAACTGGGCGTCCTTGGCCTGCGCCGCCCGCACCGTCACCGCGACGTTCGGGCTGAGGTCACCGAACCACTGGACGCACTCCTGGACCATCCGCCACTGGAAGTTGTAGGTCCCGGGCGTCGACGGCGCCGTCACCGTGAAGGTGAGCGTAACCTGCTGGCCCGCCGAGACCGGCGTCGCCAGATCGACCCGGCCCCCGGGGAGCCCCCAGGCGTTGGCGTTGGCCGTGCCCAGGCGGTAGGCGTTGCAGGTCGGCCCCACCGGGCTCCAGGCCAGCGAGCCGGCGTTCTTCACGGTCAGGCTCACCGTGTAGCTCTGCCCGGCCACCATGGTGGAGGGAACGCTCTGGCTCAGCATCCGGGCGTCCCTGGGCAGCGTGCACCCCGGCGAGCCCAGCGGGTCGCCGTAGGGGTAGTTGAGGACCTCGGCGCCGTCGGAGATCCCGTCGCAGTCGCTGTCGGCGGAGCTCGGGTTGGTCCCGATCAGCCGCTCGAAGCCGTCGATGAGGCCATCGCCGTCCGAGTCCACGTTGGGGTAGACGTAGCCGATCCAGTCGTTGAGCCCCGGCGAGGAGACGTAGCCGGCGGCCTGCATAGCGGCCAGTTGTGATTCAGGGAAGATCGCATAGTCGTCCCGGCTGGCGTTGTAGAGGCGATAGAGGCGCACCGCGCCGGCCGGGATGCAGGAGGGCTCCGGCGTGCAGCGCTGGTAGATGTACCCCTCGATACCGTCGAGCTCGTAGCCAACCCCCTTGAAGGCCACCAGGCCGCCGGATTCGGTCGTGTAGGTGGTGTCCCGGTGAGGATCGGAGGTGCTGGCCGGCCTGTAGGTCATGCGGTAGAGCGGCACCAGCGGCAGGGAGCCGGCGTAGGGGGCCTTGTCGCTGGTGAAGATGTAGACCGCCGCCTTGGGGGCGCTCACGCAGGGGCTGAATTGGCAGGCAGGGACGCCGGGGAAGCCCGTATAGCCCGACGCCACCGGATCCGTGGCGGACGAGGTGTAGGCCGAGGAGCCCTGGAGGGCTCCGGCGGCCATCTGGGGCACCGTGGTGTAGAAGGAGTCCGTGGCCAGGCTGCTGTAGAAGCTGAACAGGGGGGTCAGGCGGTTCTTCAGGGTGGTGCCCGCCACCTTCCCCAGGGCGGCGTCCACGGCCGAGGCGGCGTTCGGGATGCCGTAGCCCAGCTTGGAATCCCAGCCCAGGCCGGCGGCGGAACGGCTGGCGGTGCTGGTCAGGATGGTGCGGACCGACGCCTTGCTCAGCAGCGGATTGACCGACCGCACCAAGCCGCCGACCGCCGCGGCATACGGGGAGGCCATGGACGTGCCGGTGCACAGACCGTACCCCGAGGTATCACCGCAGAGGGGTGGGAAGTAGGAGAACCCTTCATAGAAGGTCGACATCACCTCCTTGGCCGGAGCGACCAGGGCCTGCATGGCGCTGCCCGCCGTCTTCGTGTAGTTCGAGCCGCAGAGGTTCTGCCCCGAGGAGCAGCCCGACTCCTGCCAGAACGAGCCGTTGGACATGATGCCGCCGACCGCGATGACCCGCGGGTCCTTGGCCGGGAAGTCGATGTCCTGGAAGTAATTGCCCGAGGCCGCGAACATGGTGACGTCGTGCGAGTCCATGTAGGCTAGGTTCTGGCAGTAAAAAGACAGGAAGGGGCAGGGCTGCGTCGGATCATCGCAGGTGTTGACCACGGGGCAGTTGTCCATGGGTCCGCCGAGGCTGGCGTTGATCACCTGGGCGCCGTGATCCGTCAACCACTTCGTCCCCTTGCCCAAGGCCAGGATGTCAGGGTTGGCGTTCAAGCCCGTCGAATCGACCGTCGAGACCTTCGCCATCATCAGGCTGCAATGCTGGCAGGCGCCGGCCACGCCGGTGCTGTTGTTGGCGGTCGCCGCGAGGATGCCGCTGGTGTGGGTGCCGTGGCCGAGCTCGGTCGGCGTGCGGCCTTGCACGGGAGAGTGCTCGTCCACGCTGTTCGTGGGGTCGTCGCAGGAGGTCCCGTTCACGAATTCGCAGGAGAGCTGCTTGCGGAAGTTGCCGCCGTCAAAAAACCAGTTCCCCGCCGACTGGTGGAAGGCGCGAAGGTCCGGATGATTCACCTCCAGGCCGGTGTCGGTGAGCCCGACGTAGGCGTGCCCCTCGATACGGTCCCAGGCCGCCGGCAGGTTGAGGGTGTAGCTTCCCCACTGATAGGCCGTCGGCGAGCTCTGGACCTGGAAGAGGGGATCGTTCGGCACCGCGGAGAGCGGCACCGTCACGTTTTCCTCCACGTGCTGGACCGCGGGGTTGGCGGCGAGCGCCTTCTTGACCGCTTCCAGGTCGACCACCGCGGGGTAGCTCAACACCACATAGCGTTCGAGGCGGGCTTCCGGGCTGTCCGGATGCGCCAGCAACCACTCGCGGGCCTCGCCCTGCCGGCGCTCGGTGATCGCCAGGCGGGCGATCTTCGGCGAGCCCAGGCCGGTGACCGCTCTGGACGAGAGCCCCCGCTGGACGTCATCAACGAGACTTTCGGGAGAGGGGGCTTTGGGCGCCGGAGCCAGCAGGACGATCAGCTCCCGGGTGCCTCCGCCGGGCTGCGCCGGCGCGGCCAGGAGGTCGGCCCCTGCTAATGGATGAGAGCCGCACCACGCGGAGCCAACCAACGCGAGCACGGCCAGAATTTTCTTCCACTTGTTTTTCATCGCTCACTGCCTTTCTACCGCCGGATGTCATGGCGGCTTTCGGGGAGGTGCCCTCTCCCTAGAGCTCGACATTGGGAAGCTGCTCTGATCGCAGGCTGCCAGGTAGGCTCTGTGCGGCGGGAAGACCACGATCCCCAGGAGTCCGGCGGAGATCTGTGCAGACCCGGGGCCACGCCGGCGCGTTTTCCCCAAATCCTTGCGGCTCAATCGGTTGGCAGGAGCGAGGAGGGTGGCGGCCGAGACCGGAGCTCCCTTTTTGGAACGCAGTCGGCCTCCAGTCGTTCCGAATCTGGACCGCGGGATCTCCTCCCCGGGCCGGAATCATGCGGCGGGCCTTACCCCAGCGTCGCCAGGAACTCCTTGATCCCCTCGTCCAGCCGCCGGCGGTCGGCGTGGCGTTCGAGGGCGATCTGGACCAGGCGGTCCACCAAGCGGGGGAGCGGCAGGCCGGTGAGCTTCCAGAGGAGGGGGTACATCGAGATGCTGGTGAAGCCCGGAAGCGTGTTCAGCTCGTTGACGTAGAGCTCATCCTCACCTTCCATCAGGAAATCGACCCGGGCGAGACCGGCGCCGCCGATGGCGGTGAAGGCCTGGACGGCGGTCCGCCGCAGACGGTCCGAGACCGCCGCGGGCAGGTCGGCCGGCGCGCTCAGGCCGGCGGTGTCCTGAAGGTACTTGTCCGCGTAGTCGTAGAACTCGTTGCCGGGGACGATCTCCCCCACCATCGAGGCCTGGACGTCGCGGTAGCCGAGCACGGCGCACTCCAGCTCCCGCCCCTTCACCCCCC